>CAZOTZ010000142.1:0-1500 GCA_964582875.1 uncultured Aquificales bacterium | reverse complement strand
AACCATTCACTAATATTTAACGGAATAGTTACAGGAAACTGTACAGAAATATCTATTCCTAACTCACCAGAAAGTACAGCTGTATGCACATTAGCCTCTATAAACCTCTCAAGACATGTTAGAAGAGACAAAACAGATATAAACTGGGATAAGCTGAAAGATACTATAGAAACTATGGTTGTAGCCCTTGATAACATATTAGACAAAAACTTCTACCCATCTGAAGAAAGCCGTAAAAACACAATGGATTTAAGACCTATAGGAATAGGTTTAATGGGATTTGCAGAAACACTAATAGAGCTTGGTATACCTTACGATAGTGATGAAGCTGTTGCTTTTGCTGAAAAAGTAGCGAAGTTTATGAGAGATGTCGCTTATAAAAAATCAGAAGAACTTGCTAAAGAAAGAGGAGCTTTTCCACATTATGAAGAGATGAAAAAAGCAGGGAAACCATATCCGTACCCACCAAGAAGAAATGCAGTTTTACTTGCAATAGCACCAACAGCTTCAATATCAATCATTGCAGGAACAACTTCCTCAATAGACAGTTATTTCTCAAATGTTTACTCAAGGGATACCCTCTCTGGTAAGTTTATAGTGGTAAACAAACAACTTATGAAAAAGTTAGAAGAACTTGATATGTGGAATGAAGAAATGTCAGAAAAAATAAAAGCTGATGGTGGTTCTATCCAGTATATAGATGAGCTTGAAGGAAAAATCAACAAAGCACTATTCAAAGGAGCTTACGAAATACATCCAAAAAGACAGATAGACATTGCAGCAGCATTCCAAAAATACATAGACCAGGCAGTTTCAAAATCTCTGTATATAGAAGAAGATTTAAGGGGAGATATGTTTGATATATATATGTATGCATGGGAAAAAGGTCTCAAATCTACATACTACTGTTTCATAGACAAAACCGTCAAAGGGGAAAAATATACCCAGAAAGTCAACAAAAGAGGAACAAGAAGAGGATTTGGTCTTAGAAGGTCTACACAACAACAGGAAACAAATCCTAAAACAAAAACAGAAGAGGATATTCAGGAAATTGAGAGAATGGCAAGGGAAAAGTACGGTGATGAAGTAGTTGATAAGGTTAAGTCTGGAAATATTGATGCCTGTCCAACAGACCCACTTCTAAACAAAATCTGTCCAAGCTGTGAATAGATAGAAGGGGAGTTTTCTCCCCTTTCTTTGTTTTTTTGCAAAAATTCAACTTGTATTTCTGAAAATAAAGGATAAACCTGTTAAATACGAAAAGGTATTAAGGATAAAAAATTGGCATTTTTTTTGTTATATATACTATAAGTGGTTTTTCAGATGAATAATAACTGTAAGAGATGATATTGACAATATAAAAAGCGTTGTAATAAAATCTAAATTAGGGATATAATAAAAATTTTATTTCAGGAGGTTCAACATGAAGAAAGTATTAAGTTTGGCAGCAGCGGGACTTTTAGCAGTTAGCGCAGCTCAAGCAGGAACATTAACAGTAGC
>CAZOTZ010000141.1:0-1631 GCA_964582875.1 uncultured Aquificales bacterium | reverse complement strand
AATCAATTTCCTCAAAAATACCGTTTTTCTCCTCAAGCTTTGATAAGAAGCTTTCGTCAATACTGTCTCTTTCTACCATTTCTTTTAACTTCAAAAAGTTGTTTATATGTTCTTTTGTCCTCCTTATTGAGTATTCCTTTGCTGTTTGTGTTGTCATAAGAAAAGCCCAATCGCTACTCTGGGCAAGTAAAAGTTCCCTGAGCATCTGGTTTAAAGCTCTGATTTTCAAAGGATTTTCTTCTCTTTCATATCTTACTGCAAACGCTTCCATAACATCAGCCATATAGTGTAGGTGTCTGTATATCCAGTCATTTCCCCCATTAAGCCATACATAAAAGTATCCTTTGTCCCCCCATGAGGAAGGTGATGGAATAACAAGTTGATTTTCAGGATATAAATCAAGGTACTCAGAAGGGGTTATAGCCTTAAACTGTTTATGTTTATCTATTTCTTTAAACAGATAGTAGAGAAAATCTACACCTTCAAACCACCAGTGTCCAAATAGTTCTGCATCGTAAGGGGATACAACAGCAGGTAATCTATCCATATGTTTAGACAGATAATCCATCTGGAGTTCCCTTGCCCAGTGGAAATGTTTTGCGTGTTCTTTAGCCCTTTCCTGTGCTATTTCAGGGACGTAAGGCTGTTTTTCTCCTAAATCAACGTCTCCAGTTATTCTGTAGTACTTGACACCTGTATAAACTCTAACTCCGTCAGGACTTATGTAAGGCTTTATATAGTTAAAATCAAGGTCATAACCTATATCCCTGTAAAAGTCCCTGTAGTAAGGGTCTCCTGGGTATCCTTCCTTTGAACTCCATACCTGTTTTGAAGATTCAGGGTCTCTTCCAAAAACAGCAACACCGGAAGGGGTATAAACAGGTGCGAACACTCCATACTTAGGTTTTGTTTTTCCAAAAATAAGACCATGGGAATCCATAAAGAAAAACTCAATACCGTACTTTGAGAGAATTTCATCAAGACCTACAAAATAAGCACATTCAGGAAGCCATATTCCTTTTGGGTTTTCACCAAAATACTTTTTGTGGGTTTCAACAGCTACCTTTATCTGGGTTTCAACAGCAGTTTTATTAGGGGATAAAAGTGGTAAAAAACCGTGGGTTGCTCCACATGTTATAATCTCAAGAACTCCTTTTTCTTTAAAGTACCTGTAGCCATTTAAAACATTTTCCTTTAAAAAACCATAAAAAAACTGTTTTATCTCTTTTATCCTCTGGTTATAAAACTTAGCAAGTCTGTTAAATGTTTCATCATATTTAGTTCTTTCTATCTCTTTTTCTGTGAGTTCCTGGAACCTATCAAGGTATTTTTTGTACTTTTCCATCAGATGCTTATCATTTAGCATTTCAGCAAGAGGTGGGGTTATTGAAACAGTAAGTCTGAAATCAACTCCTTCTTCTTCAAGTTTCTTCATATTTTTTAAAAGTGGAATGTAGGTTTCTGTTATAGCCTCAAAAAGCCAGTGTTCCTCTAAAAAATAGTCGTACTCTGGGTGTTTCACATAAGGAAGGTGGGAATGTAAAACAGGTATCCAGTATCCTTTCATATTAACCTCATTATTTTTAAATACTTACAGAATAAAATTAACATACAACCATTGACAAAACCAT
>CAZOTZ010000140.1:0-1646 GCA_964582875.1 uncultured Aquificales bacterium | reverse complement strand
CCTCCTTGTATATGTTGCTACTAATAATATAATGGCGGTGAAAAAACTATCCATTGATTTGGATAAAGAATTGGAAGAAAACTGGGAAAGCCCCCTCTTGAGGGGGCTTTTGTTATCTTGTTAAGAGATTTAAACTGAACTCTTTATTGTTGTAAAGGTCTATAGAGTAGTTGTCCCAGAAAACACAGGTACCACCGGCTATAAACTTCCCACCTGAAGGGTCTACATATTCAGCAAAAAGGAGAGTTTCTTCCTGTAGTTTTGATTCTGCTGTATCTTCTCCGTGAACAAGATATCTGACTTCTGGTTTTTTTGTTATCAATGTGTCTGTACACGCAAGCATTACTTTCTGAACATTATCAGGAAGGTTGTAGGTATCAGAAGTAACAATTAGAAGGTTATCGTTGTCGTAGTTATTGATATTATCAACAACTATATCCCCGTTAAAATGTATCCCAAATCTTTCTGAAAGTGAATTACATGTGTCTGCAATTCTATCTTCATTTTTGTAATATCCAAAGATACCTACTGTTTTACCTTTTTTTACAAGCTCTTCTATAAAGTCAACTTCGTCGTTTGAAAAAGGTATCTCCGGATAGTTAAAGATGATTGTGTCGTAGTTTGCAAACTTCTCTACTTCATCTACTTCATCAATGTGTATTCCTGCTTCTTTTGCATATCTCTGGAGTTTAGAAAAGTAATAATGGTCTGATATGATAAACTCCTGATGTGCTACACTCCATGCTACTTTTCTCATACTTCCTCCTTTTTATTTTATTGGTTTGATAATTTTTTGAATACTTCAAGAACAGCTGAAAAGTCTTTATCAGAAAGGTCATAAGCTTTTGCGCTGTTGAAAAGCTCCCTTGTTGTTGCTGAAAGGAAAACAGGAAATCTATACCTCTGGGCAAGGTCTAAAGCGTATGTAAGGTCTTTGTGGATAAGGCTTACAGAAAAATGGGTTGAGTAATCTTCTTTTAGAAGTTTTTCTTTCTTTGCGTTTAAAACAAGGGATTGTCCAGCGCCGTTTGATAGAACATCAAGGGCAAGCTGGGGTTCTATACCTGCTTTTTTTGCAAATGCAAAAGCTTCTGCTAAAACAGCCATAAATGAACCTAAAACAGTGTTATTTATAAGCTTCATAGTTGATGCTACACCGTAATCTCCCATGTAAAAGATAGCCTTCCCAAGAACCTGAAATATATCGTAGTTTTTTTCAAATGTTTCTTTCTCTCCACTTACAACAATTGTTAACTCTCCTTTCTCAGCAGGAATTACACTTCCTAAAACAGGAGCTTCAAGGAAATCTCCACCTCTTTTTATTATCTCTTCTGCTAACCATTTTGCTGTATCAGGGTGAACAGTAGTCATATCAATAAAAATTTTGTCTTCTACCTTTTCACAAACATCAAAAATCTGGGTGTAAACCTCTTTGACTGATTCAGAACCAAAAAGCATTGTTATTATAATATCTTTTTCTTTTATCAGCTCTTTTAGACTTTCTTTGTAAGGAAGTCCACTCTGGACAGCTTTTTCTATAGTTCTATTCCATACGTGGAGGTCATAACCGGCATTTTTCAGATTTTTTGCCATAGGTAATCCCATATGACCTAAACCTATCCATCCTATTTTTTTCATAATGACCT
>CAZOTZ010000139.1:0-1729 GCA_964582875.1 uncultured Aquificales bacterium | reverse complement strand
CAACACCTGCTATAGCTACCCTTATCTTTTTTGAATCAGCCACCTCAGGCCTCCTTTATAGAATAATCTCTTTTGCTTTTAGAATTTCTGGAATATCAAGTATTTCCTGTAGCACAGGCTCAGTTACCCTATCATCAACCTGAAGGGCACCAAGGGCAATTTTACCTTTTTCAAGTCTTCCAAGCCTAAATCCTGCTATGTTTATTTTGTGTCTTGCTAAAACTTCTCCTATCTTTGCAATAACACCTGGAACATCTTTATTTTCAAAAACAAGAATTACCCCTTCAGGGTCTATATCTATCCAGTAATTATCAACAAGCATTATTTTAGGAATTCTACCGTAGAAAGCTGTTCCACCTACTACATGCTCTTTTCCATTTTGTTTTGCTGTTATTTTTATAAAATCTTTAAATATTAGAGCTTCTTCCCTTGTTGATTCAACAACCTCTATTCCTCTTTCTTTTGCAAGGAAAGGAGCATTTATTATGTTTACTGGTCTATCAAGAATAGGAGATAAATAACCTTTAAGAACGTAAGCGACAATAGGTTTTATATGCTCAGCAATATTACCTCTAACTTCTATATTAAGCTCTTTAAAGTTTCCTCCTGCATACTGGGTTAAGAAACTTCCAAGGCTTTCTGCTAACTTCAAGTAAGCCTGTATGTTTTCAAAACCTTCTGTAACAGTAAAAGGAGCATTCACAGCAGCTTCTACAAACTTTCCTTTTAATGCAGCTATAACCTGCTGGGCTATTTTCACAGCTACTTTATCCTGCGATTCATAAGTGTTAGCTCCTATATGTGGAGATAGGCTTATGTTAGGAAACTCAAAAAGTCTTCTTATCCTATCATCTGGAGGTTCTTTTGAGAAAACATCAAGACCAATTCCTGCAAACTTTCCTGCTTTCATAAAGTCGTACATTGCATCTTCATCAACAATTCCACCCCTTGCACAGTTTACAAAATAAACACCATCTTTCATCATCTCAAACTCTTTTCTACCAATCATTCCCCTTGTTTCTTCAGTTAACGGACAGTGTAATGTTATTATGTCAGACCTTTTTATTAACTCTTCTAATGTATCTACAAGTTCAACACCTAATCTGTCCCCTTTTTCCCTTGGTATGTAAGGGTCATAGGCAATAACTTTTGCTCCTGAAGCTTTACACCTTATTGCAACCTGTGAACCAACATTTCCAAGACCAACTATACCAACAACTTTTCCATCAATTTCTTCTCCCATAAACTTTTTCCTGTTCCACTCTCCCTGCATCATAGACTCATGGGCTAAATGGAGTTTCCTTAAAATTGTATACATATGAGCCATTGTAAGCTCTGCTGCACCTACAGTGTTGGCTCCTGGAGCATTTACAACAAGAATCCCCCTTTTTGAACACCCTTCAAGGTCAACGTTATCAACACCAACACCTGCTCTTCCAACAACCTTTAAATTCTCTGCCCTTTCAAGTAGTTCTTCATTAACAGGAGTTCTACTTCTTGTTATAATTGCATCGTATTCTTTTATTATTTCAAGAAGTTCCGCCCACTGGATTTCAGGCTGATAATCAAGGTCTATTTCAGGGTCTGAGTTAAGAATATCAAGTCCTTTACTTGATATATGGTCAGTTACAAGAACCTTATACATTGATGTAAAATCCTCCTAATTTTTTTCTTCAAAGTATTTATTATAATATGAAACAGTTATGCCTTATATATAAAACAGGATTTA
>CAZOTZ010000138.1:0-1786 GCA_964582875.1 uncultured Aquificales bacterium | reverse complement strand
TTTATCTCCTGCAATTACTGTGGAAATCAGTACTCATATCTTTATGACTATCCATTTAAAAGAGAAAACACCGTCTTTAAATTCTTTCAGATGTGTAAAGACTGTCTTGAGGAGTTTAATAAAGAAGAGAGTAGGAGATACCAGTATCCTTTGACCTCCTGCTATGACTGTTTCACACCGGTTTTTCTAAAAAAAGGCGAAAATGAAAGATATGGATTTGATAAAGAAAAAACTACAGGAGCGTTTAAAACAGCTGCTGGAATTTTAAAAAAAGAAGGTCTTCTTAAGGTTTTTACATCAAATGGATATAAACTTTTAGGTACACTACGAAAAGGAAACATTGAAAAAGCAAGAAAATATCTTAATATTGGCAAAAAGCCTATTACACTCTTAGTTAATAATCCATCAAGGCTAACAGAGTTTTTCCATATAACAGAAGAAGAAATGAAAATACTATACTCCCAGGAAAAACCAGTTATAGCTTTACCTTTCAAGGATTTTCCAGAGAAAACTCTTATTTCCGATTTATCTTTTGGATTTCTGAAAGCACCTGATGAACCTATTCTAATAGTCCTGTCAAACTTACTAAAAGAGGAAGAGCCTTTTTTCTTTATAGAAGAAATTGATGAAGAAAATCCAATAACAGATTTTGTTTTAGGTTTTGATTTACCTGTTATAAATCCACAAAAAGATATGAAAATCTTCACAATAAACGGAGAAATCTTTATAAAAGAAGGAGAAAAAGGAATAATTCCCAATTTAATAAAATCAAGACCAACAGGAAATCTGTCTATAGCTGGCAATTACGCAGCGTTAGATATTGGAAATGGAGATTATCTTATAGACACTAAAGAAAGAGTTTTAAACCAGCTTAAAGATTTTGTAGACAGTGTTAACTGTATATCTTTTATGGAAGAGGAGTTTGACTTAGATATACCTTTCAAAAACAAAAAAACTTTTAGAAGTTATGAAGGAGCTATTTTATCAGTATTTGCAGAACACAGTATATTAGAAGAAGATGCAGTATGTTTGTATTTTTCTGAAAAAGGACACGATGTAGTTGCAGTAAAAAGGAACAAAGAAATTAAACCTTTAATAAAAATAAAACCTATAAGAGTTTATCAATCTTTAAAAGATACTGCTGATTACGTTCTTCAAGAAATAAAAAATATGTCTGAAGAAGGAGAAAAGCTGGTACACAGATGGCTTTCTAAATACCCTTTAGAGAAAAGAACTTCAGAATTTTTTGTAGAAAAAGAAAGTATTGTTGAAGTTTTTAATGTATTAGCATTCCTACTGGGAATTTTCAAGGAAGAAAAAGTTTCTTATGAAAATGAACCTTACTATTTACTTACAAGTGAAGCCCTTTCTTTTGAAGCAAAAAGAGGTTTAAGAATAGACTACTTTTTAGAAGAAGAGAATGGGGAATTTTACTTAGACTGGAGAAAAATAATCCAGAGCTGTCTTTCTTTTAAACTCGCCGATACATCTAACGAAGTACTTGCATTTTCTATCCTTGAAGGATTTAAAGAATGGATTGAAAAAGAAATCTCTACAGTCATATACAAACTTAAGTTAAAAAATGTGGTTATCTCTGGGAGTCTGTTTACTAATCCAATAATAACAGGAAAATTACTACCCCATTTTAAAGATAGATTTAACCTTTATAAAAATGAAAAACTACCTGTTGATTATCAAAATATTGCATTAGGTGGAATATTTGTGTAGGAGGAAAAGATGTGTCTATCAATACCGTCTAAAATAGTGGAGATACTGCCAGATAACT
>CAZOTZ010000137.1:0-1904 GCA_964582875.1 uncultured Aquificales bacterium | reverse complement strand
AGGAGGAAAATGAAAAAATCACTTTTGGCTTCTGTTTTGTTTTTTGGAGTTGCTATGGCACAGGAAACACAGAAGCCATTTGTTTTAGAGCATATTTTTCACGAACATATTTTAAACTTAGTTAATGCTACAGTTTATCAACAGGTAGATAGTTATGGAGCTGTTTACAACAGTTCTCGTATTTTTGGAACTTTTGATTTTACAGATAAAGATGAACTTTTTATTAATGCTTCTATAACATTTGGAAATGGTATTACTTACAAAACAGAAAGGGAAGGGTACTCTATATCCACAACAGCTGATGACCTTGAGGATTACCTGAGGGATATAAACGGTACCGGGAGAAAGTATTTACTTGAACTGTTTTATCAAAAGAAAATTGGGAAACTGAGTATAACAGGGGGATTAATAGACTCTACAGCTTTTGTAGATACCAGTAGATATGCAAATGATGAACTTACCCAGTTTCTAAATTCTGCATTTGTTAATAATCCAATTGCTGTTCTTCCCTCTTATAACCCAGGTGTGTATATCCACTACCAGTTGAACAACACTCTAAGTATTTCTGGTGTATACATGCAAAACAAACCAGATAAAGGAAATGTTGGTATTGTTGAGTTTGATTACGAAACTGATAAACTCTCTTTAAGACCTTATTACTACTACTTATTTGGAACAGAAGAGAATAAGGGTTTTGGTCTTTCCAGTGATTACACCCTTTACGATGATTCAGGTGTATTTTTCAGATGTGGTTTTTCAACTGCAGATTATGATTACTTTTTAAGTGGGGGAATTCAGATAAGCAATATTTTTTATAACGATAAACTTGGTCTTGGTTATGGGTTTATAAAAGGGGATACTTCTAAAGATATCAATGTAAGTGAAGGGTACTACACAATAAGTCTCAATGATTATGTTTCCATAACAGGGGATATTCAATATCTTGATGAAGTAAAGTCTGATTTTGTATACGGTTTAAGATTTTATCTAAGCTATTAAAATGCTGGCGAAAGCCAGCATTACTTTTTCTTAAAAAGACTTCCTACAGTTAAAGCTGATACTATTTTTGATACTTCTTTATCTGTTGTTGTTTCTTTCTCTAAAAACTCTTTAAGGTCTGTATAATGGATTTCCCTTTTTGCTATTCTTTCTAAAATCCATTTCAGGTCTTTCTCTTCAGTTTCAGATGCTAATTTGATGTACTTTTTACTTTCTTCTTCCTGGTCTTTTATCTGGAATTCTACAATTTCTTTTTCATTATTTATTTTTTCTATCTCTGGTAAATCCATATCAGGTTTAACTCCTGCTTCAGAAATCTCTTCAGCTATCCATCCAAAGTGTTTCATTTTGTCTATAGCCCTTTCTTCAAGATTATCACTTAGCTGGGGATTTCTGTGTCTTGTTATAAATGACTGGTACAGGGTTTCTAATATCTTTTCATACTGTTCATGGAGTGCTTTGTTTAAAAGATTTGCTATTTTTAATTTATTCTCATCAATTAGCTTTTCTCCTTTTTCTTTCTTCTTGTCTATAATCTCTTTATATATTTCTGAAAAAATCTCCATATGAGCAGTTTCGTCATCAATAACCCTCTGTAAAATTCTGTTTATTTTTTTATCTTTTATCTTTTTCATCTGTTTACTGTACTCTTCTATAGCCATTTTTTCAGCTTCTATATCAAAGTTTATAAGCTCTGCTGGTGTTGGTGCTTCTAAAAAAACAGGAGCTCTTTTATCTATGGCAGGAATTCCTCCTAAATCAACAACTGTATGGGCAAAAACTCTTAAATGTCTCATCTCCTCCCGTGCAATCTCTTCAAGTTTCCCTTCTATTGACTCTTCTCCTATCGTATAGGCATGGAAGAGATACTGGATTATAGCTGAATGTTCAAGGGATATGTTGTA
>CAZOTZ010000136.1:0-1924 GCA_964582875.1 uncultured Aquificales bacterium | reverse complement strand
TTTTATATGCTCCATTATAATATTTGCTATATCCTGATATGTATATCTTTCGTCATTATCAAAGATGATAGGTTTTCCTATTCTTATGTTTATATCGTACTTAAAAAGCTTTGGAAATTTCGCTCCAACTGGAAAAACATCGTCAGTTCCTTCTATCCTTATAGGAACAACAGGGACATTGTTCTTTGAGACTAAGAGACCAACACCACTCTGGGGTTTTCTAAACTCTTTTGGTTTAGCTCTGTGTCCTTCTGGGAATATTCCAACACATTCACCATTTTTTAAAGCTTCTGAGGCTTTTTTTAATGCTCCTATATCCCTTTTATTTCTTTTTACAGGAATTGCCCCTGCTTTTTTTATAAACCAGCCTAAAACAGGAATTTTAAAGAGTTCTTCTTTTGCCATGAATAAAATAGGTCTTGGAGATATACTGTTTAGGACAAATGGGTCAAGATTACTTCTGTGATTTGCAGCGAGAATACACCCACCTGTAAGGGGAATGTTTTCAATACCTGATACTTTTACTCTTAAAAGTTTTACAAAAAAAGGCCTGATTTTAAAAAAAATCTTATAGCCTCTTTCAGAGTACCTGTTCAAATAGATACCTCATTTGTTTTTTTAAGTATCTATTATAAACAAAAATGAGAGGAGATTACTCCTCTCCGTTTTTCTTTTCTTCTGGTTTTAATGCAAAGTCTTCTGGTTTTATGTGTTCAAGCATTTTTCTAAACTGTTCTAACTCTTCATCTACTTCAGGTTTTCTGTTTACCTCTATTTCTCCTACTTCTCTGTCAAGCTGTTCAACAGTTTTAATTTCTTCTTTTCCTTTGTTTTCTTCAGCTTTTTTTAACTCTTCTTTGATTTCTTGAAGATTTACTTTTTTAACTACATTTTCATCAAGGTATATTGGTGCGTCAAATCTAAGTGCTATGTTTATAGCATCGCTTGGTCTGGAATCTATACGTATTTCCTCACCGTCTTTTTCTATAACTATTTCAGCTATGTATGCATTGTCCTTTTTATCTATAATAGCCACCTGCTTTACAGTTCCCCCAAGCTCTTCTATTATGTTTTTTAATAGGTCGTAAGTTAATGGTCTTGGGGTTTCTACACCACTTTGTTTTAGTATTATTCCTTCTGCTTCTGAAACACCTATCCAGATTGGATATATATCATCTTCATTATTTACATCTGCAAGCATAAGTATTGGAGCTCCAGTCAAAGAATCTATTCCTATATTTTTTACTTTTACCTGTATCATTTTTAAACCTCCTTAATTTGATAACAATGCTATCAAATTTTCTCAAAGCATATTATATAAATTTTTTCTATATTTTCAATAGCTATTGATATATACGTTTCTTGATAATCCCTTCTACTGACAATTTCTGAAAATCCTGTATGTCAGTTTTTGTTTATTTTTATCATCTGGAAAAAGTTTCCTATATAAAAGTCAATCCTTTTCAGTTTGGCATAAAAGTTTCTTATAAAGAAACAAAAACATAAAGGGGAGAGAAAATGGAAAACAGTTTTATAGAAAATTCAGAATGTTTAGAAGCAGAGAAATTAAAAAATGTTATTTTCTTTTTGATTTCAGAAAATGTCAGCTTAGGAAAAGATATAGAAGATGAGCTATCTAAATGTTTTTCATCTCCGTTTATAAAGAAAAAAACTGCCAGATTTATTAGAAAAAAGAAAAAACACTCTCCAGAAAAGATAATTCTTTCCTTTTCCTGTCCAGAGGAGAAAAAAGAAGAAGCAGTCAGAATAACTTTTGATGATAAAGTTCTTTACGCTTATCCACAGGAATAGAGGGCTTTAGCCCTTTTTCTTTTTTATATCTATAAATACATCCAATAAATGCAAATAGTTTGCATTTGAAATTAATCTGTGTTTTAATATTTGCAAATAATTTGCATTTGCA
>CAZOTZ010000135.1:0-1936 GCA_964582875.1 uncultured Aquificales bacterium | reverse complement strand
CCGGAAGTTTAAACTTCCGGGAACATTTTATAAAAATCGTTCATTCTCTCATAGTAATGGGCTAACTGGAGAATTGTTCCTTCATCAAAAGGTTTTCCTATAATCTGCATTCCTACAGGTAAGTTATTCTTAAATCCACATGGAATACTTATAGCAGGTATAGAAGCCATATTAACTGAGACAGTAAATATATCTGATAAGTACATCTGGATAGGGTCTTCTGTTTTTTCTCCTATTTTGAAAGCAACATCAGGAGTTGTAGGTGTTATCAAAACATCAACAGTGTTAAACACATCCATAAATTCTTTATATATAAGTGTTCTTACTTTTTGTGCTTTCAGATAGTAAGCATCATAATAACCAGAGGATAAAGAGTAAGTTCCAAGCATTATTCTTCTTTTGACCTCTGCTCCAAACCCTTCATCTCTCGTTTTAGAATACATCTCCTCAAGGTTTTTGTAATCTTCTGTTCTATAACCGTATCTAACACCATCGTATCTTGCAAGGTTAGATGAAGCCTCTGAAGGAGCAATTATGTAATAAGCTTCTATTGCGTATTTTGTTGTTGGAAGAGAAACCTCAACAACCTCAACTCCTTCTTTTTCCAGACTTTTTACAGCATTTAGTACTTTTTCTTTTATTTCACTATCTAACTCTTCAATGAAAAACTCTTTTGGAAGACCTACTTTTATCCCTTTTATATCTTTTCCTATATAACTGAGAAAATCTGGTACAGGAACATTGTCTGATGTTGAATCTTTAGGGTCTTTTCCAGAGATAACATTCATAAGTAGAGCTGCATCTTCAACTGTTCTGGTTATAGGTCCTATCTGGTCTAAAGAAGAAGCAAAAGCAACAAGTCCATAACGGGAAACTCTTCCATAGGTAGGTTTGAGACCTACAACACCACAAAAAGCTGCAGGCTGTCTTATAGAACCTCCTGTATCTGAACCTAAAGCAGCTGGTACTATTCCTGCCCCAACAGCTGCAGCTGAACCTCCAGAAGAACCTCCAGGTACCCTTTCTAAGTCCCACGGATTTTTAGTAACGAAGAAAGCTGAGTTTTCTGTTGATGAGCCCATAGCGAACTCATCAAGATTTGTCTTTCCTGTTATCAAATAGTCCTGAGCCTTTAGTTTCTGGATAACAGTAGCATCAAAAGGGGGGACGTAGTTTTCAAGTATCTTGGAAGAACATGTTGTTCTGATACCCTTTGTTGATATGTTGTCTTTTATAGCTATAGGAAGACCAAAAAGTGGAGGAATATCATCCATAGAAGGGATTTTCTCATCAAGGGATTTAGCTTTCTCAACAGCTTCTTCTATAAGGTTGGTTACATAACTGTTTATTTTTGGTTCTACATTTTTTGTTCTTTCTGCAAAACTTTCTAAGATTTCTGAAGGTTTAACTTCCTTATTTTTTACAAGTTCAGATAGTTCTTTTAAACCTTTTTCCCAGAGGCTCATTTATCCTCTCCTTCCTCTTTTACTTCTTTTTCTAATTCTTCATCATAAGGTATAAGACTTTCCCTCAGATAAATAGTATACCTGTGGTCTATTAAATCTCTTGTTTTTTCAGCTTCAGCTGCATGTTCAATACATAAAGTAGTCCATGGAATTGCCTTTAATCTTTTCTCTTCTATTGGTTTTCCACAAACTTCACAGAGCCCATAAGTTCCTTCTTTCATCCTTTCAAGGGCTTTATCTATCTCCCTGAGTATCTCCACTTCTATATCTTCAAGCTCACCAAGAAAAAGCTCTGTGTAATCAAACCTTGCATAGTCGTCAAGTTCTTCAGGTACTGTTAATCCTTCATCTTTTATTTTCTGAATAATTTCTTCTTTTTCTAAAACTCTATCTATTATCCTTTTCTTTTCTAAAAGTAAAAGTTTTCTAAACTCCTCAAGCTTTTTCCTGTCTTCAACGTAGGGGCTAAC
>CAZOTZ010000134.1:0-1974 GCA_964582875.1 uncultured Aquificales bacterium | reverse complement strand
CTTTGAGAAGTTACTTAACCAAAAAGAATCTATTTATAATAAAAGATTATCCAGATGTCTTTCTGATAGAAGACAGCCACATAATACTGGGAACAGAGTACAACATCAAAAATTTAAATTTAGATGAAATAGAAAGTGTATTTACCATCTTTTATCTTCCTATATGGATAAAATCACTGCTGTCAAAAAACTCTGTTAATGTTGTATATTTAGACAGACAAGGAAAACCACAAGATGTTATATTACATAAAACAGTCAGCAGTCCTATGCAAAAAGACACTTTTTTAGGGCTTAGTATTCTGCAGGCAAAAGCAAACTTTATGACCAATCTGTTTAAAATAGCTGGAGCAGTAAATCTTATAAATCTCTCCCTCAAGAATGATAAAAATCTACAAAAAACAAACCAGCATCTAAATTTTCTTATCAAAGCAGTTTTTATTGATACTCTTTGCAGAAAAGTTAGATTACAAATCAGTCAGAGCAGAGAAATAACAGATATGTTTTTCAACTTCACAGAAAATATTGTAGCTTTCTCATTTTACAATAGGTTCATAAATCAAAATATAAATACAGAAAGTGGAACCTTAAATGAAGGAAAACTCTCTTTAATCAAAGATTTAACAGAAATTATGAGGCTGAGATTTCTAAAAAAATTACATCATCTGTTGGAAGATAAATTTTTTGAAAAAGATGATTTTAATGAAAAAGTTTATCCTATTACTGTCACTAAGTTTATAAAAATGCTTTCCACTTACTTTTTTTACGGCAATAGGTTCAAAAGATTAAAAGAAATCTCTTACATAATACAGCTTTATAAAAGGGGGAGGGCTGATGAAATATTTGGTAGTTTATGACGTGGCAGACAGCAAGAGAAGAAACAAACTGTTTAAACTGCTTCTTGGTTACGGAATAAATGTTGAACTGAGCGTATTTGAATTAGAGCTTGATAAAAAGTCTTTAAATCATCTAAAAAGTCAAATAAAAGAGATAATCAATCCAAAGCAAGATGTGGTTTACATATTTCCTTATACAAGGCAACCCCTGAGAAACGGAATTTATAAAGGCAAAAACTACGGAGATATTTTCGTATGAAAGAGATTATCTACATAACAAAACAGGGCACAAAAATAAAAAGAAAGGATAACCAGATAGCTGTTTATGAAAACAGAGAGAAAATATGGTCTTTTCCTATAAACAGAATTGATAAGGTTTTTGTATTTGGGAATATTGAGATTTCAATGCCTGCAGTAAATTTTTTGCTCTCAAAAAGTGCCGACATTTATTTATTAAGTTTAAATGGTAAGTTTAAAGGACTGATAACAAACACAAGTTTAGGAAGTAATTATAACTTGAGACTAAAGCAGTACAAAGCCTTTCTGGACAATGATAAAAGTCTGCAGACAGCAAAATTTTTCGTTTTAGAGAAAATAAATGCAGTTGAAAAGTATACAGGGGAAGATTTTAGCTATTACAAAAAAGCATTAGAATTGTCAGATAGTTATAATGAAATACTTGGAATAGAAGGGGGAGTGTCAAACATCTTTTTTCAAAATTTTAGAGAAAGATTAAAGGATAACAGCCTTGGATTTACTAAAAGAGAGTATAGACCAGCTCCAGACCCGGTCAATGCACTTTTGAGTTTAATTTACTCTATGTTCTACAGCCTGCTGTTTTCTTTTTTGAGTGCAAAAGGTTTTGACCCTTACATAAGCTTCCTCCATAAAAAAAGGGGAACTCATGCCTCCCTTTCTTCTGACTTTATGGAGATTTTTAGGGTAAAACTTTCTGATTTCGTACTGTTTCTTTTCAATAGGGGTATATTTTCTAAAGATGATTTTATAAGCTCAGAAAGTAGCTATTATCTCAAAGAGGAAAGCCTTAAGAAGTTTGTAGATTTATTCCATCAAAATTTTATAACTGATAGAAAATACAGTAAACTTTTTGAAGAAAAGGTAAATGATTTTGTGGGTATTT
>CAZOTZ010000133.1:0-1978 GCA_964582875.1 uncultured Aquificales bacterium | reverse complement strand
TTTTCAATAACTAATAACTCCCTCTCATCCACTCTCCCTTCTTCTGCCCTCCCATCGGGGAGGGCTTTTTTTATTCAACTTTTTTGACTGTTCCCTTAGACCAGTTTCCTGCAAGGTCTTCAGCACAAACACTGTAATACAATGGCTTTGTCTTTACAAAGGAATGGAAAAATTGTGTATTTTTTCCTTTATAAACAACCTTACCTTCTCTACAGGAACGTATTGGTTTTTCGCTGTACACAAGTTTATATCTTTTAATACCACTTATTTTGTCCCTAAAGCCAGACCATTTTATAAGTAAACCATTTTCTCTTTTTTCTACTGCTATAGAACCATCTTCTGGAGGAGTTCTATCAACATATGTTTTTATTGTGTATATGTTTGTAATTTTTCCTTCTGGGTCCTTCCCCCATACATATAGCCTGTACTCTTTTTCCTTTCTTCCTACAAATCCATAGTATTTCTTCTGGTAATCAAACCAGTAATTACACTCGTATGGTGTTAAACTTTTGCATATTTTGAAATCTTCTGGTCTGTATTTGTCGCTTTTTATATCCACTGAGAATGTATAGTAAATCTTATTCAGATAAGGAGAATCAAGATTTAACTTTACTGAAAGCTTTGAATTTGGATTTACAGGTATCTTTTTTACTTTAAGTGAGTAATTCTGGTATGTATTTTCATTTATAGATACCCTTAGGAAAACATACTGTTTTTTATCACTTGTGTACTCCCAGAAATAACCATCATTATCCATCTCAATTGTATTGCCTTTTTTATCTAATAAAGAAAACAGAACTTTTCCCCTTTCCTTTTCATAAGAAGGTTTTAAAAGTAACTTACATCCTTTTGGTAAATAAAATCTGTACCAGTCTTCATCTTTCAATTTAACAACAAGATTCTTTCCTTCCCTGTTAAGTGAACATTTATATGGGTTATCTAACCTGCTACTTGCCTGATTTTGAAAATCATTTTCTTCATACTTGTCATCAGGAAGACCATTTTCTAAAATCTGAAAAGCTTTTTCATCAGATTTTATGTAATCGTAAAAGTCTGAATATATACCAACTGGTGGATTACATCCCATTTCTTTTGCAGATAAAACGCCTATTATCTTCCAGTCTGTTTTTCCTTCGTTATCTTCATAAGGATATAAAAGAGGAGAACCACTTGAACCAAAATCTATACTTCCAATGTCCCAGTTTACCTTAAAACCGTTTCTATACCTGACATTTCTACAGTCTGCTATTAGTCCTTTTTCAGGATTGTAATTTAGGTAGCAAGGTTTTACTATATAACCTTCGTGGTACATTGCAGGGTTTTCTAAAGGATAACTTATACCAAAAACAGAGTAATCTTTACTGATTTTTTCGTCGTTATCCCATTTTATCCACTGGTATGTGTATTTGTTAACTTCAAGATTTCCTGTTATCTGTAATAGAGCTATATCATTTGGAGATACATCTAAAAGTTTTGCCCCTAAAACATAATGTCTGTACTCATCTCCATCGTAAGAATTACATTTTGAGTCTTTAAAGTCAAACCAAAAAGCAGCTGTTTTTGCTTCTTCATCATTATCTATACAGTGGGCTGATGTTATAAATATAGGGTCTGGGTTTCCTGAATGGTTTAAGATTAAACTTCCTGAACATTGATACAGGTACATTCCGTCTGTAAAAGAGTACATAGATGTAGCGTGAACATATTTCCACCTACCTTTTGAAAAATCATCTGTTTCACATGCTATATCCTGGGAAGGACACTCTGTGTACTTTCCCTGTGCTGTAATTAACCCTGGATAAACAGGCTCTCCCCATATGTATATAACTTTGTCTATTTGAAGTGAAGTTTTTTTGTTTTTAGGAACTTCTACTTTTATATAGACATATTTACTTTTAATATCTCCTGTCCAGAATTGATTTTTAAATTGGGATATTTCCTGCCATATACGTCCATTTTCATCAAAAATTGTGATTTT
>CAZOTZ010000132.1:0-2010 GCA_964582875.1 uncultured Aquificales bacterium | reverse complement strand
TATATTGGTATGAAAATAAAATAATAACTTATAATATTTCTTCCTGTTTAGTTCTTAAAATGGAGGCTTAAATGAAAATTCTTAGTGGAATGAGACCAACTGGAAAACTACACCTTGGACATTACCTTGGAGTTATAAAAAACTGGTTAGAATTACAGGAAAGGTACGATTGTAAATTTTTTATAGCAGACTGGCATGCATTAACAAATAAGTACAAAGAAACAGAACATCTTAAAAACAACATAAGAGAGATGATTATAGACTGGCTTGCATGTGGGATAAACCCAGAAAAAGCAACCCTTTTTATCCAGTCAGGAGTTAAAGAACACGCTGAACTTGCTTTACTTTTCAGTATGATAACACCTAAAAGCTGGCTTGAACTGAACCCTTCATATAAAGACCTTAAGTTTAACCTTTACTACCAGTATCTTAAAGATTTCTTAGCAGGTAAACAGATAAAAATTATACAGACACCACCTCCAGAAGATTTTGAATCTGCTTTAGAGAAAGCAACAGGCAAGCAAAAATCAAAGATTTTTGAAGAATATCTTAGAGAAGCGTTCCATAGGGCTTTTTACAGTAAAAAGGGAATAGATTTCAAATGGCTTAAAGAGACACTCCTTAAGTTTGGGCTTCAGAAAAAAATTGTTGAAGAAGCTGTTAAAAATCTTGAAGAAGGTGACGTAGGTAAAGATATAGACACCCTTGGTTTTCTTGCATATCCAGTACTACAGGCAGCAGATATTCTTATATACAAAGCTGATGCTGTACCTGTTGGAGAAGACCAGCTTCCCCATATAGAACTAACAAGGGAAATAGCAAGGAGATTTAATAATCTATATCAAGAAGTATTTCCAGAACCTAAAGCTTTACTAACTGAAGCAGCAAGACTTCCGGGAATAGATGGAAGGAAGATGTCTAAATCCTACAACAATGCAATATATCTATCTGATGATAAAGAAACTGTAGAAAAGAAAGTCCTTGAAATGAAAACAGACCCCCAGAGAATTAGAAAAACTGACCCTGGAAATCCAGAAGTATGTATCGTTTATAGCTATCACAAAATTTTTACAGATGAAGAAACAGTAAAAGATATAGACAAAAAGTGTAGAAATGCAGAAATTGGCTGTGTTGATTGTAAAAAAATCCTTGCAGGAAACTTAAATTCATTTTTAGAGCCGATAAGAGAAAAAAGAAAGCAGATAGAAGAAAATATTGAGGAGTATGAGAATATCTTTATAGAAGGAACAAAACAGGCAAGAGCTATAGCAAAGGAAACAATGAAAGAAGTTAGAAAAGCGATGAATCTGTACGAAATATAGGTGTAAAAATGGGAATAAAAGAAAATGTAGAAAAGATAAAACATAAAATTGAGGAAAGTGCAAAAAAAGCTGGAAGAAATCCAGAAGATATAATCCTCCTTGCAGCTTCCAAAACCCAACCTGTAGAAAAAATAGTAGAAGCTTATAACGCAGGAATAAGATTTTTTGGTGAAAACAGGGTTCAGGAAGGAATAAAGAAGATTGATGCTTTGAAAGAAAAGTACCCTGAAATACACTGGCATCTTATAGGAGGTCTTCAAACCAATAAAGCAAAATACGCTGTGAGATACTTTGAATTAATTCATTCTTTAGATAGAAAAGAGCTTGCAGATGAAATAGACAAAAGGGCTTTAAAGATTGGAAAAATTCAGGACGTTTTAATTGAAGTTAATATAGGTGAAGAAGAGAGTAAATATGGAGTATCACCTGAAAATCTTAAAGACCTATTTGAATACTCTCTGGGGAAAAAGCATTTAAATATTTTAGGTCTTATGTGTATCCCCCCTTATTCAGAAGATAAAGAAAACTCAAGACCTTATTTTTCAGCTTTAAGACAGATGAAGGAAGAACTTGAAAAAGAGTTCTCTGTCAATCTTCCCCATCTATCTATGGGGATGTCCCATGATTTTGATGTTGCTATAGAAGAAGGAGCTACAATAGTGAGAATAGGAACAGCTATCTTCGGAGA
>CAZOTZ010000131.1:0-2014 GCA_964582875.1 uncultured Aquificales bacterium | reverse complement strand
TCCTGAGTTTGCCCGTGGGCTCAGGAAGGGCGACAGACACACGGGATAGGAAGATGCTGACCGCCCTGTAGGCATCTTCCGAAAACTTACAGGGCTGGCCTGCAGATACCCTGCCTGTGGGGTCGCTGCAGGCGAGAGGACAAACACAGGCTGAGCCTGGAGAAAGCCCGAGCAACGGCCGTTCTCGGACGGGGGTTCGATTCCCCCCGCCTCCACCAAAAGAAAGAAATCACTTTTCAATATATTTTTTTGCATTTTTCATCAGGTAAAAAGCAACTTTATTTCTCTTATTTAATCTAAAAGCTTCTTTTGCAAGATAAAAAGCCTGTTCATAAGATTTTGTTTTTAGGTAAACTGTGGCAATTTCAGTCAAAATTATGCTTTTTTCTTTGTTTGTTTTTGCAGATGATAGTTTTTTATTTAAGTAGCATAGTTTTTCTGACATTTTTTCAAATCTCTGGGAAAGCGTCTCATAGTTAATTCTGGAAATATCTGTTTTGTAAAAAACCAATAAAGCCACAATAGTCATTAAAGCTCCAGTCTTAAGTTTACTTTTCCAGTCCCCTTTAAAAAATAGATAAGTTGTATAACCTGCGTATATAAACATTGGAATTGCAAGTGGTAATCTGTATCTATCATTAACGAAAAATAATACAATAGAAAACGTATACACAATGAAAAATAGGTTAAGTATAAAAAACTCTTTTTTTCTCAGAGATAAAATGAAACCTGTTAGTCCAAGTAAAGCTATAATGCCGTAAGAAATAGATATATTTTTGTATATTTTACTTTTAGCTTTTATATAGTTTTTGTTTATATTATTTGGAATATCAAAGTAGTTAAATGTATACCAGAGCTTTTTTACTAAGAGTTTTACAAAATGTTCTGGATGTTCTTTTATCCCAGTTATAGTTTTTTCCTTCCAGAAATTAGAAACTTCAGAAGGTTTAAGTTTTTTCCCTGTTTCTCTTTCCGCTATCTTTTTAGCATCAAAGTAATGACCAAAACCTGAAGGCCTTATCCCAGGAATATGGGTGTATATACCCTTGGATTGGAAATTGTTCCCAATATAAAAATGTATACCTCCTATAGCTGTTATTGGTATAAAGTCTTTTGAAACTGTGTAGTTTCTAACCAATGTTATCAACACTACAACAAAAGCAGGAATTAAAAAGTAAACGCTAAGTCGTGCATTTTTTATAAGTAAATAAAGGAAAACAACAGCTATAAAAAGAAGCATGTTTGCATATATAAGAGAAGAAAGACCTAAAAAAATAGATGAAAACACAAGGTCTTTTTTATTTTTGTAAAAGAAAAATTTAGATAAGAAGTAAATACCTGAAGATATAAGTAAAATTCCTGTTGTGGTTTTTAAAATAGTCAGGTCATAAAGAAGAAATGTGTCAAAAAATACTGATAGAAAAGTTATGAAAAGTGTAATTTTACTGTCTTTAAAAAACAGTTTTGCTGTCAGATATACAAAAACAGGAACTAAAGAGCCTAACATTATGTTGAAAATCTGCAAATAAAAAGTGTTGTAATTGAAAATATTCAAGATAATATTAGATAAATATGCGTATAAAGGAGAGTAGTAAAAGGGCTCTTTTGAAACAAAATCTAAATTTCCATCAATAAATTTTGAAATGAATATATAGAAATCTCCATCACTTGATGGATAAGGACATTTTATCTGTGGAAAATTCCCAATATCAAAAAATATAAGAATATGAACAAGAAAGGAAAAAAAGAATAGAAAAACTACATCAAGTTTAATATATCTTTTTAAAATCATGAACAACCTCTTAAAAACATAGTTTATAAATCTATAGCATATTAATTTTGCTAATTGAAAAATTTTACAGAAAACAATAAAAACACATTTTGGGAATTATGTTAAAACTTATACAAAATCTCTTTGAGCTATATAATATAAAAGCTTTAGTTTTTATTTGAAGGTAATGATTTTCCCCTTAGAGATGTTCAATTTTTGATAAAATGATAAACAAAAAGAAAC
>CAZOTZ010000130.1:0-2051 GCA_964582875.1 uncultured Aquificales bacterium | reverse complement strand
CTTAAAACCTCATGTTCACATTCATATATATAAACCTTCCTGGTTCTGGTATCTTAACACCTGAAGAAAAAGGATTTCTGAGATAAGAAAGGTAAGTGTAGTAATTTTTGTCAAATATGTTATCTATGCCTATGTTAAAAGATGCTTTTCCATATACGTTATAACCAAGTTTCAGATTGAAAACATAGTAGGATTTTGTTTTCTTCTCTTTAAGGTCTGTGTCTATATTGTTCTGTTTACCACTGTATATACCTTCAACTACACAGTAGAAGGAATCTTTTTCGTATCTGAGGGCTGCTCTTGTTTTTAAAGGAGGTATCTCTGCTAAATCACTGTCTGTATATTTCCCGCTATCCTTTTTTCCCCTCTGGTAAGAGAGACCTGCTTCTAAAGATAGTGTATCTGTAAGAACAGTTGAAATTGACAAATCCCCACCGTAAATATGGGCATCTATATTCTGATACGACATTGCAGGTTTTGGGGAATTTCCTGACACTGTTGTAAGATAAATGTAGTCTGATAAATCACTGTAAAAAACATTTCCTTTTATGCCAAAAAGTCCCCTGTAATACTCAAATCCTGCGTCTACTTCGTTATTTTTTACAGTCTTGAGATTTGGATTTCCAACCCAGTCTGGTTTTGTCATAGGTTTTTTTAAAGCGATATACCTTTCCTCAGGGTCAGGTACTCTGACAGTATGACCAAAACCTACATAAACAGAGTTTCTTTTGTTTATCTTATACCTTACAACAAGATTTCCAGTTATATAGCTATCTGTTTTTGAAAGGGAGTAGTTTGAACCGTAGTAGGTATTATATATATTTCTGTTTGCTGTCCCTAATGCGTTTCTATCTGCTTCTGTCTTTGTGTTATCGTATCTCAAACCACCTGATACTATAAAACTGTTTATCTTCTTTGTTCCTTTTAAGTATATACCGTAATTTTTTACATCAACATCAGGTATCATTCCCCTGTTGTCAAGGTTCATTATAACGTTATCAGCTTTCCAGTTCCTTTTGTAAAAATCAACTCCTGCTTCACTATAAATCCCTAAAAAAGAAAAATCTTTTGTGATTTTTCCTCCATAGGTTTTTGACTTTGCTAACGTTCTCATCATATAACCTCTGCTGTACCACATAGAAGAGCTTTTTCTCCATCTATCCTGCATATCATGCCTTACAAAATTCCAGAAAGCTGAAACTTTCAGACCTAAACTTTTAACTTTGTACTCTCCTAAAATTCTGTGGGTTCTATCATAAACAGCGTCCATTTTCAGGTATGGGTAAAGAACATCTTTTGCCTCGTCAAAGGCATAGCTTATTTTTATTTCATTTTCTTCATCTGGGGTTAAGACTGTTTTTAACCAGACATTATCTATATTAAACGCTGTATGGTTTATCTCAGATTTTTTATAAGCACTTTTTCCTTTTGGGTATTCTGTTATCTTCTTCCTTTCCCCTGACAGGTAAGGATGGGAAAACTGTTTGCTGTACCCAGAAAGAATTTTAAATCTGTCTGTTCCAGCATTTACCTGAACACTTCCATTCAGGTATTCAAAGGAACCTCCAGTTATGTTAAAAGAGGAAAAAACTCCTTTTTCCGGGTCCTTTGATTTAACATTTACAACTCCTGCAAGGGAACCTTGACTTGAAACATCAAAAGGTCCTTCAAGTATCTGGACTTCTTTTACCTGTGGTGTTGATATGTGGAATATAGGAGGGTCCATTCTATTTGGACACCCACCGTAAATCCTCATACCATCAATAAAAACATTTATGTTATCCCTGCTAAATCCTCTTAAAACAATATCGTTTGCTGTTCCTCCTTTTCTTATATGGCTCACTTCAGGAAGTATGTTTGATAAAATCTCCCCTAAATCAAGCTGTCTTGTTGTTTTAATTTCTTCCTCATTTATCTCTTTTTGTTCCCCTGTTGCCTCTGACGGCTTAATCTCTTCAGCTACTGTCAGTTTTTTTATCTTTATCACTTCCTGTGCTGAAGAAAATGAAAAGAAAATAGGTGTTGTGATAATGGCTGCTGCAAGAAGTTTC
>CAZOTZ010000129.1:0-2159 GCA_964582875.1 uncultured Aquificales bacterium | reverse complement strand
TGAATATAAAGGGATTTTTTTGTTTCATCTAATTTAGCCTGTTCGTACATCTGTACTAACATCTGATAAACATTCTCTAATGCCCTTAAACTACTCACAATTTCTTTGTATTTAACAAGTTTTTCCGGCATATTTATAAACTCTGATTTAAACTGTTCTATTTTTTTGTTTATATCTTCAAGTTGTTGTTTTAGGATTTTTATTTTAGGGCTGGAAGAAGAAAGAGTTGCTTGAAGTCTTTTTATTTCAAGTTCTGTTTTTATTTTTTCCTCTAAAAGAGTTGTATATATACGAACTTTGTTATTCAGCTGTAAATTTGGAGCTACAAGTTTTGTGGATTTCTGGTATTTAGCCAGCTCATTTTTCAATTTTTTTATTCTATTTTCAACATCTTTCATCTGGGATTCAATAAAAATTCTGTTTAATTTTGCTACAGTTAAAGCTTTATTTCTTAGGATATTTTGTGCTTCTTCTATATATGTTTTTACTACTTTTGCAGCTAATTCTGGATTTTTATCGTAATAGGAGATTTCTATTGTATCTGTTTTCGCATCTATAACTATGTTTAAATTTTTCTTAAATTTATCAACAGCAGCATAAATCGGATTTCTGTTTTCAGGCTTTTTTTCAAATAAAACATCCACAAGGTTAAGCTTTTTTATAACATTTTCTTTAACAGTTCTGCTATTTAAAACAGCCATAATCTTTTTAAACTCAGAACTCCTTCCAACTCCCAAACCTGTCATTGCAGCAAGGTTTATGAAACTTGAAGTTGCTTTATTAGACTCATAAACAGGCATTATAACTGCCGTAGACCTGTAAATAGGTGTAAGAATAAATGTTATAACTATAGAGACTATTATAGAGGCTAAAGTAACTGAAATTATAAGTTTTTTTCTCCTTTTTAATTTCTGCCACTGTTCATATAAATTTATTTCATCAGGACTATACACATAATCTCTTTTCTCAGTTGATTCCATACAATTCCTCTCTTAATTTTCTGTAAAACAAAATATATATTATATGCTATTGTTTATGATTTTTAAGATTAATTAAAAAGGACAGGAAGGTGAAGATTTTAATAGTAAACCAGCACACATCAAATAGGGGAGATGAAGCAGCAGGAAAATCTTTTCTAAAAGAAATTATCAAACTTAAACCTGAAAATATAGGTGTTTTTTATAATGCTGACTGTATGAAAGATATAGAAAAGATAAATGTTAGCAAAGATATAAAACATTTCTTTTTTCCTAAAGACCTGAGTTTTTCCACTAAAGTGCTTATGCTGATGACTTTTTATTTACCTATATCTTTCACTAAAAACTTTTTCATCTTCAACAAGAATATCTACAAAAACTACAGGTTAATAAAAGAGTACGATATCATCGTTAATGCTCCTGGTGGAGTAAATATTGGTCCTTATATGGACTGGTGGTATGTATGGCGCCTCTTTTTAGCTTTAAAACTTGGGAAAAAAGTAGGTATATACTCTATATCCTTTGGACCAATACCTGAAAACAGGATATTTAAAAGAGCCAGTCTTTTTGTTTTGAAAAATGTTCATTTTCTTTCTTTAAGAGACAAAAAAAGTCAAAATTTTGCTAAAGAGTTAGGAATTGATTTTGTTGAATCAATTGATACAGCTTTTTTAAATAACATTGAGAAAAAAGAACCTGAGGAGTTCCTAAAAAAACTAAAAAACAAAAAGTTTGTAGTTATTGTTCCAAATCAACTTTACAACTGGCATCCATATTTTGAAAACATTCCAAAGGAAAAAATAGATAGTATCTATCTAAAAATAATAAATCTATTCCTGAAGAAAAGATTTACTGTAGTCTTACTACCCCAGCTGTATGGGTGTCAAAACGATATAGATTACCTAAACTTTCTCAAAAAAAAATTAAACAGTGAAGATATATCTGTATTTGACGAAGACTACTCTGTTGAGTACCACCTTGGTCTTATAAGTGAAGCTGAATTTCTAATAGGAGCAAGGTATCATTCCATTATATTTTCAATACTGACTGAAACTCCTTTTATTTCTTTAAGTTATGAACACAAAATGGAAAACACACTGGAAATACTCGGATTAAGTGCATTAAACATAAACATGAAAGATATTATTGAAAAAGAAGTTAATTATTTAAAAATTATAGAAG
>CAZOTZ010000128.1:0-2188 GCA_964582875.1 uncultured Aquificales bacterium | reverse complement strand
AAGAAGACAAAGCACTATACAGGGAGCTTCTGAATAACAGGTATTATTTTGCAAAGGTGAAAACTGTTGAAGAAACAGGGGAAAAGACTGTTTATTCAATAAGAGTAAACAGCTCCTGCCACTCCTTTGTTGCAAATGGTATTATTAACCACAATACAGAGGCTCGTCTTACAAAACTTGCTATGGAGATGCTTGCTGACATAGATAAAAATACTGTTGATATGAGGGAAAACTTTGATGCCTCTCTGATGGAACCTGAAGTCCTCCCTGCAAAGTTTCCAAATCTTATATGTAATGGAGCTGCCGGTATAGCTGTTGGACTTTCCACTAACATACCACCCCATAACTTTGCTGAGGTTGCAGAAGCTCTCAAATATTTAGCAGAATTCCCTAATGCAACAGTAGAAGAGCTATGCCAGTTCATAAAGGGGCCAGACTTCCCAACAGGTGGAATTCTTTTAACTTCCCACAGTGATATAGTCAAAATCTACACAGATGGAAGAGGTTCTGTTGTTGTTAAAGGGAAAGCAAGAATAGAAAGACTTCCAGGAAACAGACATAGAATAATCATTTATGAAATACCATATCAGGTTAATAAGGTTGAGCTTATAAAGAGAATTGCCGAACTTGTTAGAAAAGGGCAGGAAAAAGGTATCTCAGACCTTAGAGATGAATCAGACAGAAACGGTATTAGAATAGTAGTTGAGCTGAAAAGAGAAGCGAACCCAGAAAAAGTTCTAAAAAATCTTTATAGAAGAACCCAGCTTCAAAAATCTATACCTGTAAATCTCACAGTTCTTGTTGGAAAACAGCCTAAAACTTTAGACCTTAAAGGTATCCTGTGGGAGTTTATAAAACACAGAATAGAAGTTATAACAAGAAGAACTCTATATGAGCTTGAAAAGGCAGAAAACAGACTCCATATAGTAGAGGGATTACTGAAAGCTTTAGAAAATGCAGACAGAGTAATAGAGATAGTTAGAGGTTCTAAAGATGTATCCTCTGCAAGGGAACTTTTAACTTCAGAATTTGGGCTTTCAGACCAGCAAGCACAGGCAATTCTTGATATGAGACTGTCCAGATTTACAGCCTTAGAAAGTGATAAGCTTTACCAGGAAGCTGATGAACTCAGAGCGAGGATTGAAGAATACCAGAAAATACTTTCCTCAGAAGATGAAAAAATAAGGGTGTTTATAGAAGAAATAGATGAACTTTTAGAAAAATATGGAGATGAAAGGAAAACGTTTATTGCAGAAAAAGAAGTAGGATTAACGTTTGAAGAAAAATACATTACAGCTATTTTTAGCAGTGGTAGAGTTATTAACTACAAAGTTGATGAAGACAAAGAAAAAGAAGAAATATTCCAGAAATTGATAAATACAGTAATATCAACAGCAAAAGTAGGAGAAAAACTTGTATCAATCCAGGAACTTGAAACATCTACACCAATCTGTTTTATAACAAACAACGGAAAAGCCTACTGGTCTTTAGGAGCAGACCTTCCTAAAGGAGAGGGGAATATCCATCTAAAAGAAGATGGACAGGAAATAATCGGTACAGCATTTAAAGGAGAAGGAGAAGAAGACAGACTGTTTATACTTACAAAAAATGGAATAATAAAAAGAATGTCTTACGAAGATATATTTTATAAATCCCAGAACCACTCAATAATCCCTCTCTCTGAAAATGATGAAGTTGTATCTGCATTTTCAGATGACCATCCTTCATACATAGCTGTTTATACAAAGAAAGGAGACCTGTTAATGTTTGAAAGAAGTCAGGTTAGAGTTACAGGAGATAAAGCAAAAGGTGTAGAAGCTATAGACCTTGACGAAGGAGATGAAGTAAGAGGAGGGTTTATAATAAACAGTGAAGAGTATATCCTGTTTATTACTGAAAAAGGTTATACAAAGCTTGTTAGAAAAGAGGAGTTTTACACAAAAGAAGGAAAAGTTAAGAAAAGGGCACAAAAAGGACTGATGGCTGTTAAGCTCTCTAAAGGAGACTGGCTGTCTGTTGCTTCACCTGTTAAAATTGGAGAAACCCTTTACCTTTCCACTGAGAATGGAAGAATATTTAAATTTGTTGTAGATGAAAGTAAAATACCTGTTGCTAAAAGAACAGCAATGGGAGAACCATTACTCAAGATAGAAGGGGATAAAATCGTTAAAATAGTAAAACCAAAGAT
>CAZOTZ010000127.1:0-2193 GCA_964582875.1 uncultured Aquificales bacterium | reverse complement strand
AATGATTGTATGGCTTGATAAAAATGAGATATGGTTTCCTAATCCAGATTTAGCTCCCGGTGATTTCCCTCTTGCAATAGGTGGAGATTTGTCCCCAGAAAGGCTCATTTTTGCTTATTCATCAGGGATATTTCCATGGTACTCAGAAGGTGAGCCTATTATGTGGTGGTCTCCTGACCCAAGAATGGTTCTCTTTCCAGAAAATCTTAAAGTTTCAAGAAGCCTTAGAAAGGTTATAAAAAATAAAGGTTTTGAAGTTAGATTTGATACAGATTTTGAACGTGTCATAAATATGTGTGCCTCTGTAAAAAGACCAGGACAAGAAGGAACATGGATAACAGATGAAATGAAAAAAGCTTATATAGAGCTTCATAATCTTGGATATGCCCACAGTGTAGAAACTTATCTTGATGGAGAACTTGTAGGTGGGCTTTATGGTGTTTCAATTGGAAAAACATTTTTTGGAGAATCTATGTTCTATACTGTATCTGATGCTTCAAAAGTAGCATTTGTTAAGCTCGTAGAAAAGCTTAGAGAGTGGGATTTTGATATGATAGATTGTCAGCAATCTACGCCCCATATGGAAAGATTTGGAGCTGTTGAAATTCCAAGGAAAAAGTTTTTAGAAATACTTAAAAAATCTGTCAAGAAAAAAGATTTTGTCGGGAAATGGACAGGTAGATGAGAAAAGCCCATCTACCTGTTATATATGAGGTTTAAAAACTCGTTTCTTGTTTTTTCGTTTTCTTTAAAAACCCCTGTAAGTTTGCTTGTTACTGTGTAAGAAGAAGGGTTTTTTACACCTCTCATAGACATACATAAATGCTCGGCTTCAAGGACAACAGCAACACCTTTAGGTTTAAGCTCTTTTTCTAAAAATTCAGCAATTTCTGCTGTTAATCTTTCCTGTACCTGTGGTCTGTATGCGAATTTATTTACAACCCTCACAAGTTTTGATAAACCACATACTTTTTTATCTGGTATGTAAGCTATATGGGCTTTTCCAAAGAATGGGAGTAGGTGATGTTCACATAACGAGTAGAACTGTATATCTTTTACAACAACCATTTCGTCGTAATCACCTACGTCTTCAAAAACAGTCATATTAAACTGTTCATGGGATTTGAACTCTTCCCATAATCTCACAATTCTATCTGGTGTGTCTTTAAGACCTTCCCTATCAGGGTTCTCTCCTATTGCCTCAAGAAAAAGGCGAACAGATTTTTTTAGTTTTTCCTTATCTATACTCATTCTTTCTCCTTTAAGCCTCTTTTAGTTGTTTTTCAACCCATTTTTTATACTCTTCAAACTCTTTTTTGAGTTTTTCAAGCTCCTGTCTATGTTTTTCAGCTTCCTGTTTTGCTAAATCAAGCTCCATTTTTGCCTGTTGAATTTCTATTTCTTTCTCTTTCTTGAAAACATAAATTAGCGTCAATCCATATCCAAAAAATACTATAGTGTAGAAGACTACAGCAGCAGGTCTAACAAGGTTTTCCTGATGGATAATACTTAAATAAAGGGAACCCACAAGGAACAAAAGAATAAAGAAGAATGTAATTCCGAAAAACTTCACAAATTTAACCATGGTTTAATCTCCTAATAGTTTCATGCATTCAACTTTCATACATTTATCAATTATAACGTTATAACCTTTGTCCGCAAGGTACTTTGCAACTTCCATATTTGTGGTTCCCGGTTGAAACCAGAACGTTTTAAATCCTTTTTTTTCAGCTTCTTTAGCTATTTCAGGTATAGCTGAAGGATTTCTAAAAACATCAACAATATCTATATCTTCAGGTACTTCCTCTAAAGAGGATAGAACTTTTTCTCCTAATATTTCTTTACCAGCGTAAACAGGATTTATAAAGTACATTTTAAAGCCGTATCTCTTTACTACTTCTGAAACAAAGTAAGCAGGTTTTTCAGGTTTCGGAGATATACCTACAACAGCTACTGTTTTACTGTTCTCAAGGATTTTCTTTATATCTTCTTCTCTTTCAATAATAGGCATGCCTACCTCCTTTTTTATTTACTATAAAAATAAACAGGAAAAAAATCTTATGAGGTATGTCACTGACAGTTTTCAATGCAAAATTTTTTAAAAATCACTTTACCACCACAGTTTTGAAAACAGATATGATACTCTTCGGTACAACCACAATTTTTACTACACAGAGACTGTTGTTCTCTTAG
>CAZOTZ010000126.1:0-2218 GCA_964582875.1 uncultured Aquificales bacterium | reverse complement strand
GATTTTAAAAATGACTTAGTAGGAGTTATTGAAACTGGAAGCAATGATTTGAAGGATAATATTGATGTTGCAAGAATTACTGCCGAAAAAATAGAAATTATGGGAGTAGATAACGATATATCAGAAAATGGAACATTCACTTTAAATGCAGGTTTTGATAACGATAATAAAATAGTAAAAGTGTACTTAAATGTTGAAAATCCTGATTTAATAGCAGGAAAAAAATTTAAAGATATAAATATATCAGCTTCTATAAAAGACAAAGATAGTGAGAGAAGTGCGGTTATCAGTATAGGACCTGTAGAAGTAGATTTTGATGATGTTGGAAACATAAGTGATATAAAACCAATGAGCGGTGCAAAGTTAGTCTTTGATGGAACTGATGCAGCAGGAAAAAGTCTTGAATCACCGGTTTTCGTTTCTGTAGCAAATAATGATAATATAATTGAAGATAGTAACTGCCCTGAAGCAACATCTGGAGTATGTGTGTCTTTTGATTTAGGAACGGCTCTGGAAAAAATACGAGAGGAACTTCCACCTTCAAGTCCAGCCCACGATATATCTTTAACAGGTCATTTTACTCTTTCTATAACTTCAACAGGAAGTTTACCTATAGAGTCTATAGTCGGAGATGTGAATATACAATAAAAGAACAGCCCCGTATACGGGGCTGTTTCTTTTTTATAACCCCATTTTTCCAGGGTTTATTAAGTTTTTAGGGTCAAAAACTTTTTTTATTCCTCTCATAATATCTATTTCTTCAGGTCTAAACTGTTTTTTCATGAAAGATGCTTTCGTAATCCCTACACCATGTTCCCCAGTTATTGAGCCACCATAACCAATTGCAAGGTCAAATACTTCTTCCACTGCTTTTTCTACTCTCTTAAGTTCATCCTGGTCTAAACCGCTAATCATAAAGTTTGCATGAACATTTCCATCTCCAATATGTCCAAAGTTAACCATTTTTAAGTTGTATTTCTTTCCTATTTCCCTGAGTTTAGGTAAAGCTTCTGGGAGGTAGCTTCTTGGAAATACTATATCTTCGTTTATTTTTACTCTTCCAAGCTTTGAAACAGCTGGAGAAAGGGCTCTTCTTGCTTCCCAGAGTTTATTTGCTTCTGCTACAGTCTGTGCTATCTCAACCTGAGCACCATTGTTTTCACAAATTCTTGCTACTTCCTTTATTTCGTCTTCAAGGGCTACTGGATGTCCATCTACTTCTATTAAAAGTAAAACCTCTGCATCTCTTGGCAGACCAAAATGTCCAAAGTCTTCAACAGCATTTATAGCAAGTTTATCCATAAACTCTAAAGCGGAAGGTGAAATCCCTGCTTTAAATATGTCTTTAACTGTCTTTCCTACAGCAGATATGTCCTGGAATACAGCTTTTACTGTTTTTGCGGCTTTTGGCTTAGGAATAAGTTTTAGCGTTATTTCAGTGAAAAGACCTAATGTTCCTTCACTTCCTATTAGTAATCTTGTTATGTCGTATCCTGCTACATCTTTAAGGGTTGGTCTTCCTGTGTGAATGAATTCCCCTGTATGTATAACAGTTTCAAGCTCCATAACATATTCTCTTGTAACTCCGTATTTTACACATCTTGGACCTCCTGCATTTTCAGCAACATTACCTCCAAGTGTGCAAAACTTATAACTTGCTGGGTCAGGTGGGTAAAATAGCCCTTTCTTCTCTACAGCCTGTTGTAGTCTATAAGTTATAACACCAGGTTGAACTTTTGCTACAGCATTGTCTTCATCTATCTCAATTATTTTGTCCATTTTTTCAAAAGAGACAACTACTCCACCTTTTACAGGTAAAGAGCCTCCTGTATATCCTGAGCCTGCTCCCCTTGGTGTAACAGGTACTCCTTCTTCATAACAAATCTTTACAAGCTTTTGGACCTCTTCTTTTGTTTCAGGTATAACAACGAGCTCAGGTAAAACTTTTATCCTTGTAGCATCATAAGAGTAAAGTAATCTATCCATTTCATCGTCCAAAACTCTATGTTCTCCTAAAAGCTCTTTTAAAGCTCTTTTTACCCTGTCAGGAACTTTTATAATCTTTTCTGGTTTTACTTCAAACATGTTTTTACCCTCTTAATGAGTTTTTGAAATAGTATACAGCCTTTAAAGTATTATTCCATGATTTTAATTCATTAGTTTTCTTCATAAAACTTGATAAAAATATCTTCAAAGCTTTTAGCGTCAGGGAATTTTT
>CAZOTZ010000125.1:0-2261 GCA_964582875.1 uncultured Aquificales bacterium | reverse complement strand
CGACGGGGCTCGAACCCGTGACCTCTGCCATGCCGAGGCAGCGCTCTCCCAGCTGAGCTACGTCCCCATTTATATTTAAATATTTTATCTTTTTGTTTTTTTATTTCAAGAAGACTGTTTCACAGTAAGAAAATCTTTGAATATTTCAAAGTTCTTTATCAGAGCTGGAATAGGGGCATACTCATTTTTCTGATGGGCCTGAGATGGGTCTCCAGGTCCAAAATTAACAGCATCTATCCCATGGAGAGAAAGCCTTGCAACATCTGTCCATGCCTGTTTTGCTTCAACAGGAAGGTTAAATCTTTCTATAAACTCTGAAAGGATTGGATTATACAGACAAACGTTTCCTGATGGACAGAGGTCTGTAAATTCAACCTTTGCTTCTCCGTTTACCAGCTTGAGTACATCTTCTTTTGCCTGCTCTATAGTTTTACCTGGTGCAAAACGGTAGTTTACGTTTATAACAAATTTATCTGGGATAATGTTCCTTCCACCTGAGAATTCAACCATCGTAGCGTTCATAACTTCCATGTACTTCATTCCATCAAATTCATATTCATGAATACCATAATCAGCAAGCCTTTTTAGAAAATCAGCTGCTTTATGGATTGCATTTTCCCCCTGCCATGGTCTTGCAGAATGGGCTCTTTTTCCTTCAAAAATTATAGAAGCATGCATTGTCCCGAGACACCCAACCTGAACTTTGTTATCAGTAGGCTCAAGGGCAAACGCAAGGTCTGCTTTCTGGATAATGTTATACTCTGTTAAAAGAGGTTCAAGTCCGTTATCTATATAAGGACCTTCTTCTTTTTCATAAAAAACATATATGAGATTGTACTTTTTTTCTTTTTCAAAAAAATGCTCTATAAGCCCCATCATAACAGCAAGACCAGCTTTCATATCACTTGCGCCAAGCCCATAGAGCTTATCCCCTTTTATCTGCCCTGTAAAATCATTTTCTCCAGGAACAGTATCTAAATGTCCTACTAAGGCTACCGTTTTTTTATCTGGTAAAATCTCGTCATAGGCTATTAGGGAGTTGTTATGTCTTATAATCCTCTCATCTGGAAAGAAGTTTGATAAAAAATCCTCAACAAAATCTGCTATTTCTTTTTCATTTCCAATTACAGATGGTATCTCAACAAGATTTTTTAGGTACTGGACAAGTTTGTTTTTCATATTATCCATTTGAAGTATACCCTAATTTTTCAGAAAGTTTTTTTGCTGTGTTAAGGAAATCATCTTTTATCTCTTCAATTTTTTCCATGTTAAGTCTATAAGATGGAGCTGACATAGTTATCCCTGCTGATACTTTTCCAGTATAGTCTTTAACAGGAACAGAAAGACATCTAACTTCTTCTTCCCACTCCTCATCATCAATTGCATAACCTTTTTCTTTAACCTGCTGAATATGTTTTTTTAACACTTCTTTATCAACTATAGTGTTTTTTGTAAATGGTATAAGTTTTACATGTTTGAAAAAGTCCTCAAGCTCTTCCTCATCCATATCTGCAAGGTGTATTTTTCCTGAAGCTGAGGCATACATAGGTAAAAGTTTACCTACCCGTGATTTTACTAATACTGGTCTGTCTATTTCATAAGCATCAATATAAACAATTTCATACCCACTTCTTATAGCAAGATATATGTTTTCTTTGTATTTTTCTCCAAGCTCTTGAAGGTAAGGTTTAGCGATTTTTCTTATATCCATGTGTGTAAGATAAGAGTATCCTACTTCAAAATTTCTAATTCCAAGGGAGTATGTTTTTTTCTTTTTATTGAAGTTTAAATATCCTCTATTGACTAAAACATCAATTATCTTTAGTGCCTGTTGTGGTGAAATATTTACATTTTTTGATATTTCTTCAATGGAGGATTTTGGGTGTTTTGCTATGAAAAATAGTATTTCAAAGGCAAGGTCTACATTATGAACTATATACTCTTTTTTTGTTCTTTTTCTGTACATGTGATTTCTCTAAGATAAAATAATGGCGGAGCCGACGGGATTCGAACCCGCGACCTCTGGCGTGACAGGCCAGCGTTCTGGGCCAGGCTGAACTACGGCTCCGTTTCTAACTATGGGCGGTAGAGGAGTCGAACCTCTGACCCCCTCCTTGTAAGGGAGGTGCTCTGGCCAACTGAGCTAACCGCCCTGACAGGGAAATATAATATATTTTCTTTTTGAAAATGTCAACACTTTCTCAGTAGGGGTAGTACTATCTAAAGATAGTTAAAAAACTGATAAAATAATAAGTATGAGA
>CAZOTZ010000124.1:0-2308 GCA_964582875.1 uncultured Aquificales bacterium | reverse complement strand
GCTAATTGAAAAATTTTACTATTTGATATATTTTGAGTTAGTGATTTTACGGATTAAGTCTTTGAAAAACAACATCTTAGATATATGGAACCATTCAGGATTTAGAAGGTACTTATCAAACACAGGCTGGCTTTTTTTGGAAAAAGTTTTCCGTTTAACTGTGAGTTTTTTTGTTGGTGTTTGGGTAGCAAGATATCTTGGTCCAAAAAACTATGGTTACTTATCCTACGCACAGGCCTTTGTTGGTTTATTTGGAGCTATAGCTTCTTTAGGTCTTGAGGGAATTCTCGTCAGAGAACTTGTAAAATTTCCTGAAAAGGAAAAGGAACTTTTAGGCACAGCCTTTCTGTTAAAACTTTTTGGGGCTTTCGTTTCTTTACTTGTAATTGTTGTGGCTGTTCAGTTTACACAGGCTGATTATCTTACCAGGATACTCGTTTTTATTGTTTCTATTTCACTAATCTTTCAAAGTTTTAATGTAGTTGACTTGTATTTTCAGGCAAAAGTGAAAGTAAAGTATGCAGCTTATGCAAATGCTTTAGCCCTTTTTTTTAGTAGTCTTTTTAAAGTTTTCCTCATATTTATGAATGCTTCTTTAATATGGTTTGCCGTATCTGTCCTTTTGGATAAAGTTATTTTATCAATAGGATATTTGTGGGGAATAGTTTATTTTGATAGTTCTATAGTTAAAAAAATAAAATTTAAACTTCAACTGGCACTGAAACTTTTAAAAGATAGCTGGCCTTTAATAATAAGTGGATTGGCTATAGCTGTTTACATGCGGATAGACCAGGTTATGATACAGAACTTACTTGATGCAAAAGCTGTAGGACAGTACACGGTTGCTGTTAGATTAAGTGAGATATGGTATTTTATTCCTATAGTTATTACTTCTTCTCTTTTTCCTGCTATAATAAACGCAAAGAAAAAAGATAAAAGGCTATATCACACGAGATTATTAAATTTATATTCTTTCTTAGCATGGCTTGCCATAGGAATAGCAGTGCCTATGACTTTCTTTGGAGATTGGATAGTTAACATTCTTTATGGTGAAGCTTTTAAAGAGGCTGCCTCAGTTCTAAAAATATACATATGGGCAAGTCTTTTTGTATTTTTAGGAGTAGCAAGCAACAAATGGTTAGTTAATGAAAATTTGCAGATATATTCAACAATTAATACTTTTTTAGGTGCTGTCGCCAATATTATTTTAAATTTTATTCTTATAAAGAAATTTGGAGTAATAGGGGCAGCATGGGCTACCCTTTTTTCCCAGGCTTTATCTGCCTATTTCTCCCTTTATTTGTGGGAAAAAACAAGATTTAACTTTTACTTGATTACAAAATCTTTAATCTTTAAGAAGTATTGATGGAGATGATTAATGAAAAAAAGAATACTGGTAACAGGAGGAGCAGGATTTATAGGGAGTCATCTTTGTGAAAGATTACTGGAAGATGGAAATGAGGTTATATGTGTAGATAACTTTTTTACAGGAACAAAAGACAATATAGTCCATTTAATGGATAACCCTTATTTTGAAATTATCAGACATGATATATGTTTCCCTTTATACGTAGAAGTTGATGAAATTTACAACCTTGCATGTCCTGCAAGTCCTATCCACTATCAAAAAGACCCTGTGCAGACAACAAAAGTATCTGTCTTAGGAAGTATAAATATGCTTGGACTTGCAAAAAGACTTAAAATAAAAATACTTCAGGCTTCAACAAGTGAAGTATATGGAGACCCAACAGTACATCCTCAACCAGAAACATACTGGGGAAATGTAAATCCAATAGGTCTCCGTGCATGCTACGATGAAGGGAAAAGATGTGCAGAGACATTATTTTTTGATTACCATCGTCAGCATGGAATAAAAATAAAAGTAGTGAGAATTTTTAACACGTATGGTCCAAGAATGCATCCAAACGATGGAAGAGTTGTAAGTAATTTTATAGTTCAGGCTTTAAAAAATGAACCTATTACAGTTTATGGAGATGGAACACAAACAAGAAGTTTCTGTTATGTAGATGATATGGTTGAAGGAATAATAAAAATGATGAATAGTGATGATGATTTTACAGGCCCTGTGAATTTAGGGAATCCGGAGGAATACCGTATTATAGATTTAGCAAAAGAAATAATAGATTTAACAGGTTCAAAAAGCAAAATTGTCCACAAACCTCTACCTCAAGATGACCCTAAAAGAAGATGTCCAGACATAACTTTAGCTAAGGAAACATTAAATTGGGAACCGAAAACCCCTGTAAAAGAAGGTTTAAAGAAAACAATTTCCTATTTTGAAGAGCTA
>CAZOTZ010000123.1:0-2346 GCA_964582875.1 uncultured Aquificales bacterium | reverse complement strand
GAAGGGTGTCTGCTTCTGCCATTGTGAAACCAGAAAGAATGTTAGCCATGAACATTATCTGTTCCTGATAGATACAGTTGTGGGATATGATGTTGTTAGCTATAAAGTTGTGAGTTCCTTTAACTTCAATGTCATAGACATGTTTTTTCCCTGCATACTGTATAGATTTGATAGGAACAAATCCTATATCCCCTGATATAAGTTTTGTAAGTTCTTCATCCTGGATATAACATGCTACTTTTTCTAATACTGAACTTTTTATAAATTTACTATTTCCGTTAAATAGATTACTTCTCTGAACTTTTGTTTCTGAAGAAAACTTTCTTTGGGAGATTTTGTTTTCTTTACAAAATGCATTTACTTTTTCTAAAACTAATTCTTTTGGATAAAGTAGATTTCCTTTTCCCTCGTGTATTATCCTTTCTCTTTTATCACTAATCATATATGGGACAATCTTTTGTTTGAATTTGGCTAAGTCATAAACTGTAATCTGAAAAGAGGTTTTACCGTCATAATAAGCTTTGTATATATTTGCTTTTATTCCAAGTTTTAAAAGAAGTGAGTATAATCCAAAGGCTAATCTTTTGGAAATAGTTTTTATATGTGCTAACTTTTTGCCAACATATCCATCGCAATCCCAGTAATAAGCTAAGAACTTAGCTGTGCTTTCTTTGTCTAAAGTGTATACAAAATCTGGTATAAACTTTTCTGAAGATTTCTTATGAAATAATCCAAGATTTTTGAACCAGTTTATAACTGGATTGCTGTTATAAGAGTTTCTTTCTTTGGATACTACATAAATATTCCATACATCTCTTTTTCTTTTATACTCTTTAAATGTTATGTTTTCAAAGGCCTGTAAAACAGAAGCTTTAAAGGTGTCAATGAGTTTCTTATCTTTGTTAACAAAACATATTCCGCTTTTTGATAAATAACCGTCAGCTAAAAGATAAGCTAAAACTCTTAATTTGTTTTCATCGTAGGATTTTCCATCAATGTCTATGTTTACAGGTATAGCTAAAAGGTCATTCTCTGTAGATAGTTCTTTTACAGTTTTCCAACCAAAAGGTGTTAGAAACTTGTGGTCTGCTGTTGCTTCTATCTCAAGCCCATTTTGTAAGGTTATTTTATAGACTTCTTTTTTTCCATTATCAAAACAGTGGGTTATTTTTCCTTTTTTAATTTTGTTATCTGTTAAATCTAAGGTTAAAATCTCCTCTCCTACAAGGTTTTCTTTTACAACTTCTTTTATTGTTTTTTGTTTTCCATCTGCCAGGGTTATTAGTGTATCTCCTGTTAAACACAGCCCGTAGGTTTCCTCTAATATGTCTTTTACTTCCTCAAATGGATACTCAACAGGTTTTCTACCGTGCTTTCTATCAATAAAGTCATCAACCATTCCTGACATTAAGGGACCAGGTCTAAAAAGGGCTAAAATAGCTATTATTTCATCAAATTTATCAGGTTTTAGCCTTGTGAGAAGATTTTGCATCCCCTTACTTTCAAGCTGAAAAACCCCTGTTGTTTTTCCAGACTGGAGGAGTTTATAAACGTTAGGGTCATCAAACCCAAGCTCAAGAAAATTCAGCTCTACCCCGTGTCTTTCTTTTATCAGTTTTTTCATGTAGTCTAATTCTGTAAGGGTTTTCAGACCTAAAAAGTCCATCTTTACAAGACCTAACATCTCAAGGGTTCCCATATCAAACTGGGTAGCCTTTGTTCCATCTTTATCAACGTAGACAGGCACATACTCGTCTAATGCTCCTGGGGCTATAACGACACCTGCAGCGTGGATTCCTGTATGTCTGGCAGAGCCTTCTAATTTTTTGGCAAGGTCTATAAGCTGTCTTACCCTTTCATCAGTTTCATAAAGTTTTCTAAATTCTGGGTTTGCTTCTAAGTTTTCTTCTATTGTTAGTGTTGAACCCTGAACAGGTCCTGGTAGTATCATCTTTGCTATTTTATCTGCTTCTGTATATGAAAAGCCTAAAACACGGGCAACATCTCTGATAACCATTTTGGATTTCATAAAGTTGTACGTGATAATCTGGGCAACAGCATTTTCTCCGTATTTGTTCTTAACGTATTCAATAACTTTCGGTCTGTTTTCCATACAGAAGTCTACGTCTATGTCTGGCATAGAAATTCTGTCAGGGTTTAAAAATCTTTCAAAGATAAGACCATGCTGAAGTGGGTCAACATCTGTTATTCCAAGGGCATAAGCAACTAAAGACCCAGCTGCACTCCCCCTTCCGGGACCTACAGGGATGCCGTTTTGTTTTGCGTGATTTATAAAGTCCTGAACAATAAGAAAGTATTCAGGAAATCCCATCTGTTTTATAACAT
>CAZOTZ010000122.1:0-2394 GCA_964582875.1 uncultured Aquificales bacterium | reverse complement strand
AATAGGTTCAGTAGACATTTTCACACTTGAAATTTCCTGTCTCAGGCTGAATTGTGATATGATTTATACCTAAACTTTTCAATTTCTCTTTTACTTTTTCCAGAATACTATCAAACTCTTCAATACTGACGTTTTTCTCAAGTATAAGATGACAGCTGAAATAGATATCTTTTGATGATAAAGCCCATATATGGACGTCATGTATATCTTTAACCCCTTTTATTTCCTTTATTTGCTTTTTTATTTCTTTTACATCAATATCTGAAGGTGTAAATTCCATAAGAATTGAGTAGCTTTTTTTCAAAACAGGTACAGTTTCTTTCAAAATATATAAGCTAAAAACTATTGATATTAATGGGTCTATCCAGTAAACATTGTAAAAATATATAAAAATCCCCCCTAAAACAACTCCTAAAGACATTCCTGCATCACTTATAAGATGAAGATAAGCAGCTTTTATGTTTAAATCCCCATGGTGGTGGTTATGGTCGTGATGATGGTGAAACCCAAGTAAGAAGGCAGAAAAACTGTTTATAACAAAGGCAATAAAACCAACAATTATTACGTAAAGACCTTCTATCTCTTGGGGATAAAAAAATCTTTCAATACTGTTTATTATTATCAGTAAGACAGCTCCAACCAGAACAGCAGAGTTAATAAAACCAGCCATAACTTCTGAGCGTAAATATCCAAATGTTCTTAGTTCTGAAGGCTTTTTACCTGAGTACAAGATAGCAATGAATGCAATAATAAGGGAAACAACATCCTGAAAATTATGAACAGCATCTGTAATAAGGGATATAGATTTTGAGTATACCCCAAATCCTATCTGTAGGAAAACAATGACAAGATTAAGAACAATAGCCAGAAGTAGCTTTTTTTTGTTTTCCATACTATCCTCTGCTGAAAAATCTCAAATAAATGCTATATTAAAGTTCTTATATTATCAGATATACAGAGGAGCAATGGAAGTAAAAGAAGTTCTTGAGTTTGAGGTTAGCAAAGATTATTCTGGAAAAAGGTTAGACCAGTTTCTTGCTAATGCTTACCCTGAATACTCAAGGTCGTACTACCAGAAGCTGATAAAAGATGGTTTTGTTTATAAAAATGAAAATCCTGTTAAAAAACCTTCAGTAAAAATCAAAGAAAAAGACAAAGTAAAACTTTTGATACCACCTTTAGAAGAGATAACAATAGAACCTGAAAATATTCCCCTTGATATTTTTTACGAAGATGATGATTTAGCTGTTGTGTATAAACCTCCTGGTATGGTTGTCCACCCATCTCCAGGACATACTTCAGGTACCCTTGTCAATGCTCTTCTGTACCACTTTAAAAATGTTTCCCAGTTTGGGGGGAAAGAAAGGGCAGGAATTGTTCACAGACTTGACAAAGACACAGCAGGACTTCTTATCATTGCAAAATCCGAGTTTGCCCATAAAGAACTCCAGAAACAGTTTCAGGAAAGAACTGTTGACAAAAGGTACAAAGCAATAGTTTCAGGTATTGTAAAAAAAGAACATGATTTTATTGATTTACCTATAGGAAGGTCTATATACAACAGGCAAAAGATGGGGACAGAAGGAACAAACTTAAGAGATGCACTTACAGAATACTGGGTGGAGAAAAGATGGGAAGAACATAACCTTACCCTTGTTGATATCAAACTACACACAGGAAGAACACACCAGATACGGGTTCATTTTTCAGCTATAGGACACCCTTTATTAAACGATAAGATATACGGATTTAAAAAATCTTCTTTAAAAACAGAGTTAGCGAAGAATATGTTAGAAAAGTTAAACTACCATGCTTTAATAGCTTACAGTATATCTTTTATACATCCAAGAACAGGAAAAAACATAAAGGTAGAGCTTAACTCTTTACCTGAACCTATTCCTGAAATTATTCAAAAACTTTCCGGTTAATCTTCTACTATTTTTACTATAACTTTTCTTGTTCTTGGTCCATCAAACTCAGCAAAAAATATTCCCTGCCATGTACCAAGCATCAATCTACCATCTTTTATTGGAACAAACGTGTTTGTTCCCACTAAAACAGATTTTATATGTGCAGCTGCATTTCCTTCTATGTGTTTGTACTTATCTTCCCATGGGACTAATTTTTCAAGGGTTTGTTCTATATCCCATTTGACGTCAGGGTCTGCATTCTCATTTATAAAAATACCCGCTGTTGTGTGGGGGACATAAAGATAACAGATACCATTTTTTACTCCACTTTCATCAATAACTTCTTGAACCTCTTCTGTTATATCCTCAAAATGGGTTCTTTTTTGTGTGATAACTTCTATGTATTTAAGCATTTTGCCCTCCTTGACACTTTTAAAACTATTATATCTTCCAGAGCAACTTTTTCATACTAAATGGATTTAAC
>CAZOTZ010000121.1:0-2498 GCA_964582875.1 uncultured Aquificales bacterium | reverse complement strand
GTGTAAAGATTGTGGGTGCTCAATCACAGACAATAATAACCACCATCATCACCATGAACATCACCACCAAAACCCTACATTAAGTGATAAAAAAACTGTTGAAGTAATAACAAAAATCCTTGACGCAAACGACAAACAGGCAGAAAGCAACAGAAAACATTTTGATAAACATGGTATTTTTGCTATTAATCTTATGAGTTCTCCCGGAGCTGGAAAAACAACACTGTTAGAAAAGACTATAGAAATGCTAAAAGATGAACTTAATATAGGTGTTATAGAAGGAGACCTTGAGACAAATAGAGACGCAGAAAGGATTAAAGCTAAAGGTGCACCTGCTTATCAGATAACAACAGGACAGGCATGTCATCTTGATGCTTTTATGGTTCATGATGGTATTCATCATTTACCACTTGAGAAGCTTGATTTGGTTTTTGTTGAAAATGTTGGAAATCTTGTTTGTCCAGCTTCTTATGATATAGGAACCCATTTAAATGTAGTTTTACTTTCTGTTCCAGAAGGAGATGATAAACCTGCAAAATACCCAGTTATGTTTAGAAGTGCAGACCTTATGATAATAACAAAAGTAGACTTACTACCTTATTTTGATTTTGATATAAAAAAAGCTGTTGAAGAGGCAAGAAAACTAAATCCCAAGATGGATATTTTGCAAATTTCTACAAAAACAGGTGAAGGAATGGAAAATTGGATTAAGTATTTAAAAATGAAGGTTTCTTTGAGAAGCTTAATATAAGAGTATAATATTTTTATAAAAGTTTTATTTATAGGAGATGTTTTTGAACAAAACAAGAAAAACATCAAAGGAAGAAAAAAAACAGGAAATAGTAAAAACTGCCTGTAAGCTTTTTGCAGAAAGAGGCTACTATAATACCACCATTCCAGATATAGCTGAAGCTATGGGAATGAGCGTTGGAAATCTTTATAACTATTTCTCTTCAAAAGAAGAGCTTGCAAAGTATATAATGCAGTACTCCTCAAGACTCTTAGGACAGGAAATAAGAAAGATAAATGAAGAAAATATAACAACAAAAGAAAAGATATTCAAAATAGTTAAAAGGTTCTTTCAGATAGCCCAAGAACAACCTGAACTCATAGAGTATTTTCTAAGGGTATTTTTATCAAATAGAGAAGTTTTCACAGAAGGATGTGAAGGGTTTCTGTGTGTCAGCGATGTTATAACAGAGTTAACTATTTTCTTAGAGGAAGGAGCAAGAAAAGGAGACCTCCGTCAGCAGGACTTTTTCCCTGCTTTTGTTACACTTATGGGACCATTGGGAGGTATGGTATTTCTACAGGGAGAGAATGTTTTACCAAAAACACCTATTGAGTATTCAGATGAACTTGCTGAGAATATCTGGAGAGCATTGAAAAAATAATGAAAAAAAATCTTCTGTGGATACAGGGATTGTCCTGTAATGGAAATTCCCAGTCTTTTTTAAATGGAGAAAATCCTTCTCCATATGAAATCCTGGAAAAATTTAATCTTTTGTTTCATCCAGAAATAACATACAAAAAAAGTATTGACCTAATCCTGAAGAGGATTTTTTCAAAAAAACAAAAAGTAGATGTACTGATTGTTGAAGGAGCTATAACAGATGATAAAAGATTTCACAATATAGGAGATTACACAATAGCTGATGTTATTGAATTTTTAAAAGATAAAGTTGAATACATATTAGCTGTTGGAAACTGCGCATCTTTTGGAAATTTTCCAGCTCTTTACAACAAAAAAGCAAAAGGACTTCAGTTTCTCTTTTCTGAGAAAAAAGGTTTTCTCCCTTATGATTTCAAAACTAAATCTGGTTATCCTGTGATTAATATAACAGGTTGTCCTATTCATCCAGCGTGGTTAAACCAGGTTTTATTAGCTATTCTAAATGGTAAAAGGATTATCCTTGATGACTTTAACAGACCAAAAGAGCTTTATATGTATCTGTCCCATGATGGATGTATTAGAAACGAGTACTTTGAATGGAAAGTAGAAGCTGAAGAGTTTGGACATAAAGAAGGCTGTCTGTTTTACAACCTTGGTTGTAGAGGTCCTATGACACACGCTCCATGTAATAAAGTTCTATGGAACAGGGTTTCGTCAAAAACAAGAGCAGGTATGCCATGTATTGGATGTACAGAATTTGACTTTCCATTGAGGGAAAACTTTTTTGAAACGAAGAAAAATATAGGGATTCCGGAAGAGGTTCCTATCGGTGTGTCAAAAAGGGCTTATATCACAATAACAGGTGTCGCCAAAACATTAAAAAATGAAAGACTCCAGAAAAAACTTGAAGAAACAGAATAAGAATTACGAAAATTTTATAACTAAAATAAAAAGTTGGGGTTCATAAATGGAAAATGTAAAAAAAATAACCTTTATAGTTAAAGTTATAACTCCAACCATTATGGGAGGAGGTTTTGGTCAAAACGATGGTATTCGTCCTTCTGAAATAAAAGGATTAATGAGATACTGGTTTAGAGCTGTAGCT
>CAZOTZ010000120.1:0-2636 GCA_964582875.1 uncultured Aquificales bacterium | reverse complement strand
CATATTCTCCTGTCAAATATCCGTCCAAACCTGTAAAAAATCTTACACAATTATCAAAAAAATGTAAACGAAAAAATGTCAGAAAAAAACAAAGCATTTCGTTTTTATATTAAAAAGGAGGGTTTAGTATGAGAAAAAGATATAGACCGGATATTGAAGCTTCAAAAGCCATATGTTTTAGACTTATTCAAAATAAGAAATCAAAAGTAATCCCTGACAAAAAGAAGTTTAACAAAAAGAAAGAGAGAAGAAAAAGTAAACTTTTATTGAAGAAAGAAACTTACTTAAATTTTTAAACAAAGGAGGGAAGAAAGTGAAATTTATATTTTGCTACGATATTTCAGACAACAAAACCCTTTATAAGGTCAGTAAAGAATTAGAAAAAGTTGGTATAAGGGTTCAATACAGTGTTTTTGAAGTAGACACAACAGCCGAAAAAGCAAACCAGATATTAAAAAGGATTTCATCTCTTATAAATCCAGATACAGACAGAATATTTATGTACCCAATAGAGAAAAGAAAAAAAGAAATAGAAAGAGTAGGAAAAAGTAAGAACATAACAGCTTTATAGAAGGTTTATTTCGATGTTTTTTACAAAATCAACAGGTTCATTTATCAAAATTTCATATTCATTTAAATGTACCCATTCTATTATTTTTCTTAGACCTTCTGCTGATAGGAAGCAGTTATTTTCATCTTCATTAAAAGGAATTTCATTTAAAGGATTTTCCTTTAAGAATTCATAAACAAGATAGGTTATATCTGGTCTTATTACTTCCATTAAATCAGAAACAAAAGCATGGTGTGTCCCTCTTTTTATGTGAAATATACCTAAAAAAGGGTCAAAGCCGTTGGCTACAGAAAAAGGAATAAGGAAATTGTAATAAAGCATATAGAAACTACTCAAAATACTGTTTATTTTATCAGGAGGAGGATTATACTCCCTTTTTTTAAAAGCCAGCCCAATTTCTTTTAAAAGTATCCGAAACTCATTAAACATTTGGTTTGATACTACGCCTTCTAATCCAAGAAGAGATGTTAGCGAGTTAGCTTGATTTATTTTTTCCTTGTATTTAGACAAATCTAAGCTAAACACTTTTTCTATCCTATTTGTTTTTTCCAATATAAGGTATTTTGAAAAGCTTAATCTTTTTTCTTCTGAAAAATATATCTCATACTGCTTTATCCTGTTTTTCTCATTACTAAATTTATTTTTCCCTATTGTTATTCCTTTGTATCTACCTTTTTTATCAAAAAAAGCGATAAATTTATTGTTATCTAAAAGAAAATTCATAAGAGATGGGGAAATTTGCACATTTCCATAAACAGAAATAACATCAAAAAATGACAGAGGATAGGCTCTAATCTTTTTGTCGTTTTCATAAACTACAAGTTGATTATTTTTTCTTTTTAGAACAATTCCCTGGGTTAGAAAATGTATAAATTTCATTATTGTGTTGCCTCTTTACTTAATTTTTAATAAATCATTCAGAAATAGCTCTAACTTTTCTTGATATGACGGGTTGTGAACAAATTTTTCTGAAAAAAGTTTAGCTACTATAACTTTTCCTGTAGTTGTCATTTCAAAGTCAAATCTCTTTAAAAAATCTTTTTCAATCAGGATATCTTCGTATGTTCTTAATGCTAACATTGATGAATGTAATTTAAATAAAAGAAACAGCATTTTTGCAAAATCAGGAAATTTTTCGTTTTTTATGAAGTTTTGTTGTGGTGAAACCCCTTTTTGTACAAGGAAAGCTATTATATGAGATATGTAAAATGAATGAAACATTTTAAATGTTAACTCTCTCCTAATAGGACATTTTTGACTGCCTTCGTTCATAATAGAGTTATTTATAATTCTTCTCTGCATGCTATCTATAATTGTATAAATTTCTTCTACAGTTAAACCCTTTTTTCTGCCAGCTAAGAATCTGTTTTTATAAACAAGTTCTTCATAATCTTCAAAAAATTTTAAATCTCTAAACATTCTTCTATCAGAACTTTTTAGATTTTTTACAAAAGCTTTTCCTTGTAAAACACTAACTTGAAAAATGTATTTTATAATTTTTTCTGGGTTTTTTAGCTTTTTATATCTTCTTTTAGGTAATCTTACAAAAGATAAATTTCCTTTACCATTTATCTTAAAAACAGGTATATCAGCAAGAGATTTCAAAACTGTTTCAGGAAGCTTCACATTTGAAAGTATGTATATGCTTCTAACTTTCCTGAGGTCAACAACTTTTTCTTCATAAATACTTTTCATATATAGGTTATTTGAATTTATCTTTATAAAAAGTCCTGGAGAAGTTATAAAAACGTTAAACATCTTTTTCTCCTTATCAAACGTATATATCGTTTAAATGTCCAAAGGAAAGTTTATTTCCTTCTCTCTTTGCATTCTTGTATTCATTCTCTGTAAGAGGATAGAAGACAAGCGAGTCTTCATATCTGTCTATGAATTTCTGTAGCTGTTTTTTCATCTGCTTAAGTTCCTTCTCTGACACAAATACTTCAAAAACACTGTACTGGGCTCTAACTCCATACTTAAGGAGTTCCCGGGATATCCTGTTTCTTCTTTTATCATCAGATACGTCATAAGCAACAACAAAGATACTCCTACCCATTTAAAACCT
>CAZOTZ010000119.1:0-2668 GCA_964582875.1 uncultured Aquificales bacterium | reverse complement strand
TCCCTATCAAGTGATAGGCGAAGGACACTTTCAGAAACATTTTGTTAGATTTTCTTATGTTTTACTGTGTTTCTGAGGTGTCCAGTTAGCATTTTTGTCCTTTTTTCATAAAATCTTGATACCTAACTTTTTGATAACACTTACTTCCTAAGAAGTTTAAAAGACTTATAAAATCTTCTTTAGGTATATATCCTGGTATCTGGTACAGAAGTTTAAAATTACTATCCGGGTCAAATACGTTTATTGTTGGATAACCCTGAACCCTGTATGCTAAAGCAAGGGCTTCCTCTGTCATTTTCTTGCCTGTTTCAGGGTCAGTAACTTCTCTCTGCCCGTAAACATTAACAATTGCAATATCTACATTGTTTTTTATAGCAGACTGTTTGAAATCTAAATCACTTAAAACTTCCTTATTCAGCTTATTACAGTACTTACAATCTGCTGATTCAAATATAACTATAAGAAACTTCTTGTTCTTTAACGCATCCTGAATAACAGTTTCAGGATTTACCTTAAATTTTTCAGATGAAGCTCCACTACTTCCCTTTTCCTGACATGAAAATACAACTAAAGATAAAAAAACAACTGCTAAAGTGGAAAAAAGCCTCTTTAACATTTTTTATACCTCACTTTATTTTTTTTAAAGCTTCTTTTATTCTCCTCATTCCTTCTTTTAAATTATCCATAGATGTTGCGTAAGAAAGTCTTATATACCCTTCTTTTCCAAATGCTGAGCCTGGTACAACAGCAACTTTAGCCTCTTCCAATAAAAATGTAGTGAAATCAATATCGTTTTTTATATCCCCTTTAATATAAGCAGATATATTCGGAAATACATAAAAAGCTCCTTTTGGTTCAGGGCATGTTATACCTTCTATTGATAGAAACTCGGAAAGAACAAAATCTCTTCTTTTTTTAAACTCTTCTTTCATCATAGCAGGGAATTTTCCTTTATCTTCCAATGCAGCTAAAGCTCCGTATTGGGCAAAAGATGTTGGATTTGATATTGTCTGTGATTGAACAATGTTTATTTTTTTTATGTAATCCTCTGGAGCAGCAACCCAGCCTATCCTCCACCCTGTCATTGAGTAAGCCTTTGAAAATGCATTTATTGTAAATGTTATTTTTCTAACCTCTTCAGATATTGAAGCTATACTCACATGTTTTCCTTCATAACAGAACTCTTCATAACATTCATCAGAAATAATCATCACATTGTGTTTAAGACAAACTTCTGCTATTTTCTTAAGCTCTTCTTCTGGTATTACTGCCCCTGTAGGGTTTGAAGGTGTATTTAAAACAAGAGCTTTTGTCCTGTCAGTTATTGCACTTTCAACAAGGTCTGCTGTTAGAACAAAACCATTGTCCTCAGACATTTCCACAATTACAGGTTTACCATCACATAGTTTTATCTGTTCTGTATAAGAAACCCAGTATGGTGCTGGAACAATAACTTCATCACCAGGGTTTAGAAGTATTGCAAAAACCTCATACAAAGCCATCTTTGCCCCTGGTGTTACAACAACTTCAGATGGTTTGTAATCTATGTTATTTTTTTCTCTAAGTCTTTTTGCTATACCTTCTCTAAGTTCTGGTATACCAGCTGCAGGTGTATATTTAGTTTTTCCTTCTTTTAAAGCTTTTATTGCTGCCTCTTTCACAAAATCTGGAGTGTCAAAATCAGGTTCACCTGCCCCAAACCCTATAACATCTATACCTTTTTTTCTTAGCTCAGCAGCTTTAGCAGTTATAACAAGTGTCTGGGACGGTTGAACCCTCAGTACCCTTTCAGAAAACTCCATTTATATCCTCCTGATTTTCAAAAAAAATGTATTTTAAACGTAATAAATTTTATACTAAAGTTGGTTGAATAGCATTTCTTAGGGCAGGAAATGGCTAAAAAAGAGAGGATTGATAAACTTTTAGTTGAAAAAGGATTAGTTGAGAGTAGAGAAAAAGCCCAGAGACTTATAATGTCTGGTGTTGTTTTTGTTAACAATCAAAAGGTTGATAAACCAGGGACAAAAGTTCCTTTAGACTCTCAGATTTTTATAAAAGAAAAGGAAAAATATGTATCAAGGGGAGGATACAAACTTGAAAAAGGTATTAAAGTTTTTAAACCTGATATAAAAGATAAAGTGTGTATAGATATAGGTTCTTCAACAGGAGGATTTACTGACTGTCTTTTACAACATGGAGCAAAGAAAGTTTACGCTGTAGATGTAGGAACAAACCAGCTCCATGAAAAACTTAGAAAAGATAAAAGAGTTATTGTTCTTGAAAAGACAAACGCAAGATACCTGACTGAAAAAGAAATACCTGAAAAGATAGAGTGTTTCGTTTCTGATGTCTCTTTTATTTCAATACTGAAAATACTTCCAAATCTGTGTCCACTTATAAAAGAAAATGCAGAAGGTATAGTCCTTATAAAACCCCAGTTTGAATTATCAAAAAAAGAAGTTAAAGGAGGTGTTGTTAAAAATCCAGAGCTTCATGAAAAAGCAATTGAAAAAGTTATTAATGGGCTTGAAGAGAGCTGTTATTGTGTGAAGGGAATTGATTTTTCCGAAACATGGGGACCTGAAGGTAATATTGAATTTTTAGCTTATCTTGTTAGAAAACCAGAAAATATCCCTTGTTCTACAATAAGAGAAGAGATAACAGAAGA
>CAZOTZ010000118.1:0-2744 GCA_964582875.1 uncultured Aquificales bacterium | reverse complement strand
GCTTTTTTGCTAAAATACCACAACAAAATAAAGTCTACAAAGGAGAAAAGAATGATAAAGTTTGAAGAGGCTTTAAAAATAGTTATTGATAATACAAAGGTATTACCTTTTGAAAAGGTTGCTATAACAGAAGCTCATGGAAGAGTTTTAGCTGAAGATATTATCGCTGATAGAGACCAGCCCCCAGCAGATAACAGTGGTATGGATGGATTTGCAGTTATATATGACGATATAAAAGGAGCTTCCGAAGAAAATCCAGCTGTTTTAGAGCTTGTGGGAGAAGCTAAAGCAGGAGGAGAACCTCCAAAAGTAGAAAAAGGAAAAGCAGCTGCTATATATACAGGAGGTCTTATTCCTGAAGGTGCAGACACAGTTATTCAAAAGGAACTAACTAAAGTAGAAGATGGAAAAGTTTTTATATTTCAGGAGCTAAAAAAAGGAGCAAACATTAGAAAACAGGGCGAAGATTATAAAAAAGGGGACATTCTTATCAATAAAGGTAAAAAAATAAGAGCTGCTGAAGTAGGAATTCTTGCTTCAGTAAATAAAGCAACAGTATATGTTCATCAGGTGCCCAAAGTTGGGATACTTACAACAGGAGACGAGATAATTGATATAGGAGAACCAATAACATCTCCTTCTCAAATAAGAACATCAAATACATATGCCCTTTATACCCAGGTTAAAGAAGCAGGAGGAGAACCTGTAATATTAGGATTTGCCAAAGATAAACCAGAAGACCTTATAGAAAAGTTAAGAAATGCTATAACCTGCGATATCCTCTTAACAACCGGTGGTGTTTCTGTAGGAGATTATGACCTTGTAAAAGATTTTGTATCAGTAGAGCTTGGAGTTGAAATACTTTTCTGGAAAGTAGCACAGAAACCAGGGAAACCTCTTGCATTTGGAGTGTGGGGAGAAAACAAAAGAAAGCTGTTTTTTGGTATCCCGGGGAACCCTGTTGCAGCAATGTTTGTTATGGAAGCTTACGTTAAACCAGCTTTAAGAAAAATGAGAGGAGAAAGAAATATTTTTAATCCTTTAGTGAAAGCAAAACTGGTAGGCGGCTATAAAAGAAAAAAAGGAGACAGAAAAGAGTTTATAAGAGTCAACGTATCATTTGAGAATGGGGAGTTTTTAGCAAAACCGTTTGGGAAACAAGGCTCAAACATACTAACAGGAATGGTTAACTCAAACGGATTTGGAATTATTGAAATAGGAAAAACACAGATAGAAGATGGAGACTACATAGATGTGATGCTTTTTGATACAGAATTCTTAAAGGGGTCTGAAAATGATTAAATATTCAGAATTTTTAAAAGATGTCAAACCTTACATACCAGGAAAACCTATTGAAGAAGTTCAGAGAGAGTTAGGGCTAAAAGAAGTTATAAAACTTGCATCTAACGAAAACCCTTTTGGGTGCTCCCTTTTTGTGAAAAAAGCAATAGAAAAAGAAGCACTCCATATAAACAGATATCCAGATGGAGGAGCATACTACTTAAGAAAACAACTATCAGAATTTTTAGAGGTGTCTCCTGAGCAGATTATTTTCGGAAATGGTTCAAATGATGTCCTTGATATGGTTGCAAGAGCCTTTTTATCTGATGGAAGTGAAGCCCTTATGTTTGAAGGAAGCTTTGTTGTCTATGAAATAGTTACAAAAATAGCCGGTGGAAAAGTTAAAAAAATTCCTCTAAAAGAGGATTTTTCAAGAGATTTAAACAAACTCCTTGAAAACATATCAGAGGACACAAAAGTAATATTCATAGATAACCCATGTAATCCAACTGGCTTTGCAAATAAAAAAGAAGAATTTGATGAGTTTATAAAAAAACTTCCTGATAATGTTTTACTGGTGTTAGATGAAGCCTACTTTGAATATGCAAAGCACCACGGTGTCCCGGATGGATTAAACTACGTAAACCCTATAAATCCGAATATCCCAGGGAAAAATATTCTTATAACAAGAACATTTTCAAAAGCTTACGGGCTTGCTGGACTTAGAGTAGGATACGGTATATCCCAAAAAGAAATTATTGAAGTCTTAGAAAAAGTTAGACAGCCGTTTAATGTTAATTACCTTGCCCAGGTTGCAGCTGTTGAGGCTCTAAAAGACCAGTCTTTTGTTAAATTTTCTGTTGAGGAAAATGAAAAAGGGAAAAACCAGCTATATGAAGGATTAGAAAGGAAAGGATACTTTTTCTTACCAACTTATGGGAATTTTATAATGTTTAAAGTTGATAATGCAGAAAAAAAGTATAAAGAACTATTAAAAAAAGGTGTTGTCGTAAGACCTGCTTTTGGTTTTCCTGAGTTTTTAAGGGTTTCAATAGGAACAAAAGAAGAAAATGAAAAATTTCTAAACGCTTTATAAATGGAAAATGCCCCCGACGGGATTCGAACCCGTGTCGCCGGCGTGAAAGGCCGGTGTCCTAGGCCTGGCTAGACGACGGGGGCATAACAATGGTGAGCCGCCTGGGGGTCGAACCCAGGACCACCGGTTTAAAAGACCGGTGCTCTGCCAACTGAGCTAGCGGCTCCCCTAAAAACAGGTAAACATTATAATAATCTTTCTTTTTTCTGTCAACATTTTGTATCGGTTCGATACTCCTATCTAAAAGTAGCCAAAATCAGTAGGGATATTTGTAAAGCTGAAAACTATAGCCAATGCATATCTTATAGCCAATGCATATCTTAATGCATTAATATTCTTACTATATCCTTTTGTTTTCTCTTTAGTC
>CAZOTZ010000117.1:0-2836 GCA_964582875.1 uncultured Aquificales bacterium | reverse complement strand
GGAACATTTACCCACTGGGTTGTTTACGATATTCCCCGTAATGTGAATGCCCTACCGGAAAACTTTCCTAAAAAACCGGAGGTAGAAGGTGTAAAACAGGGGATAAACGATTTTGGAAAGGTTGGTTATGGTGGTCCCTGTCCTCCTCCAGGGAAACCACATAGATACTTTTTCAAACTTTTTGCAATTGATGTAAAATCTTTAAATATTCCTCCTAAAGCGACGAAAAAAGATGTACTTAAAGCTTTAAATGGTCATATAATAGGTACAACCCAGCTTATGGGATTGTATCAAAGATAGTAGCTCCCATGCTTTATACCTCTGGATTGTCCAGAGGGCTTTTTTTATCTTATAAACCCAAATTCCTCCATGAGTTTTATATCTTTTGTTTTTTTATACACAAGTATCATATTTTCAGATACAGAGTTTTTTCTCAGTATATCTTTGAGAATTGATATTTTTTGCTCTGTTTTAAGTTCCTTAAAAATACCTTTCTTCTTCATTATTTCTATTTTTTCTAAACCTTTCTGGGCAATGGTTTTGTACCCATCCTTATCTATAAATTTTCCTTTCAATGAGTATCTTGTAGCATTCCATTTGTTCTGTTTAAGGGTCTGGCAGAAGTATCTGTTTATCTGGTTTTCCTGTGCATAAAAAGATAAAGCCTGCATTAATGTTATTATAAGCTCAAGTCTTTCAAAGTCTGGATTTGAATCACACACCCTTAACTCTACTGTTCCTAAATCTGGGTGTATCCTTACATCCCACCATATATCCTTTATAGATTGGATAAATCCTCCGTTTAATAGTTCATTGTACAGTTTCTCAAACTCATCAAAATTTTCAAAATACTCAGGTATTCCAGCCCTTGGTAACTGTTCAAAGATTTTTGTTCTGTAAGAGTTTAAACCTGTAAATTCCCCGTAGAAAAATGGAGAGCTTGTTGATATTCCTAAAAAAACAGGTAGATAGTTTATTAAAAGATTGTATCCTTTTACAGCAGCTTCTTTGTCTGGAAAGCCAACATGAACATGGAAACCATATATAAGGAACTGTCTAAGGACTATCTGAAGTTCCCTTAAAAGTTGTAGATACCTTTCCTTTGCTGTAATTTCTGTCTCTTCTTTCTTTGCAAAAACATGGGTGCCTAAGGCAGAAACCCGGAATCCAAAACTTTCTCCTATTGTATCTATTTCATGCAAAGCATCTTTTAGGTATTGCATAACTTCTTCTGGTGTTTCACATACAGGGGAGACTATCTCTACCATTGAAGTTAGAACTTCCGGCTGAACAATACTTTTATGTTTCTCGCTTAAATTCTCAAAGATTAACTTTGAACTGTTTGATAAAGCGTATGTTTTTCTATCTACAAGCTGAACTTCAAGCTCAGCTCCAACTGTAAAAGGCTTTGAGTTTTTAAATGTAAGTTTCATTTCTAAAACCTTTTATGTAAATTTTTATTAGCATTTTTAACTTTTAATCTTAGGCCTTCTACTTTTTCAACAACAACCTTTTCACCTTTTTTTATCTTTTCTTCAGAATAAGCATTCCAGATTTCACCATATATAAAAACCTTTCCTCCATTTTCATCAATATCTGTTAAAGCTTCCCCTTCGCTCCCTACCATTCCTTCTTTCCCAGATAAAGGTTTTTTTAACTGGGCTTTTACTCCTAAGTACGCTATAGAAAGAAAGAAAAAAGCACTGAAAACAGCAACAGGCAGTATCACTTTTAGGGATACATCTCCATAAGGGGAATCTGGACTTATCAGTATTATTGAACCAACTATTAAAGCTATTACTCCACTTAAAGCAAGTCCTCCAAAGGTTGGAGTTATTATTTCCAATGCGAAAAATACTATTCCAAGCAGGATTAAAAGAACCCCCAGCCAGTTAACAGACAGTATATTTAAGGCGTAAAGGGCTAAAAGTAAAGATATTGCCCCTACTGTACCAGGTATTATTGAACCAGGGTGGTAAAGCTCAAAAAATAGACCATAAAAACCTATCATCAAAAGAAGGTAAGCAACAGTGGGATTTGTAAGTATAGTAAGTAATTTTTCCCTGAAACCTTTTTCTATAAAAACAACCCTCTGATTTTTCAGGTTAAGTTTTATAATGGCATTTTTCTTTTTTATTTTTTTTCCATCTAACTTTTTTATAAGGTCATTCAAATCTAATGCTATTAAATCTATAACGTTCTTTTTTAAAGCCTCCTGTGCAGACAAATTTATACTTTCAGTTACCATTTTCTCTATTATAGAAACGTTTCTGCCTTTTTCTTTTGCTATACTTCTTACAAAAGCGAGCATATCATTTATTATTTTCTTTTTCATTGTTTTATCTATGTCTTTTCCTGTCATCTGGACTGGTGAAGCTGAGCCTATATTTGTGTAAGGAGCCATTGCTGCTACATCAGCAGATATTGTTATTATTGCTCCTGCTGAAGCTGCTCTTGCTCCAGATGGATAAACATAGACAATGAAAGGTATATAAGTGTTTGTGATTGTTTTTATTACTTCTCTCATTGCAGATTCAAGCCCACCAGGGGTATCAAGTTCAAGGATTACAGCTGAAACGTTGTTTTTTTCAGCTTTATTTACAACCCTTTTTATATAATCAGCCATAACAGGGGAGACAGGGGCATTCCATTTTGCTATGTATATTTCTCCGTAAGACAGATTCAGGGAGAATAATAGAAAAAAAAGTAAAAGGGCTAATCTTTTCATAAAAAATCCAGTCTGGATGTTTTTGATACTAATAATGATATGATAAAAGAGAAAAGTAATCTACATGGAAAAAGCCCCTTTAAAGGGGCTTTTTAGACAGTTTTAGTT
>CAZOTZ010000116.1:0-2845 GCA_964582875.1 uncultured Aquificales bacterium | reverse complement strand
CTTTGAAGATATTTAAATTTCGTTTAATACAAAAACAGAAAATATTGCTGCTAAATCCCTGCCTCTCAACTTAGAAAAAAAAGGAGGTTCAGGGATGCGACATCTAATTACTCTTTTAATCTTCATGTTTTACTTGGGAGTATCTTTTGCAGATGAAGACCCTATTATGAAAAAAAGATTAATCTCAAACCTTGAGATTGTGTTGGGAGACGCTTCTAAGGATACACTGTCAATATATGATCTCAGAGGAAGAAGGTTAATCGCTGGTATATCTGTTAAGATAGCTCCAAAATACAACCGTAAAGACGAAGTAGGCGCTGGTAATGTATTGGGAAACTATAGAGATGAAATTGTGGTCGGTTTCGGTAAAGAGAGAAAAGAGAAAAAATCCTTTAGAGGAAAGATAGTTATTTACTCACCAAGAGACTTTCATATCATAAGAAGTTTTAACATTGGATTTAGTGGATACGACGACCTTACTGTTGGAAATGTTATCCCGGACAAAAATGGTTATGACGAAATCATAATTGGCAGTGCTTATAGAGACACTCTAGAAGTTTATAACTCTGCAGGAAGGAAACTTGCCAGTGCTAACGTTGAATACCAGAGGTACGACAGGATAGCTTCTGGTGATGTGGATGGTGACGGAATCAACGAGATTTTGTTAGGTGATGCTTCCAGAGACAGCATAAGGATTTTTAAGTTTTCTAATGGTGCATTGGTAGAAGTATCTTCATTCCTAACAGAGAAACCTTTCAGCCGTGAAGATGACGTGGGAGCTGGTGATGTAGATGGTGACGGTATTGATGAAATTATTTTCTTTGAGAATCCCAATACTATTAGAATTTACGACTTTCAGGGAGGAGAAAAATATTTATCAAAAACAGTTAAATACGGCAAGTACTCCCATGTTTCTGTTGGAGACCTCAACTCAGATGGAAAAGCAGAAATTGTTATAGCTAATGCAAAAGATGACCTTATTCATGTGTATGATATGAATGGAACAGAGCTTGGAAGAATAAACGCTGGAATTGAAAGGTACGACAGAATAGCCCTTGTAGATTACTATGGGGATTCATTAGTAGTAGGGAAACCAAGGGGGCCAATACCTGTAACAATTAAAAATCAGGTCATAGCAGTGTTAAGCGAACCTCCAAAAGAAAAAAGCCTTTTTGGAAATCCAGAAAAATCAGGAGGTATATTTTACAGCTCTTACAAAAATCAGCAACAGCAGACAACACAGCAAACAGTGACTGCAATATCAAGCTTTACATTTTCTGCAGGTCTGCAAGCCCAGGTAGGAAGCTTGAGCATAGGAGGGGCAAAAATGTCCCTGAAATACCAACTTAGCAGATATTCTGAAAGAACCAGAGGTACAACTTTGCAAACCACCATAGGTCAAAATATGATAGCAGATAACTATGAAGATAGACTATTTGCCATAACATCTACTTATCATCTGTATGAATATCCAATTATCAGTCCCAGAAACTTAGCTGTAAAAAATGGAAAACAGCAGTATGTACTTGTTTCTGTTCCCGTCTCTCTCCAGACAAACACTATAGGTATTTACAAATCAAACACACATATTAACGGATATGTTGCCACATATCCAGAAACAAAAAGAAAACTGTACCATTACTCACGGGACAATCAGATTGCAGAATGGGTGGTGGACATAACATGTACAGGAACAGAAGGATACTTCGCCCAAAAAAACGGAACAGTTAACATCTCGAAAACAAAAACAACCCATGAAATCAGTATCGGATTTACAGCAGGTGGAGGTCTGCCGGGAGTAGCAAAAGTAAAGGAAAGTTTCAAAGGGAACTATTCAAACACCAAAATCAGCACTTACAAAGTGGCATTTGAAGAAACGACAAATATAAGTTTCAAATACGAAGGACAATTCCCCGGCTGTGGAGACCCTAATAAACATTACAAAATAGGAGCAGTTTTGTATTACGACAGCGTAGACGGACATCTGATATTAGATTACTATGTTCCACAAAAGTGCAGTTACTACAAAAAACCATCAGTAAAGATACCTGCTAAACCTCTCTTACTTGATAAAAATGGAAGACTGTTACTTCAAAAGATACAGATCAGAAAAATCAAAATCAGACCAGAACTGCTCAAACGCCATTTCTAAAATCTGGGGGGATTAATCCCCCCTACTTCCATTTTCCTGACTTTGTAGGTTTTTTCAAAGACTGCCTGAGCCTATCTAAAAACTCTTTGCGAGATATTTCCACAGCTCCAAATCTTGCCATGTGAGGTGTTGACTGCTGACAGTCTATCAGGTCAAAATTCCACTGTTTTAGTTTTTCAACCAGATACACAAAGGCAACCTTTGAAGCATCAGAAACAGTATGAAACATAGATTCCCCAAAAAACACACCTCCAAGAGAAACCCCGTAAAGCCCTCCAACAAGCTCTCCCTCTTTATACACTTCAACACTGTGGGCAAAACCAAGTCTGTGAAGCTCTGTATATGCTTTTATCATCTCAGGTGTTATCCATGTGCCTACCTGTCCCTTCCTTTTCACTGAAGCACACATATTTATTACCCTTTCAAAATCTGTATCAAACTTTATCTCAAATATTTTTTTCTTCAAAATCTTTTTCAGACTTCTTGACACTCTTAGATTCTGTGGAAACAGAACCATCCTCGGGTCAGGAGACCACCACAAAACAGGCTCTCCTTCTGAATACCACGGAAATATACCTAAAGAATACGCAAAAATCAGTCTTTCTGGAGACAGGTCTCCTCCAACTGCAAGAGGATAATCTCCCGGAGCATTTTCAGGGTCAGGAAACCATATTTCGCTGTCTAACAGTATCA
>CAZOTZ010000115.1:1192-2957 GCA_964582875.1 uncultured Aquificales bacterium | reverse complement strand
TTTGAGTGTGGGAAACATAAAATAAACATTACTGTAAGCATTGGTATGGTAAATCTAATACCTGAAAGGAATGATAATATTACTGATATAATAAAAATGGCAGATATGAAGTTGTATGAAGCAAAAAGACTTGGTAAAAACACTATTTCTTATTAGGAGAAAGTATGGAAGAAAAAGAGCTATACGGAACACTTGTTATGTATGGAGACCCTGAAAATGAAATCGTAGATGAACTGAGGTTATCTATACATGATAAGGAAGGAAACCTTGTTTTTGCTACATACTGGGAAACTGCTGTTATGGAAAAGGACGAGATAATAAAATCTATTAATGTTTTATGCCAGCAATATGGAATTAAAGAGCTCCATACAATAGATGGTATATTTGAACCTGAGTTCAGGTACGTTAATGGAGAGAAAATGAGGGTATTTAGAACAAGAATTTTAAAATAAATTCTTTGGAGGGTAGCGATATGAAAAAAATCTTAACTGCATTTTTAACTGCAGGAGTTCTTTCTACTTCATCTTTTGCTATAACAAAAGATGAAGCTGTGAAGAAAATAAAAGATTATGTAGCTGGTATGCAGGCTGTATCTGAAAATATAACAGTCTGTGAAAATGATAAGTATTTTATAGGAGAGATTTATACAAAGGGATATGAAGGTTTTGATGTTTTAAGAAAAATTTATGTAAATAAAAAAACAGGAGATTTACTCCCTTCATTTGCTGAAAACTTTGATTACTGTTATATGAATAAATAATGGAAAAGAAAAAAATAGCTGTCTTAACAAGTGGTGGGGATGCACCTGGTTTAAATGCTGCAATAAGGGCTGTCGTAAGGGCAGCCCATTACTACAATTTTTCTGTCATAGGGGTTAGAAGAGGGTTTAAAGGTCTTATAGAAAGGGATTTCTGCCATTTAAATCCAAGGGATGTAGGTCTTATTATAAACAGGGGTGGTACAATTTTACACTCTTCAAGGGAGAACCGTTTTAAGGATTATAACTATAGAAAAATAGCTGTTGAAAATCTGAAAAAAGAAGGTATAGAAGCTCTATTTGTTATAGGTGGAAATGGCTCTTTTCAAGGAGCTAATCTACTTGTTAAAGAGTTTGATTTTCCAGTTATAGGAATTCCAAAGACTATAGACAATGACACTTATGGAACAGATTACACAATAGGATTTGATACAGCTGTAAATAATGCGGTAGATGCGATAGATAAGATTAGAGATACCACAATGTCCCATGAAAGGGTTTTTGTTGTTGAGGTGATGGGAAGGAACAGTGGTTTTATAGCCCTTGAAGCAGGAATAGCAACCGGTGCAGATGTTATTCTTATACCAGAATATCCTTTCCCAATGCATATTATTGTAGATACTGTACTGAGAGCAAGGGAAAGGGGAAAAAGGTTTTCTATTATTGTTGTGGCTGAAGGGGTTGCTTCTGCAAAGGATGTTGCACAGATACTTGAAGAAAAACTTAAACCTTATGACTTTGGAGGTGTAAGATACTCAGTACTTGGTTATATACAGAGGGGAGGCTCTCCAACAGCCTTTGATAGAAATATTGCCTCAAGATTTGGAGTTTTTGCTGTTGAGGAGTATGTAAAAGGAAATAAAAACTTTATGGTCTCATATGAAAATGGGACAATAAAAGCAAAACCTTTAGATATATCCTTTGGAAAGATAAAAAAACCAGACTTAAAAGAGTTTGAGACTGCAAATATTCTAAGTATTTAATACATGACACTCTGCTGTGAAACAG
>CAZOTZ010000115.1:0-1092 GCA_964582875.1 uncultured Aquificales bacterium | reverse complement strand
ATGGAAATAACTGACGTCAAAATTTATCCTTTTGATACAAGTAGAGTAGGTGGCAGGGTAAGAGCTGTAGCAGATGTTACAATAGATGACATGTTTATTATAAAAGGCATACAGCTTGTTGAATCTAAACATGGAGGTTTATTTATATCATTTCCTAAAAAAGCTACACCAAAAGGGCAGATGGTTGAAATAATTCAGCCGTTAGACAGTAAATTTACAGAAAAAGTAAGAAGAGCTGTAGTAGACAAATATAAAGAAATGATGGGACTTACTTAAGACCTGTAACTAATGTTTCTTCAAGTTTTTCAAAAGAAGAATAATCAGTTAAGTCAAGTTTTAAAGGTGTTATTGATACAAAACCATTTTTAACCGCAGTGTAATCACTTCCTGGTTCACACTGTTCTTCTAAACTTTCCTCTCCACCTATCCACCAGAAAATTTCTTTTGAGGGAGATATATACTTTTTTATTTCTTCTTTGTATGCGCCTCTTCCCTGTTTTGTTATCATGAAACCTTTTATATCTTTTTCAGGAATATTAGGAACAGTTATATTTAGAAATGTCTTCTCTGGTAAACCAGAATGTAGAACTTTCTTGATAATTTTCAGGGATATTTTTGCTATTGTTTCATAATCTGGACTTTTAGAAGAAGCCGGAGAAATTGCTACAGAAGGAATTCCAAGTAAGGTCCCTTCTCTCGCAGCCCCTACAGTACCAGAATAAAAAATATCATTACCAAGATTTGGACCAGTATTTATTCCAGATATGAGGATATCAGGTTTTTTTCCTTTCAGTATTATATGATAACCAAGGTGAACACAATCAGCAGGTGTTCCATCTACAACATAGTAAAAATCTTTTTCTTTCTCAAGCTTTACAATTTTTAAGGGTCTGGTAAATGTTAAAGAATGGCTGGAACCAGACATATTTCTATCTGGAGTAACTGTGATTACTTCAAATTTGTTATCTAAAAGAACTTTTCTGATAGTCAAAATACCTTCAGAATGATAACCATCATCGTTTACGAGTAGTATTCTGTATTTTTCCATTACTTTTATTCTCTTTTTTTTCTTTATTATAACAGAACATATAA
>CAZOTZ010000114.1:0-3053 GCA_964582875.1 uncultured Aquificales bacterium | reverse complement strand
CAGTTTTAAAGAAAAGTACCTTGAACTTCTTGAGTATGATAAGTTTTTAAAAAAGCTTGCTAAATACACTCCAAATGAAAAAACGCAGGAGCTTATATACAGAACAAGACCAATTTCCAATGAAGAAAATGTAAGGAAAATAGTAGAAGAAACAGACCAGTTTATAACTATAATAAACAAAGAAGGGTACTTTCCTTTAAGTGAGTATCCAGATATAACTGAAGCTTTAAATCTCGCATCAATTGAAGAGAGTGTTCTTTCACCAAAAGAACTTTTAAACATAAGCTCTATACTCCTGATATCAAGGCAGATAAAAAACTTTTTGACAGAAGAAGTAAAAGATAAGCCACATATCCAGAAACTTTACAGGGAGCTTTTTTCATCAAGGGAAACAGAAAAGATAATAAATGACAGTATTGACTCCTCTGGAATGGTGAAAGACAGTGCAAGTAGAGATTTAAAAGCTATAAGAACAGGAATTAAGGAAGTTGAACATAAGATAATTGATATACTTGAAAATATAGTAAACAGCTACAAGTACAACGATATTATTCAGGAAAAAATTGTTACTGTAAGAAAAGGAAGGTACGTAATACCAGTAAAACAGAACTTCAGTTCAAAGATAAAAGGGATTATACACGATAGGTCAGCTTCAGGACAGACTATATACCTTGAACCTGTGAATGTTGTTGAATTAAACAACAAACTTTCTGACCTTAAAATAAGGGAACATATAGAGGTTAGAAAGATACTGAAGTTTTTAACAGATATTGTAAGGAAAAAACTCCCAAACATTAAAAGAAGTTTTGATGCTATTGTTAGGTTTGACTACCTTTATACAAAAGCTAAATTTGCAAAAGAGTTTAAATGTTTATTCCCTGAAATATCTAACCAGCTAAACCTTTTAGACGCAAAACATCCTATTTTTCTGTTTGATAAGAAACCTTTTAAACCTATAGACATAAAGCTTGAAAATGATAGAAAAGGATTAGTAATAACAGGTCCAAACACTGGTGGAAAAACAGTTTTTCTAAAAACAGCAGGTCTACTTTCACTGATGTTTCAGTCTGGAATTCCTATTCCTGTATCTGAAGGAAGTAAAATACCTGTCTTTGATGGAATTTTTGTAGATATAGGAGATATGCAGAGTATTGAGCAGAACCTTTCTACTTATTCTGCCCATATACAGAATATAAAAGAGATTTTAGAACTTGCTTCAGAAAAAAGCCTTGTACTACTTGATGAGCTTATTCCAGGAACAGACCCTGACGAAGGAGCAGCAATAGGAATAGGAATTTTGAAAAAACTCAAAGAAAAGAGAGCTTACACAATAATAACGACCCATTTCAGGCAGATTAAAACATTTGCTCTATCTGATAACTATTTTGATGTTGCCTCTGTTGGTTTTGACAAGAAAACGTTAAGCCCAACATATACTGTGCATTACCATTCAGTTGGGCAAAGTATGGCTTTTTATATAGCTGAAAAACTTGGTTTTGATAGAAGTATTTTAGAAGATGCAAAACAGTACATAAGTGAAAGTGCTGTTGAGTTAAATAAAGCTATAGAAGCCCTTGAGGAGTACAAATCAAAATATGAAAAAGAACATAAGGAGCTTTTAGAAATAAAACAAAAACTACAGATAGAAAAGGAAAAGTATGAAGCCCTTGTCAAAGAGTTAGAGAACCAGAAAAAAGAAAAGTGGAAAAGTGTTGTTCAAGAAGCAGAAAAGTACATATCAAATTTAAGGGAAGAAGGGTACAGGGTACTACAGGAGATAAAAGAGAAAAAATCCGGTAGAGAGCTTGAACAGTTTATTAAGAACAAAAGGAAAGACATATATAACTTTGATATTGTAGAAGAAGAAACACCACAGATAGATATAGGAGATACTGTGAAACTAAAAGGTAAAAGTATGAAAGGAGAGGTTATTTCTATAAGGGAAAACAAGGCTAATGTTAATTTTAATGGAATTAAGATGTGGGTAAGACTGTCTGATATTGAAAAAGTTAATACACAACAAAAGGAAAATAAAAAGGAAGTTAAATTCCACATTAAAAAAAGTAGGGCAGACATTAAGCCAGAAATAAACCTTATAGGGCTGACAAAAGAAGAAGCAGTAAAGAAACTCTCAGATTTCCTTGATAAAGCTATTTTGGAAGGGTATTCAACTGTAAGAATAATCCACGGTTATGGCTCAGGTATATTAAGGAAAGCTGTGAGGGAGTATCTTGATACAGTACCTTATAAAGTGAGATATGAAGATGCCCCTTACAATGAAGGGGGCATGGGAGTCACTGTTGCTTATATAGACTGATTAATTGGAGATAGGGACAATACTAAAAGTTTGACAGCTATTTTAAAATAATTACATTAAAAATAGCAAAAAAACAGGCACAAAAAAATGAAAAAACTACCCATAGGAATACAAACATTTTCAAAAATAAGAGAAGGAAATTATTATTATGTAGATAAAACAAAAGAAGCTTATGAACTTATAACAAACTATACATATACCTTTTTAGCCCGTCCCCGTAGATTTGGAAAGTCTTTGTTTTTAGATACACTAAAAGAGATTTTTGAAGGAAATAAAAAGCTGTTTGAAGGACTGTATATTTACGACAAATGGAACTGGGAGGAAAAGTTTCCTGTTATTAAATTAAGTTGGTCAGGAGACCTAAAAAGCTTAGAAAATATAAAACAAAGGGCTTTATATGTTTTTGAGGAAAATCAGCAAAGATTAGATATTCAATGTAAAGAAAGTGAAGAACCTTCTGTATGTTTTTCGCGATTAATCAGAGAAAGCTACAAAAAATATAAAAAGCCAGTGGTAGTGCTTATAGATGAATATGATAAACCAATATTAGACAACATAGAAAATAAAGAGGTTGCATTTGAAGCAAGAGAATTTTTAAGAGGTCTATACTCTATAATGAAAGACCATGACCAGTATATAAAGTTTGTATTTTTAACAGGAGTAAGTAAATTTAGCAGAGCCTCCATTTTTAGTGGTCTAAATATGCTTGAAGATATATCACTGAACCCACAGTTTG
>CAZOTZ010000113.1:0-3127 GCA_964582875.1 uncultured Aquificales bacterium | reverse complement strand
GAATGGTTACCTTTATCTCCTTTGTCTTCTCCATTATTTTTTCCATGGTCTTCATCCATATTCCCTTCATTGTTATGATTTCCTTTATCTCCTTTCATATTACCGTGTTCTAAAAAGTCTTTGATACCATCTCTGTCAAGGTCATCAAATCCATCTGGCATACCATTTCTGTTTTTATCTTCTACAATATCTGGAATACCATTTTTATCTTCATCTTGCATTGAATCATATATTCCGTTTCCATCAATATCCTGGAAAGGTTCCTGTAAATCAGGTATTCCATTCTGGTTTGTATCTTCATTTTTTATTATAGGTTCAATAATTTCAAGAATAGCAGTTTTTCTACCCCCCTGTGTAGGTTCTTCCATTAGCTCTAAAATGTTTAATTTTGATGGATTAGATGCTTTTATTTTTATTTCTTTATTGCCATCGTTATCTTCATCATTAATTTCTAATGTTAAAGAGTTATTTCCTAAAACCCTGTATGCTTTATCATCAGTTTTAGCTACAGGATTTCCATTCTCATCAAAAATAGAGAACACGTAGTATCTACCTTTTACAACTTTTAGTTTAAATCTACCGTACTGGTCTATTTCAGACATAACAGGAAGTACATTTTCGTTATCTGCTGTGTATGCCACTACATACTTTGCATAATCTATAGATGTAGGTGAGATTGTGCTATCTACAACAGAACCACCTAAAGTAACTATCCTTACACCGTGTTCTTTTTCATGGTCATTATCTTCTATATCTCCATAATTGTCATCATTTTGATGTTCATTTTCTTCTCCGTTTTCCCCTGAGTGCCTTTCTTTTTTATCACCTTTATGGTCAAAAACTTCATCCATAAAATCTTCAAGGTCAAAATCTTCTGGACCTTCAATTATGTCTGGTAAGTGGTCTCCATCGTGGTCCTGTATAATATCAGGAGTTCCATCATTATCTGTATCTTCTGCAGAATCAATAATTCCGTCGTTGTCTCTGTCTCCCAAGAATACATGGATGTCAGGATTTCCATCGTTATCTGCATCTATTTCTTTAAATATATCAGGAATTCCGTCTTTGTCCTCGTCTGAAATTTTTGGATTTTCCTTTTTAATAATCGTATTGTTGTCTGAAGGTATAACATCTATAATGTCAGGATTTCCATCATTATCAGTATCTACAATTTCAATATTAACAAAATCATTTTTCTTTATCTCAAAGGTTTTCCCTATACTTGACGCAAGAGGATTTCCGTCGTTATCAAATACTGTAAATGTGTAATCCTTATCCTTTAAAAGTCTAAGATGAAACTTCCCATCATTATCTATATTTGAACTGACAGCTATTAGTTTTCCATTATAGATAGTCATTGCAGATATGTATCTCAAGGTATAGTTTCCTACCTGAAAATCTTGAGGAGCTATCCCAGCTGGTTGTGTTCCATCTGTTATCTGTCCTTCTATATCTGCGTATGAAGATGTGTTTATTGTCCCACCTGTGTCAGAGGTTGAACCTCCTCCACCACCACAAGAAGCAAGTAAAAATCCCCCTGTAAAAATTGCCGATAAAATTATTTTTTTCTTCATAACTAACCTCCCTAACGTTGTTTTGTTTTATTTTAGGAGGTTAGTGTTACCAGAATGTTACCTCTTGTAAATATATCATTTTATTGATATATTATGCCTCGTATAATAAAAAAATCAGAGAAGAGGAAAATGACACCACAGGAACGTTATAAAAAGTTAAAAGAACATCTTTTAGAAGAAAATCCGGTTTTAGTTGATGTTATTGATGAATACAAAGAGCTTGATAAAATTGCCCAGAAGATAGGTTTTTTAGACAAAAATCAAACCTATACAGAGTTTATCTCATGGTGGCCTCTTATTTCTATTCTTGGTACTTTCAGTGCAGGAAAATCAAGTTTTATTAATGAATTTTTAGGTAAAAAAGTTCAGGACACAGGTAATCAGGCTGTTGACGACAAATTTACTGTTATCTGTTATTCAAAAAAAGATGAAATTACAACTCTTCCAGGGGTTGCTTTAGATGCAGACCCAAGATTTCCTTTCTACAATATCTCTAAAGAAATAGAAAAGATAGACCCTGACGACAAAAATATAAACAAATACCTTCAGCTTAAAGTTGTTCATAGTGATAGGATTAAAGGAAAAGTTCTTATTGATTCACCTGGATTTGACGCAGATTACCAGAGAGATGCTGTCCTGAAAATAACAAAACATATTATAGACCTTTCAGACCTTGTTCTTATCTTTTTTGATGCAAGACACCCTGAACCGGGAGCTATGAGGGATACGCTAAACCATCTTGTTGAAATTGCAAGGGAACATACAGACTCAGATAAAGTTCTTTATGTTCTTAACCAGATAGATACCTGTGCAAAAGAAGATAACCTTGAGGAGATAATAGGTGCCTGGCAGAGGGCTTTAGCTCAAAAAGGAATTGTAAGCGGAAGGTTCTATGCAATATACAATGAATCCCTTGCAAATATTGAAAATCCAGAAGTTGAAGCAAGACTAAAGCAGAGAAAAGATGAAGATATGTCAAGAATAGTAGAAAAAATGGAAAAAGTAACAATAGACAGGGCTTACAGAATAGTTAAAAATGTTGAAACAAAATCAAAAGAGATACGTGAATATATAGGTCAGTTAAAAGAACTCTTAAATAAATATAAAATCACTGTTGGTATAGCTGATGTTTTAATGCTTTTAATGTTTGGAGCAGGTGCTTACTACTTCTCTTCAATGTTTGAAAACGAAGTTGTTAAATACGGAATATGGGGCTTTGCTTTAGCTTTATTCCTTTTTGCCCATTTCAGAGTGAGAAAAATAACTTCTCAATTTATGGCTAAAAAAATTGAAAATCCGTACATCCAGAGAGCATTTATAAAACAGACTAAATGGTTTAGACCTTATCTCCTTGCAGGTTTAAATTTAAACAGTAAAAAACTTGCTCAACGTCTTGATGACCTTGTAGAAAGGTCTAAAAATCTTATACGTAAACTAAACGACCAGTTTATAGAGTATAAAAAAGAAAATCCTGTTGAAGAGAAAAAAGAAACGTTAACTAAAGAAGAAAAGGCAGAAGTAGTCCCTCAGTCTTAAGGGACTACTCTTCCTTT
>CAZOTZ010000112.1:0-3220 GCA_964582875.1 uncultured Aquificales bacterium | reverse complement strand
TTAGTTAATAAATACTAACTTTTATGACTTGTGTTATAGTGATAATTTTCTAAGGTCTATATATTAAGGAAACCTCAGGTTCACAGGGTTTTTGACATGGAAGAAAGAAAACTCATTTTACAGTTTTTAAGAAAAAGCAGTTTACCTTTAAAAACCGGTGATATAGAGAAAGGAACAGGGCTTGATAGGAACACTGTCCAGAAGGTTTTAAATGAGCTTTCAATAGAAGGGATACTTTCTTTAGATAGATGTTTTAACAAGGTTATAAACCTGAAAGGAGGAAAAAATGAGTGATAAGATAAATGTTCAACTTACCGTTGAGCTTGCCCACCAGTGTGTAAAATGTTCAGCCTGTCGTTCTGTTTGTCCTACTTACAGTGTTGTTAAAGAGGAAAGGTCTTCTCCAAGGGGAAGACTTGCTTTAGCAGAAGCTGTTGTTGATGGAATAATGCCGCTGACTGAGGATATAGCAAGACAGTGGAACGAATGTGCAATGTGTAGAAGGTGTGAATGGATATGCCCAAATGAAGTTGAGTACAAAGAGATTATGTTCAGGGCAAGACATGCAGTAAAAGAGAAAATAGGAAAAAAAGATTTTGTTAAAGATGCTGTTTATAACGGTCTTGCTATGATGGGAAACACAATAACAAAAACTGCTATGAAATTTGCACCTTCTCTTATGAAGTTTTACGGAAATATCTTTAAAAAAGATGTTCCAGAATACAATGCAGTTTATCTGAATACAGGTATTCCTAAGTTTACGAAGCTTATACCTAAACCTACAGCAAAACCTTTTGGTTTAAGAGGGAAAATCTCAAAACCAAAAAAGGGTTCAAAAGGAAGGCTCTTATTCTTCACAGGTTGTATGATTGATGCTTTTTACGGGAAAACAGGAGAAAGCGTTATAAAACTTATGAATGAGGCAGGCTATGAAGTAGTTGTACCTGAAAACATAAGATGTTGTGGTGCTCCACAGCTTTACGGTGGTGAAGTTGAACTTTTTGAAAAACTTATGAACCACAATAAAAAGGAGATATCCAAATATGATTTTGATGCAATTGTAGTAGCCTGTCCAACCTGTGGTGGTGCATTAAAAGAAGAGTATGGTTATCCAGTTAAGGATTTTGCAGAAATACTTGAGGAACAGGGATTTTTCACTTTCAGAGGAAATGGAGAAAAGGTTTACTTCCACTTTCCCTGCCATTCTTACACTGCAATGAAAACAGACCCTAATGTTTACAGGACAGTTTTAAAGAATGTTGATAACGCCCAGTATGTTGAAGGGGAAAACGCTATGATGTGCTGCGGTTTTGCAGGTTATTTCTCTGTTGCAAATTACGAAGTTGCTACAGAAATACAAAAAAACAAAGTTAAAGATATAGAAAGTGTTGAAGCTGAGTACGTGTTAAGTGATTGTCCTGGATGTGTGTTTAATATAGCTGACGGTATGTACAAACATGGAAATTACAAAAAAGTTAAAGTCCAACATCTTGCTGACTACCTTGCAGAAAGACTTACAGATGAACCTATAGAAAAGAAAAAAGAAGAAAAAGAAGAGGAAGAAGGTATAGTTAACGTTTACTGATAGAATGGATAGTGGGCTTCTTAATGTAAGCCCACTGTCCTTTTTTCATATTATCAAGTTTTATACTTCCAATTTTTGTCCTTATTAATCTCTGTACAGGATGACCAAAAAACTTCATAAATCTTCTTACTACCCTTTTCTGTCCACTGTGGATTGTTATCTCAAGAACCGTTGAATATTTCTTTTTCTTAATAATTTTTATATCATCTGGTTTCAAAAATCCATCTTCAAGGGAAGCTCCCTTTTTCATTTTTTTAAACGTTTCTATGTTTACCCGCCCTTTAACTTCCACAACATAAGTTTTTTTAATCTTGTTTTTTGGATGCATAATAAGGTTTGCAAACTCTCCATCATTTGTAAGTAAAAGAAGTCCTTCGCTATCATAGTCTAACCTACCTACAGGAAAAACTTTCTCTTTTATCCCTACTTCTTCAAAAAGGTCAGAAAGGGTTTTCCTCCCAAATCTGTCTTTACCAAGTTGTGTTAAATACCCCCTTGGTTTGTAAAGTTTTATGTAAACTTTTTTATCTGTAGGTTTTAATATCTTGCCTTCTACTTCTACAGTATCTTTGTCTGGGTCTATCTTTTTACCTAACTCCTTAACATACTCTCCATTAACCTTGACGACACCTTTTTTTATAAGTTCATCTGCTTTTCTCCGGGAGCAGAAACCTGTTGAAGCTATATACTTGTTTAACCTTACTTCCATACTTTTACCCCTTTTTTTGTAAACATAATAGAAAATAGGAAAATTTTATGGAATAATCAAAATAAAAAAGTAAGGAGAAGGAAATGCTTGGAATAATCGGAGGTAGTGGACTTTACCAGGTAGACCAGATTAAAGTTTTAGATGAGGTAGAGATAAAAACACCTTATGGAGAACCTTCTGACAGGTACATTATTGCAGAGTACAGAGGTAAAAAAGTTGCTTTTTTACCAAGACATGGAAGGGGACATAAATATCCTCCACATCTTATAAACTACAGAGCTAATATATGGGGGTTTAGAGTTTTAGGTGTGAAGAAAATTCTTTCTATATCTGCTGTTGGAGGTATTAATCCCCTTTTACAGCCTGGTGATTTTGTTGTATCTGACCAGTTTATTGATTTTACAAAAGTTAGACCTGTAACCTTTTATGAAGGTGTTTATACAATATACGATGGTTCAAATAGTTTCGGGGACACTGTTGACGAATATCTTAGAGATGAAAGAGTTGTGCATATTGATGTAACAGAGCCTTTCTGTCCTGATATGAGAAAGTTGATATTTGATATTATGGAAGAAAAAGGTTTCAGATACCATAAACAGGGAACTTATGCAGCAACAGAGGGTCCAAGACTTGAAACAGCAGCAGAAATAAGGGCTCTTTACAGGCTTGGAGCTGATATTGTTGGGATGACCCTTGTTCCAGAAATTGTTCTTGCAAGGGAGCTTTCTATGCATTTTGCATCTATAAATGTTGTTACAAATCTTGCTGCTGGAATATCCAGAGAAAGACTTACTTCTGATGAGGTTATTGAAATGATGGAGAAGAAAAATGAAGATATAAAACAGGTTGTCTTATCTTTTGTTGAAAAAATACCTGAAAAACTAAAATGTAGCTGTGAAGATGTCTTAAAAGGTGCTGCTATATAG
>CAZOTZ010000111.1:1329-3326 GCA_964582875.1 uncultured Aquificales bacterium | reverse complement strand
TGTCTTTATAATTTTTTATTCTGTTTAAAACTTTGTATTTTTTTATCTTTACAACAAATCTAAGGTTTTAGAATTATAATTTTTAAAAAAATATATAATAAACCAACAGAGGTAAACTTTCATTGGATAAATCTATTCTGGAAAAGATAAAATTCAACTCAGAAGGACTTGTTCCTGTTATTACGCAGAGTTATTACACTGGAAAGGTTCTTATGCAGGCTTATGCCAACAGGGAAGCAATAGAAAAAACTATAGAAACAGGATTTGCCACTTATTACTCCCGTTCAAGAAAACAGCTCTGGGTAAAAGGAGAAACTTCAGGAAATAAACAGAAGGTTGTCAAGATAAAGATAGATTGCGACGAGGACAGTATCCTGTATCTTGTAAAAGATTACGGCGTTGCCTGCCATACAGGAGAAGAAAGCTGTTTTTACAGAAACATTGAGATGAAAAAAGAAGAAAAACCTGACCCATACGAAATTTTTCACGCTCTGTATCAAAAACTAACCCAAAGAAAAATAGAAAGACCGGAAGGCTCTTACGTTGCCTCCCTGTTCGAAAAAGGCTCTGACAAAATTATCCAGAAGGTAGGAGAAGAAGCTATAGAAACAGTAATAGCCCTAAAAAATAAAAACAGAGAAGAAATCATATACGAAGCCTCAGACCTGATATTCCATCTGATTGTTGCCCTTGTTGATGCAGGAGTAAAAATTGAAGAGTTGCAGGAAGAGCTTTTGGGAAGATACAAATGATAAAAATAGGATTTATCTGTACTGGAAATTCAGCAAGAAGCCAGATTGCAGAAGGCTTTGGAAAATACTACGTAGAAAAATTTGGCAAAGATATAGAAGTTTACTCTGCAGGTTCAAATCCATCTAAATACGTTCATCCCTTAGCTATCAAAGTGATGAAAGAAAAAGGAATTGACATATCACATCACAAATCAAAATCTTTAGAGGAAATACCTTTGAATGAGCTTGATTACGTCATAACCCTCTGCGGAGATGCCGCTGAAAACTGCCCAGTGGTTCCACATGCAAATACACAGCACTGGGGACTGCCAGACCCTGCAAAAGCAAAAGGCACTGAAGAAGAAAAAATTAAAGTATTCAGAGATATAAGAGACATTATTGAAGAAAAAGTAAAAAACCTGATAAAGAACATTTAACACTCACAGGTTCAGTTATATTATTGTTAAAAAAAGGAGGGTTGAAAATGCCACTAAACGAAGGAGATAAAGCACCAGAGTTTTGTTTGGAAGGCCTGACACCAGAAGGAGAAGAAAAAAATATATGTCTAAAAGACCTGCTCTCTGAAGGAAAATACCTGATACTGTATTTTTACCCAAAAGACAACACTCCCGGATGCACAACAGAAGCCTGTGATTTCAGGGATAATCTGAATGTTCTATCAGCAAAGGCTGTCGTTGCAGGAGTAAGCCCAGACAGTATAAACAGCCACAGAAAATTTAAAGAAAAGTATAATCTAAACTTCTACCTTCTTTCAGACCCAGATAAAAAGGTTTTAGAAGCATATGACGCATATGGCGAAAAAAAGATGTATGGTAAAGTAACAAAAGGAGTTATCAGGTCAACATACATCATAGCTCCAGATGGAACTATTGTAAAAAAATGGAAGAATGTAAAAGCAAAAGGACACGTGGCCAAAGTTGTTGAAGAGTTAGAGAAACTGACACAAAGTTAACTCAGATTCAGTCTAAACTTTGAATTTTTCCTTCAGTAGATTAGAATTATCAGGGGTTTGTCAACCCCTGAAATCTGGTAATTTTTGAGACTCAGTTTCACAGGTTAAAATAGCAAAAATTGGGATTTTAACCTTATGTATCAGCGATTTGTCAATCTCCAGAGTTTTCTGCAGGATTGGAGGTTGACAGAAAATTAACTTCATTTGACAGCTATATGGTTTTTTTGTATATTTAAACTCAGCAAGTAATAACAACGGTTTCTTGACAGCAGAATAGGAAGCGGTTTTAAGGG
>CAZOTZ010000111.1:0-1229 GCA_964582875.1 uncultured Aquificales bacterium | reverse complement strand
CCTATGAGGAATTGAAACGAGAAATAGCCCTAAAAGGGCTAAGATTTTATTTATTTCTGAGCATTTGTATCATTTTATACAAAGCTTCTGTTGAAATTACACCATGTACAGCTATTCCTTCAGGAAAAATAATTACAGGAGTTCCTTGTAAATTTACAGATTTAGAAAACCTCTTATGCTCTTCTAAAATTTTAGCTCCTTTTTCATTTTCTTGACTTAACTTTTCCAACTCTGAACTGTTTTTATTACTCACCGCCTCAAAACTTTTCTCTAAAAGCCTTTTTCTTTTTTCCATATCAGATTGGGTGACTATATTTTCGGCAATTCCTTTTGCGTATTTATGGAAAGGTAGTGGGAACAATATAACTTCAAACTTAACATTTTTGTCTTTATTTATAATCTCTTTAATACTTTTGTGAAGTTTAAGACAAAAAGAACATTCCGGGTCAGATATTATGTAGACAGTATATTTTGCATCTGGATTCCCATATATTATTGTTCCTTCTTTAGGAACATTCTTTAATTCAACTAATTTAAGTTGAGATATATTTATACCTAAAACTTTTTTTAGCTCTTGGAGATTTTTTCCCTTTAATAACTTTTTTAATTTTTCCATTTTTTCATTTTCAGCTTTTATCCGGTAATTGACTATAGTCTCTCTAGTTAAATCCTTTTTTGAGTTTAAATCTAACATACTACCTGTAATTACATACTGGAATTTACAATCCATATAAACTACTGCATATCTCTCTCCAGACTTAATAATAACTTTGTATAAAGTACTTATTGGAGATTTTTCAACCTCTACAACATCAAAATTAGTACCAAACACTGATAAATACATTTTTATTTTTGATTTATCTATTTTTTCAGCAGGTAAACAGACAGATTTTTCAGATGTATCTGCTTCTGCTTTACCTTTAGGATTTCCATTAGAAGAATTCATAACAGATAAAAATAAAGATAATACTAATACGGTAGTTAAAACCTTTTTTAACCTCATAAAAAACTCCTCTTAAGTTAAGTTTTAATTAGTTATTTTACCTAATACTTGGCTTACGCACAAAGATGTTAGGTATATAAAAAAAGTAAAAATTAGCCCTATTTTTTGCCAGTTATAACCCCTTTTGAATTATTATATAAAAATATCAATTATATCTCTTTTCACTTTCCTCAAAGCACCTTAAATTAATTACAAATTACAAAAATAGGAAAGTTTAATGTTTTTC
>CAZOTZ010000110.1:0-3365 GCA_964582875.1 uncultured Aquificales bacterium | reverse complement strand
AGGTTAGAAATGGCTAAGGACAAGAGAAAAAAAGTAGGAGAGTTAGCACCTGATTTTTGTTTACCAGATGCAGAAGGAAGAGATATATGCCTGAGGGATTTACTTGGAGAAAAGTATGTGCTTCTTTACTTTATAACAACAGAAGAAAAAAGAAGGTGTGATAGAAGTGAATGCCCTCTAAAGGAAAATATGGAAAAAATCCAGTCCCTTGGGGTTATCCCTGTTGTTATTGATGCTGACCCTGTTGAAGAACATAAAAGATTCGTCCACGACCATGGTATTAGTTTTAATATGTTAAGTGACCCGACAATGAAAGCTATACAGGGATACGGAGTTTATGAAAAAGTTAATGTTAATGGTATAGAAAAAATGAAAGTAGTTCCTACGGTTTTTCTATTAAACCCTTCAGGAAAAATTATAAATGTATGGGAACCAAAAGTTATAGAAGAATCTGTAGATGATATAATTAAAACAATCAAAAAGGTTGTATCTACATAAAGGAGGAAATTATGTTTGGCGGAATAGGAATTCCTGAGCTTTTACTTATATTTGGAATTTTACTTCTCCTCTTTGGAGCAAAAAAACTACCTGAAATAGGAAAAGGATTAGGTGAAGGTATAAGGAGTTTCAAATCCTCTTTAAGTGGTGAAGATGAAGAGAAAGAAAAAGTTGTTGAAGCAAAAGAGATAGAAGCTGAAACTAAATCTGAAAAGAAAACAGAAACTACAGAAAAGGAAAAAGTTCAAGCTTAAAAAAGGGCTTTTGAAGCCCTTTTAATCACCTTCTCCTATATCTTCAACTTCAGGTGTACAGTCAAATATATATCCACAGTGGGGACATACAAAACATTCCCTTGTTTCTTTATCTTCATCTAAGACTTCTTCCCAGTAAGCAATCCATCCACATTTTGGACAGAGTCTACATCCTTCTAAAAGGGTACCATCTGCAAGCTCAAGAATTCCTTTTTCATCTATATAAACAGGATTACCCTTTTTATCTACAACAAATTCCCCATCTACAGCTCTGAGAGGAAGCTGGTAATGGTTTTCTAAAGAGAATTTAACGGCTTCAGCAACATCTGAGAACTCTTTTATAACATCTCTTGTAGTTGCGTTTAACAAAAGTACTTTTCCATCTTTTTCCTCAATAAATACTCTCATACTTAGCCCTCCTTTATGTTTTGCTGTTTATAAATATATATGCAAAAGCAGATACATCAATATTAACGGCTGTCTGTTCCATTGCTGAAAATCTTAAGAATTTCTTCTTGTCTGTTTATCCTTGCAACATCAATAGGAGTTATCCCATTTTTGTCTTTTATATACGGCGATGCACCTTGCATCAAAAGCAATTTAGCTATTTCTTTTCTTCCGTAATAAGCTGCCCAGTGGAGAGGTGTAGAACCGTTTTTATCCTGAAAATTAATATCAGCCCCTTCTGCTATTAACAGTCTAACCCTGTCTATATTTCCATCTTTAACAGCTTCTATAAGCTGACTATTTTTATCTGGACTGTAACTATGACAAGAGAATAAAAGCAAGGAAACAAACAAAAATAAAACTTTTTTCATTATTACACCCCTTTTTTTTGATAGATACTAATATAGTTTATTGATTTATAGATTTTCAGGTATATTTTCCTGAAATAAAGAGAGTTAAAAGATGGAAAACAGCTTTAAAGACGAAGTTATTGTTCTTAAGAATACGAAAGTTGGAGATTATGACCTGTCTATAACAGTTTTTTTTAAAAAATATGGAAAGGAAAATATTTATATCCCAAAAGGGCAACTTTTAAAAAATTTCACATTAACAGCAACACAACCTTTTAACTGGTTTAAAGGGGTATTTCTTAAAAGAAAAAACAAAATTTTTATAAAAGAGATAGATACCTTTCAAAATCTTGCTTTGCCTATTGCCAGAGATTTAGAGAAATTCTATACAGGTTTTTTTATACTTGATGTGTTTAACAGATTTGTAGAAAAAGAGTACAGAGACGAAAAAATTTTCATTCTCCTTAAAAAAACTGTCTACTACCTGCAAAAGGAAAAAAATTTAAAAAATTTCAAAATAAACTTCTTAGCCAAGTTTATCAAACTTTCAGGGGTTTATCCTATGTTGGATAAATGCGTTAAATGTGGAGAAAAAATAGGACAGTACAACTTCTATACTGTTTCTGTAGAAGAAGGGGGAAGTATATGTAAAAGATGTTCAAAAGGAAAAAGAAAAATCCTTTCATTTAAAGATGTTAAGTATTTAGAGATTTTGAAAAAGGTACCTTTTAGTAGATTAAATGACTTTAACGTTAAAAATAAAGAAAAACTGGAAAAATTTTTATTAGATTATGCAGAACATCATATTGTTAAATAAGTGTGTCTAAAGCTTTCAAAACATCATAAGTTTTAATACCTTTCATACACTCAAATGTTCCTGTTGGACAGGTTTTATGTCCGTGAAGTCCACAGGGTCTACATTTTAAACCTTTAACTTCAACAACAACTCCATTTCTATACGGATAAAAACCGAAATCTTTCACTGTAGGACCAAATATTGAAACAACAGGAGTATTAAAGGAAACTGCCATATGAACAGGAGCTGAATCATTTGATATTAAAGCTTTTGCATTTTTTACAACGGAAAAACTTTCCCTTAAAGAAGTTTTTCCTACAAGATTTACTGTTTTTACTTTCAGATTTTCCTCTATCTGGGAGACGTACTCTATATCTTCTTTTCCACCAAAAAGTACAACAGTCTCTTCCTTACCTATTTTATTAATCAGCTCTGAAAAACCTTCAACTGTCCATCTTTTTGTGTTCCATTTTGACCCGGGAGCTACAAGAATATAATCTTTTTCCCTGAGACCAAGTTTTTTGTAAAAATTATTTTCCTCCTCTGATAAAAAAATCTCAGGATATCTTATAAGTTTTTCTTCTGAAAAACCATCAAGTACAGTCAAAAGTCTAAGATTTCTGTCTATTTCATGGGTTCCGTCAAACCTATGCCTTACTTTTTTCGTATACAAGAAAGAAAAACCAGCTTTATCAAAACCTACCCTTTCAGGAATTTTTGACAAAAAAAGTGAATAGGAAGCTCTATGGGAACGGTGAGGAGAGACTGCAAGGTTGTATTTTTCTTTTTTTAGTTTTTTTATAAGAGAAAATGTAGAATTTTTACTTTTATCAAAGACAATAATATTTTTTACGTTAGGATTATTTTTTAAAACCTCTGTACCAAAAGGTTTTGTTATCACATCAATACTGCTTTCAGGGTAAATCTTCTTTAAAGAAGCTAAGAGAGGAGTGGTAAGTATTAAATCCCCTAAAAATGCAGTTTGCCAGACAACAATTTTCATCTATTACCTCTATTTAT
>CAZOTZ010000109.1:0-3399 GCA_964582875.1 uncultured Aquificales bacterium | reverse complement strand
ATTTTCTTGTCTCCAGGGCTTTGGAGAATAACATCAAATTCAGTTTTTTCCTCTGCAGCAGCACCACCAGCAGCACCACCAGCAGCTGGAGCAGCTGCAACCATAGCAGCAGCAGATACACCAAACTCTTCTTCTAATTCTTTAACGAGCTCTGCAAGCTCTAAAACAGTCATGTTTTTGATAGCTTCTTTAATGTCCTCTTTTGAGATTGTTGCCATAGTATTTAAACCTCCTTAAAATTTTTCTTTTAACCTTGTTTTTCTTTTTCTTCTTTTATTGCGTTAAGTACCATAACTGCCTTTTGAGGTACAGCGTTAAGTACACGTACAAAGTTTGTAATAGGAGCCATCATTATAGCAAATAGTTGTGCAAGGAGTTCTTCTCTGCTTGGTAGTGAAGCAAGCTCTTCTATCTTCTCTGGTGTAACAAATACACCTTCTAAAAGCCCACCTTTAACCTTTGCGCTTTCACTTGTTTTTAAGAACTCCTTAAGTGCTTTAGCTGCATCAACAACATCTTCATAAGCAAAAATTACAGCGGAAGGCTCCTTGAAAATGTCAATTTTATCATAAAGTTCAGTTCCATTACAAGCTCTGTAAAGAATTGAGTTTTTTATAACTTTTATCTCTGCATCTTTCTTCTTTATTGCTTTTCTAAAATCTGCCATTGAGTTTGCATCAACACCTGTAAAATCAAACACAACCATAAGTTTAGCTCTGTTTATTTTATCCTGTACTTCCTCTACTAACTTCTGTTTCTTAAGAATAGACTTTCTTACTTCAGCTACTGCCATTTTATTCCTCCAATTAAGCTGCTTTAGCTTCTAAAGATTTAAGTATTGAAGACAGGTCAAGTTTTACTGAAGGACTCATTGTAGTTTTTATTACAAGATTTTTCATATACTGTCCTTTTAAACCAGAAGGTCTGAGTTTTTGAACTGTTTCAATTACTTCTAAAGCGTTTTCTACAAGTTTATTGGAATCAAAAGATATCTTTCCTACTGGAACGTGGAGGTTTCCTGTTTTGTCTACTTTAAATTCTACTCTTCCTTTTTTAGCTTCTGTTACAGCTTTCTTAACATCCTGTGTAACTGTTCCAACTTTAGGGTTTGGCATAAGCCCCCTTGGACCTAAAATTCTACCTAATTTAGCAACTTTTGGCATCATATCAGGTGTTGCTATAACAACATCAAAATCAAGCCAGTTTTCGTTGAGTATTTTGTTAATTAAATCTTCACCACCTACGTAGTCAGCACCAGCTTCTTCAGCTTCCTTAACTTTTTCCCCTTGTGTAATAACAAGAACCTTTAACTCTTTTCCAAGACCATGGGGTAAAACAACAGAACCTCTAACCATCTGGTCTGCGTACTTTGGGTCAACTCCGAGTCTGAATATAAGCTCTACTGTTTCGTCAAACTTTCTCTGGAGAACTTCTTCCATTTTTTTTAGGGTTTCTACAGCTTCTTCAAGGGAGTAAAGTTTATTTTTATCAACAAGTTCTAAGGCTTTTAAGTATTTTTTTCCTCTTTTTGCCATCTTTACGCCTCCATTCCTTCTACTTCTATTCCCATGCTACGAGCAGTACCTGCAATTGTTCTCATCACAGCTTCAATATCGTCTGTATTCATATCTTTTAGCTTCATTTCAGCAATTTCCCTGATTTGCTCCTTGGTTACTTTTCCAACCTTTTCCCTTTTTGGGTCAGAAGCTCCTTTTTTAATACCAGCAGCTTCTTTTAAAAGGTATGAAGCTGGAGGAGTCTTTAAAACAAAAGTGAATGACCTGTCATTATAGACAGTAATAACAACCGGTACTATTGTTCCCGGTTTCATTTCAGCTGTAGCAGCGTTAAACGCCTTAACAAACTCCATAATATTTACACCATGCTGACCTAACGCAGGTCCAACAGGTGGTGATGGTGATGCCTGCTGAGCTGGTATCATCAGCTCAATTGTTCCAACAACTTTTTTTGCCATTTAAAATAGCACCTCCTTATATTTTCTCCACCTGGGAGAAACTAAGTTCAACCGGTGTTTCTCTCCCAAAAATGGTTACTAACACAATAAGTTTTTCCCTTTCAGGTATAACCTGGTCTACAACACCTATAAAGTTCATGAATGGTCCTTCTATAACCCTTACTTTATCTCCTCTCTGGAACAGGAGTTTCTTAACTTTAGGAGCACCTTTCTGTATCTGATTTAAAACCTTCATAATATCCTTTTCATCTAAAGGAACAGGTACTCCACCTGCACTGACAAATCCTATTATGTAAGGGGTTTTCTTTATTAAATCTATGAGGTCGTCATTTAGTTCAGCTTTTATAAGTAAATATCCTGGAAAAACTTTATTCTCTAAAACTATTCTTGCTTCTGTTTTGTTTTCTTTACACTGGATTTTCTGTCCTGGTTTTGATATCGGGCTGTGTTGAACACAGGCTTCATCACCTTCAACACTTTCAAGAACCCTAACTTTTCCGTCTTCTATAAGAAAAACTGTATCTCCTTTTTTCCCTTTTACTACTAATTCTCTATTTGCCCCTTTTAATGAAACTCTATATTTTTCTTTCCCTAATGCTTTGATTACTACTTTTTCCTCTGCTGGAACTAAAACTTCATCAACAAGGTGTTTCATATTATGAAGTTCCAGCATTTTTAAAAGGTTTTCCTTTGCTCTTATTTCAAGGTTAGACTGGGTGTAAAGGGCATACCATTTCTTTTTATCTTCTGATTTATTTTCTTCTTCTGTTTTCTCTTCTACTTCTTCTATATTTACATTTTCATTTTCTTCTTTAATTGTTTCTTCTATATTTTCAAGTTCATTTTTCTTTTCTTCTGACATCAATACGACCTCATTTTTATCATTTAAAGAGTAAGTTCATAATACGGGAAAATATTAAGTCCAATCCCCAAAGATAAACAGATAAGGCAAGAGTAAAAACTATAACTGCAATAGTTGCAGTTTTTACAAGTTCTTTAGATGGCCATGTTACTTTTTTTAGCTCTTCATTAACCTCTTTAAAAAACTTTAAAAGCTCTCCTACTTTCAACTTTTTCCTCTTTAAATAAATAAGCGGGGCAGGAAGGACTCGAACCCTCGACCGCGGGATTTGGAGTCCCGTGCTCTACCAACTGAGCTACTGCCCCTGTTGTTTTTATTTTATCTCTCTATGTAATGTATGTTTTCTACAGAATTTGCAGTACTTTCTCAGCTCTAATCTATCTGTATGCTTCCTTTTGTTTTTAGTTGTTGTGTAGTTTTTTCTTTTACACTCTGTACAGGCTAAAGTGATAATCTCTCTTGCCATCTGCTATTCTCCTCAATAATTATTCAATGATTTCAGTAACAACACCAGCACCAACAGTTCTACCACCTTCCCTGATTGCAAATCTCATCTGCTCCT
>CAZOTZ010000108.1:0-3485 GCA_964582875.1 uncultured Aquificales bacterium | reverse complement strand
TCCTTTACCTTATTATCTCTTCAAGTTTCCTGATTTTCTCTTCTACCTTATTTAATAATATTTCTTTTTCTGAATCTGTCACCTCTTCCACTTCTTCAGTAAGTTTTCTTAAAGAGGAAACAACATCTCCGGCGGTTTTTCTTACAGTTTTCTTTAACTCTAATTTTTTTATCTGTTCTTCTAACCTGTTTAATTTTTCCATTATCTGTTTTTTATTTCTGTAAAATGTGTAGCTACTGATAACCCCTACAATAAAACCGAGCAAAAATCCTAAAACTCCTCTTTTCATAAACCTCCTCCCTTATTTTTTCTTATTTTTTTCTTCTTTTAAGCAGATTTAAAAACCCCATCAGTGTTGTCCCGTATTCTAAATTTTCAACTATTCTGTGGACTTTAGGTGACATTGCCTCATAATCAATATTAACCCTGTAAAGGAGCTTGGCCAATACCCTGAGAATTCCAAGTAATACAATGCCAATTCCTACCATTCCGATGGTAATAACAACCATACACAGCGCGATAATCCCAAGGAAAAAAGTTTGTGCATCCATTTTCCACACCTCACTTTACTATTTAATAAAAACTGTTTCTATTTCAGGAGCTTTTAACATTGTGTTGCTTACAGTACATCCCCTTTTTCCTATTGTAAGTACCCTTTCTATCTGTTCTGGAGTAAGGTCTGAATCAAAGGATACTTCTATTCTTATATGTTCATATCTGTTTTCTTTCTGATGTTTTTTTCCAACTACATTTATTTTTAGATTTTCAATTTTGTAGCCTTTATGGTTAACATAGGCTTCAACTGTTAAACCAAAACAATAACCTACTGATACAAGCATTAAATCAACTGCTCTCATTCCTGTAGCAGTTAAATCACATTTATTTCCGTTTACTTCTCCTATAAAATGACCTTCCTTATTAAGTGTTACAACAGCAACCTTTTCCATTTAAACCTCCTATCTTTTTTGGTTTGGGATATTAATAATAGGTGTCATCTCTTCCCCATAGGGAATGAGAATAACAGTGTTGTTTTCTCCTTTAGCGTAAGATTTTATATTCTCAATAAATTTCCACTGGAGATACTCTCTTGTAAGTGAACCTGCTATTATCTTATTTGCGTCGGCAATTCCTTTTGCTTCAACCCTTTTCCTTTCTGCTTCAAGTTTTTCTTTTTCAACAACAAATTTCATCTTTTGCATCTCTTCATATGCTCTTCTTTTTTGTTCAATTGCTTCAACAACTCTTTTTGGTAGTTTTATATCCCTTATGAGTATCTCATCAAGAAGTATATACCTTTTTTTTAGTTCCTTTGAGACCCGTTCCATAAGTTTTTTCTGAATCAGTTCCCTTTCCTGATAAACCTGTGAGCTATCAAGGGTAGCTATTACATCTCTGACAGCTGCTCTGATTACTGGTTTGATTATTTTATTTTCGTAATCTGTTCCATATTCAACGTATATCTCTGCTGCTTTATCTGGCATTATTTTGTACAGCACAGTAAGTTCTGTGTTTATTGTTAATCCATCTTTTGAGAGGGAATTTATAGAGTTTGCTCCTCTAAGGTCATAAGATTGTGTTCTTACAGACATAAGGACAACATCCTGTATAAAAGGGGCTATTATATGAAGACCTGGTCTGAGTTCATCTTTATCAGCTTTTCCAAGGGTGAGTTTTACACCAACATAACCACTTGGGATAACTCTAAATGGGGATGATACAAGAAAAAGAACAATAAGAATAAATATAACTATAGGAAGTCCTGCTTTTAGAATATTTCCTTTTGTTGGTTTTGAAAATTCTGGAAATTTATTCTCCATCTTATTTACTCATCATCTAAAAAGATTATTTCTTTAGTTGCCATCTTTTTGTTAAAAAACAGATTTATTTTCTCCTCTTTCCCTTTAGAGTTTTTGTAGATAACCTCAAAAAATCCGTTGTTTATGTATATACTGAGAACATCCTTTACATCAAACTTTTTACCAAGGATTTTTTTAGCTTCTTTTTTTGTAAGCTGGTGGCATGAAGAGCAGTCTCCTACACATCCCTGAACTGTTGGTTGTACAGGGACAAGGGGAGAAGGGGAACCATGGGAAGGGAAGGAATAGCTAAATTTAGTAAGAACTAAGATTATTAAAAAAATATATATACTATACATATTTGCCTCCTTTAAAGCTGTTTGAATGTTTCTTCTGCTTTTTCAAGGGTCTCTTCAATATCATTATCACTGTGGGCTGTACTTAAGAAAGATGCTTCAAATTGGGAAGGTGCTATGTATATACCTTTTTCAAGCATTAATCTAAAGAACTTAGAGAATGTTTCAAGGTCTGAAGATTTTGCTGTTTCAAAATCTATAACCTGTTTATCTGTGAAAAACACTGTAATCATAGAACCTACTCTGTTTACGGTAGCTTTTATCCCGTACTTTTCTATCAGGAATCTAAATCCTTCTTCAAGTTTCTTTCCTTTTTCTTCAAGTTCAGGGTATGGGTTTTTTTCCTTAAGTATCTGGAGCTGTTTTAAACCTCCTGCCATTGCAAGGGGATTTCCTGATAAGGTTCCTGCCTGATAAACAGGTCCTACTGGAGCTACATGTTCCATTATTTCCTTTTTACCTCCATAAGCCCCAACAGGGAGACCACCACCTATAACTTTTCCAAGTGTTGTTAAATCCGGTTCTATACCGTAAAGCTCTTGAGCTCCCCCAAGGGCAAGTCTAAAACCTGTCATAACTTCATCCCATATAAGTAAAGCCCCATACTCTTTTGTTATCTCTCTTAGTCTCTGGTGGTACTCTTTAGATGGTGCAACAACTCCCATATTCCCAGCAACAGGTTCTATTATCACACAGGCTATATCTTCCCCGTGTTTTTTGAATGCCTCTTCTACAGCTTCTATGTTATTGTAAGGGAGGACTATTGTAAGCTGGGCAAGTTCTTCAGGTATACCTGGGGTTCCAGGAATTCCTAACGTTGCAACCCCAGAACCTGCAGAAACAAGTAAACTGTCCCCATGACCATGATAACAACCTTCAAACTTTACAATCTTTTTTCTACCTGTATATCCCCTTGCAAGTCTTATTGCTGACATTGTTGCTTCTGTACCTGAGTTAACAAACCTTACCATTTCAATAGAAGGAACTGCATCTATAACTGCTTTTGCCATTTCTATTTCAAGTTCTGTTGGTGCTCCAAAGCTTGTTCCATAGTTGGCTACTTCTTTTATTGCGTTTACTATCTGGTCATTTGCATGACCGAGTATTAATGGACCCCATGAGAGGACGTAATCTATATACTGGTTATCATCAACATCCCAGATTCTACTTCCTTTACCTTTTTTTATAAAAACAGGTTCCATTCCAACAGATTTGAAAGCTCTAACTGGAGAGTTTACACCTCCAACAAGGTATTTTTGAGCTTCCTGAAAAAGAAGTTTTGATTTTTCAAATCCCATCTACAACTCCTTAATTTAGATTTTTTTAAATTATA
>CAZOTZ010000107.1:0-3595 GCA_964582875.1 uncultured Aquificales bacterium | reverse complement strand
TTTTTGTTTTTTCTATCTCTTCTAATTCTCTAAGTTCAAGAATTTTGGATAATATGAAAGGGATAACTTCATATTGCTTAAAAAACTTTTCTGGTCCTTTAACTAATCCTTTCAACTTTATCTCACCTCCTATGATAAAAAACAAAAGTCTGGCTAAAAATCTGACTTTTTAAAGGGAGGATTGATTTTAGGGAAGAAAACGAAAAGAAAGGCTTTTATCTGACAGGTTTAAAAGCAGTGTTTCAGATACATTGAGCCGTAACTACCTTTAGGAAGGTAAAAATAAAGTCTATTACCTTTTGTATAAACATTTTCAGGTTTTACGAATGTTTTTCTGTAGTCTCCCTTTATCTTCCTTTTCCTTAGGATAAAAAGGAAATCTGATAAATTGAGATTAAATGGTTTCAAAACTTTTTCGTAATAGTCTTTTTCCACTTGGGAAAATCTAATTTTGTACCCGGGAATTGGTAAAAATTTTGGAAAGTTTTTCCATAAGGAGGAATAATCGGTGTCAGGTATAAAAAAAGAGATATTTCTGTCAACAAGATAATAACCTTCAAAATAATCTTTCAACATTTCTTCAAGGGCTTTATTCCACAGATACGAAAGAAAAGCATCAATTAAAAACCTGTCTAACCAACTGCTGTTTTTTTTATCTGAAAGCAGTATTTCAGCTCCCCTTTCCCAGTTGTTCTCTATTCTCTGGGTATCAAAGTAGTTTATTAAAAAATCTTTTAGATGTACTGAAACATTTTTTAAGGAAACTGAAAACTTATTTCCTTCAAGATTTCCTATCTTTATTTTCTTAGTTATTTTTCCAAGGTAAACAAGGGAGTAAAAGCTCTCTTTATCTATTCTCGCAAAAACCGTTTTTCCTAAAAAATCCTCTGAGGAGACATACTGAAAAGTCAGAGCGTTTTTATCTTTTAACCCGGCATAAGATAGGTTTAGTTTACTGGAAATCTCTTTTGTATTGAGGTTTCTCTTTATTAAAAGATAAAGATTGTGTTTTCCCTTTTCATCACAGGTAAAATGGGCAACTTCCTTTACTATAAAATCTTCTGGATTTTCTTTTATTTTCCAGTTAAACAGTTTTTTCATCAAGAATTTCTTTCAAAGCCTTTAAAAATGCTTGATTTTCTTCTGGTTTTCCTATTGAAACCCTTAAACAGTTTTCCATAAATGGAAGATGGGACATATTCCTCACAAGTATTCCTTTTTTTATAAGCTCACTGTGTAACCAGTTTCCATTTTCCACTTTTATCAGGAAAAAGTTCGCATCTGAAGGGTAAACTTTAACTCCTTTTACCTTTTTTATCTCTTCAATTAGTTTTTTCCTTTCTTCTTTTATTACTTTTATCTGTTTTTTTATCTCTTCCCTTCCTTTTGTTAAAACAACTTTCCCTATAACCTGTGTTGGGTATGTAATATTAAATGGAGGCCTTGTTTTGTCTATTTCTTTAGCTACATCTTCTCTTCCTACTAAAACACCAAGTCTTATTCCTGCAAGACCTATTTTGGACATTGTTCTTAAAACAACAAGATTTTCCCTTTGAAGAGCCTCTTCTAAAAAACTTTTCTTATCTGAAAAATCAATATAAGCCTCATCAACAACTGTAAAAATACCGCTGTCTGCTACTTTAAGTATTATTTCCCTGTTAAAAGTGTTCCCTGTAGGGTTATTTGGAGATGCAAAGAAAACAAGGTCAGGTTTCACTTCTAAAACTTTTTCTAAAAATGTCTCATCAAGCTGGAAGTCTTCATTTAAAGGAACTTCTATCCTTTTTCTTCCTACAATATCTGCAGAAACCTGATACATTGGAAAAGTGGGAACAGGATAAAGGACAGGTCTGTCAAGACTCCCAATAATAATTGTTAAAAGCTGTATAAGTTCATCAGAACCATTTCCTAAAACAAGATTTTCAGGTTTTACTTTATAAAGGTCAGCTATTACTTCTTTTAGCTCCTGTGAGGTTGGGTCAGGATACCTCTGGAAAGGAATTTTTTTTACTTCTTTTCCTATCTCTTCTTTAAGCCAGTCAGGAAGTTCAAAAGGGTTTTCATTGGAAGATAGTTTTATTTTACAGGGAGTAGTTTCTGTTTTGTAGCTTTTAAAGTTTTTAAATCTATCTAAGTACATTTACTCCTCCAAAAGTTTAAGAGCAAATTCTTTTAAAGAGTTAACAGCTTCGTAAAAATCCCCATAAAAATCCATGTCAAAACATATATTTGTAGAACACCCTGTAGACAGAATAGTTTCATCCATTTCTTTTATATAATCAATAAATTCAGGGAATTTGATTGTTGTCTTTTTTTCTAACTCTTCAACTATTTCTGTTAGAGATGAGAATTTCTCTGTATCAAGATTAAATTCCTGTGCAATAGCTTTCAGGTAGTTTTCAGCAGAGTTTTTTAGGTGAAAAAAAACAAGACCATCATCACACATGTCTATATCTAAATACTCTTCAGCTCTTGCAAGTTCTTCTTCTGCTTTTTCTAAAAAGAATGTATTTTTCTCCATAACTCTATTTTACAGAAAATTATTATATGTATCAGTATAAGATGATAGAAAAACAGACTTTGAGTATAAAAAAGGTTTGAAGGGCTTTTACACGATGAACAGTAATCATAAGAGATTTTAAATAATGGAGCGGGAGACGGGACTCGAACCCGCGACCATCTGCTTGGAAGGCAGATGCTCTACCAACTGAGCTACTCCCGCCTAACTGGTGGAGGAGGCAGGATTCGAACCTGCGCAGGCATACGCCAGGAGATTTACAGTCTCCCGCCATTGGCCAGGCTAGGCGACTCCTCCGTATTCAGTTTAAAAGCTGGCGGTGGGACTCGAACCCACGGCCTGGTGATTACAAATCACCTGCTCTGCCGACTGAGCTACGCCAGCCCAACCACGGACTAAATATTTAACCAAAAAACTTTCTAAAAGTCAACATCTGTTAATTTTTGCTAACAACAGCACATTAATATATTATAAAAGGCAAAATTTTCAAGAGGTTGTCATGAAGGTTATATATATCCATGGTTTTAATTCCGCTGGTTATGGGGATAAAGTTAACAGGTTAAAAGAGTTTTTTGGAGCTGGTAATGTGATAGCTCCAACCTTGCCTTACGACACAAGAGAAGCTATAAAACAACTTGAGTTTTTAGTATCAAATCTAAAAAATCCAGAACCTCTTATGCTTGTAGGAACATCTTTAGGAGGTGCTTATACAATATACCTTTCTTACAAATTTGATGTTTTAGGTGTTGTTATAAATCCAACAATAAAACCCTATGAAGACCTTAAATCCCAGATAGGTAAACAGGTTAATTACAAAACCGGTGAAGAGTATATATTCACAGAAGAACATGTTGAGTTTTTAAAAACTATCCAGCTTCCAAAAGAAGAAATAGCAAAAATAAAAGACAGGTTATATATTTATTTAGATGAAGAAGATGAGTTACTTGACAGCAAAGAAACAAAAGAGTTCTTTGAAAGTATAGGAGTTTATGTAAAAATGTTTCCTGGAGGAGACCACAGGTTCAGACATATGAACGAGCTTCTTGAAGACCTAAAAACGAAGAAGGAGGTTAGAAA
>CAZOTZ010000106.1:0-3654 GCA_964582875.1 uncultured Aquificales bacterium | reverse complement strand
GAAATAGAAAAGTACGTAGAGCTTAGTTTTATAAAAGGAATTGGAAACAGAACACTAAAAGCACTTTTTGAGATATACAAAACACCTGAAGAGGTTTTTAATGAGTCCTTTGATAAACTTTCAAAAAAAATAGGAAATAAAAACGCAGAAAAAATACTCTACAGAGATAAAAAACTCAAAGAATTAGCAAAAAAAGAAGTTGATAAAGCAGAAAAAATAGGAGCTGAAATTATTCCTATAACAGATAAAAATTATCCTGAACTACTTAAAGAACTACCAGACCCTCCTTTTATTCTGTATTCACTTGGGAATATAGAAACAGTAAAAAATAGTCTTTCTATCGTTGGGAGCAGAAAGTATTCTTCCTATGGGAAATCTACAACAGAAAAATTTTCTAAAGAACTTGCTGAAGCAGGTGTAAATATTGTTTCTGGACTTGCATCTGGAATAGACAGTATTGCCCACAAAGCAGTTATAAAATCTGGTGGTACAACAACAGCTGTTTTAGGAAATGGAATAGATATAGTTTTTCCACCTGAAAATAAGAAACTTTTTCAGGAGATTGTGGAAAATGGAGTTGTTTTATCTGAGTACCCTATTGGTACAAAACCTTCTAAATACACATTCCCGATAAGAAATAGAATAATAGCAGGGCTATCCTATGGTGTTATAGTAACAGAAGCTTCAAGAAAATCTGGAGCATTAATCACAGCTAAACTTGCAAGTGATTACGGGAGAGTTGTTTTTTCTGTACCTGCAAATATCAACAATCCTCTTGCAGAAGGTAATAATCAGCTATTAAAAGAAGGTGCTTTTCCTTTAACAGATATAAAAGATATAAAAAACATCTTCCCATATCTTTTTAAAGATAGAAAGAATGAAAAGTCTATAGAGTTAGACGAATTAGAAAAACAGATTTTACGGATGTTATCAGAACCTAAACATATAGATGATATTGTTGAAAAGACAAAAATAAGTATAGATAAACTTTCAGTTATCCTTTTTGATATGGAAATGAAGGGAGTTATAACCTGTGTCAATGGCTTATACATAAAAAATTAGGAAGGCTAAACGCCTTCCTATTATTCATACAGGAATTTATTTTTAGGAACGTCTCCTTCTTTAACTTCTTTTAATGAGACTTTTGCTCTTCCCTGTTCATCTATATCTATAACTTTTACTGTAAGAATATCACCTACTTTTATTCTTTCTTTTGCTGATTTTATTCTTTCCGGTGATATCTGGGATACGTGTAGTAAAGAGAGTTTACCAGGCATTAACTCAACAAAAGCTCCGTAATCTTCAACCCTTGTAACCTTACCCATGTAAACTTCACCAAGCTCAATATCCATTATCAGTTTTTCAATCATATCTTTAGCTTTTTCACCACTTTCACCATCTACTGCGTAAATCCTTACAAGACCATCTGGCTCAAGGTCAATCTTAACACCTGTTTCTTCAATTATTTTCTTAATGTTTTTACCAGAAGGACCAATAATAACAGGTATTTTTTCTGGTAAAACTCTCATTGTTATAACTTTAGGAGCATGCGGATTAAGCTCAGGTCTTGGTTCAGGAATAGCCTCATACATAAGGTCTAATATATGCATTCTTGCTTTATGAGCCTGTTTTAAAGCTTCATCAAGGATTTCTCTTGTTAGACCTTTTATTTTTATATCCATCTGGATAGATGTAACACCATCTCTGGTCCCTGCAACTTTAAAGTCCATATCCCCTAAGTGGTCTTCATCTCCAAGTATATCTGTGAGAATAACGTACTCTTCATCCTCTTTTAGAAGTCCCATTGCTATTCCTGCAACATGTTTTTTCATTGGGACACCTGCATCAAACAGAGAAAGAGAAGCACCGCACACAGTAGCCATAGAAGTTGAACCGTTAGACTCAAGGATTTCTGAAACTACCCTTATAACGTAAGGAAACTCTTCTTCAGGTGGAATTAATGGCTCTACAGCCCTTTCAGCAAGGTTTCCATGTCCTATTTCCCTTCTGGAAGGAGCTCTTGGAGGTCTTGCCTCACCTACACTAAAAGGAGGGAAGTTGTAATGTAACATAAATCTTTTCTTCTCTTCCCCTTCTTCTATACTTTCTTCTATCTGCTCCTCACCAGGAGCTCCAAGGGTTGTTGCTACAAAAGCCTGAGTTTCTCCCCTTGTAAATAAAGCTGAACCGTGAACCCTTTGGAAAAGCCCTGTTTTTATCCAGATAGGCCTGATTTCATCAGGTTTTCTACCGTCTATTCTAACTTTTTCTTTGAGAACTTTTTCCCTCATTATTTCAGATGTGATTTCTTTATAAATCACATCTACTTTAGGTTCTAATTCTTCGGGAATTTCTATATCCTGAACTGCTTCTTCTAAAATTTCTTTTAGTTTTGTCTTTCTTTCTTTCTTATCTTTTATACTTAATGCTTCTTTTACTTTTTCATATACTTTTTCAGCTAAAAGCTCTTTAAGTTTTATTTCTTCTTCATTTATCTCAACTTTTATCTTTTCTTTACCTACTTTTTCTCTGAGTTCTTCCTGTATTGAAACAAGCTTTTTTATCTCTTCGTGGGCAAACATTATCGCATCAAGTACAACTTCTTCAGGTACCTCTTCAGCCCCGCCTTCAACCATAACTATTGCATCTTTTGTTCCAGCTACAACTATATCTAAATCAGATTCATTTCTCTGCTGGTATGTTGGGTTTGCAATAAATTCACCGTTAACCCTTGCTACCCTTACACCTGCAACAGGACCTTCAAATGGTGCTTCTGATATATGGAGTGCTGCAGACGCTCCAACAATGGCAAGGACATCAGGGTCAAACTTATCATCAGCAGAAAGGGTTAGAGCTGTTATGACTACATCGTTAAAAAATCCTTTTGGGAATAAAGGTCTTATTGGTCTATCTATTAATCTTGAAACTAAAATTTCTCTAACAGAAGGTTTACCTTCCCTTTTAACAAATCCACCGGGAATTTTTCCATAGGCGTAGGTTTTTTCTCTATATTCAACAGTTAGAGGAAGAAAATCAACATCAGCCTGTGCTTCTTCTGCCATTACAGCTGCTACAAGAACAGCTGTTTCTCCCTGCCTTACTATTACTGCTCCATTTGCCTGTCTTGCAAAATAGCCTGTTTCAATTGAAACAGGCTCATTGTTTATAACAGTTTCTACTTTTTCTTTTTTTATTAAAATTTCTCCTACTTCACCCATTATTTACTCCCGGTTGCTTCTCTTATTCCTAACTCCTCAACAATTTTTTGATATCTTTCTGCATCAACTCTTTTAAGATACTTTAAAAGCTTTCTTCTTTTGTTAACCATACCTATAAGACCTCTTCTTGAGTGGAGGTCTTTTTTGTTTTTCTTAATGTGTTCTGTTAGATTTTTAATTCTTTCTGTTAATATGGCTATCTGTACCTCTGGAGAACCTGTATCTCCTTCGTGTCTTGCAAATTTCTTTATAATCTCAGCTTTCTTTTCAGGTGTGATTGACATTAATAAACCTCCTTACATTTTTGTTTAAATTTTTGTAATGTATATTTTACGAACTGTATATTATACAACTTTTGGAAAGCAAATAGAAGACAGGTTTTAATATAAGCTCTATTCTATTTTTATCAATAATCTCTGAGATATATTACAACAGC
>CAZOTZ010000105.1:0-3672 GCA_964582875.1 uncultured Aquificales bacterium | reverse complement strand
CCCCAGATAAAACTCCTTGTTGATGAAATCAAAGAAAAAAGGGAAAAGTTATACGAAGTAATTGAACAATACGAGATAGAAACAGAAGAAAAAAATGACGAGCTTGAGATAATGTACCTGAAAACACAGATTAAAGAGATGAACGAAAATATAAATGAGCTTATAGAGATTATAGAAAGCTTTGGTATTTATGTAAAAGGTTTAGACCCGTTTTTAGTTGATTTTCCTGCAAAGCATAACGGTGAAGATATATACCTGTGCTGGAGAGAAGATGAGGAAACTATTGAGTACTGGCATGGTATAAATGAAGGTTTTGCAGGAAGAAAACATGTTTCCCTATTAAATGAAACAAATCAAAATAAATATAAGATATAATTAGGTTAGATAAAACTAACCTAAGGAGGGTGTAAATGACAGACATTGATGTTCTCGCAAACGTCAGAGAAGCTGTTGCAGCAGACAAAGAAAAAGAAAATCTTGGACATGTTGACATCCACAAAGCAAGGGAGTTAATTGAAGAGGCTGGAGCAGTTCTCCTTGATGTAAGACCTCCAGCAAAAGTTGAAGGGGAAAACGCCGAAGAGGCAAATGTTCCAAATGCTTACTACGTTCCTGTTACAGAGTTTGTAGAACATTTTGAAGAAGGAAGAGTTCCACAGGATAAAACAACTCCTATTGTACTTGCCTGCAATCTCCAGAAGTTCGCTAACAGGGTAATGGGATACTTAGAAGCTTTAGGATACAAAAATCTATTTGTTTTAGACGCTCCTGTAACAGACCTTATAGAAGTCTACAAAGCAAAACAAAGTTAAAGGGGAGGAACTCCCCTTTTAACTTCTTTTTATTATTCTCCTTGCTATAACAAATGCAGGTATTATCAGCAGAGATAAAATATTAAAACCACTTTCAGACAGTTTCACTTTTCCAGAAAAAGAACAACAACACCCTTCGTTATCTGGGGTTGTTTCACTTAACATTGAAGTGAAATAAGCATAACAGGTTTTATCAGAATTCATCCTTACATCACATAAGACCCTGCTACCACAATCGCTACAGTTACCTCCCCACCTGTCAAATTTGTAGCTTCCTGAAGCTGATGCTGTTAATGTTATGTGGGTATTTGATAAGTACTCTTCTTCACAGTCTGAACCACAGTAAATTCCCGATGGATTACTTATAACTTTACCTTTTCCTGAGATTACAACTTCAAGTCTGTATGTTGTAGCTGGGCTTCCTCCACTTTCATCAGCACCTATATCTATTTCAATCCCTTGTATTCTACTTTCCCCATCAATATCTGTTGGTGGAGGAGTAATAGGAAGATACCTTGTTCCTGCATCTATACATGGAGAACCATCTTTTAGATGTCCATCAGCTGTTATTTTTGGGTCTCCTGATATATTTGAAATTTCATCAAAACTAAAATTATCTGTATCTGTTATTTGAAAACATGATGAAGGAGTTAAAGATATAGGACAGGAAAGGCTATTGTTAAATACTTTTACTTCGCAACCAAATCCGTTATTGTCATTATCAGAATCTATATAAAGGTCTTTACCACTTCCTGTGGAAGAGTTATTCCAGAACAGGTTATTGTAAAGGTTTATACTTGCTGTGTCGTCTGAAGCTACAACACATAAACCACCGTAGTAAGTTGCTGAATTGTTTATTAAAGTGTTGTTGATAATATTAACAGTTCCTGTTGTTGTTTTAATCTTCCCACCGCCACATTTATAACCTGAGGTGTTATTTCTTACTATATTATTAACAAGGGTAATTTCTGCACCTGTTCCTTCTACACAGATACCGCCACAGGAGGAATAACTACTTAAGCTCCTACCTTTATCAAAAATATTACTTTCAAGGTAGATATTTCCGTTCTGGGCTTTTATATAAACGACCCCATCACTACTACTGTTATCTGTTGAAAAGACACAGTTCTTTATTTTTATATCTGAGTTTCCCTGGGAAAAAACAAATAGACCACTTCCTTTATTTCCCCTATTATTATCAAAAATAACATTTTCCAGATAGAGATTTGCACTTCCAAGCCATACAGACAAAGCTCCTGAGTTAGCATTACTGATTTTAAGATTTTTTAGGCTGATAGTAGCGTTGCTTCCTGTAACTGTACAGTTTGTTCCATCAAATCTACAAAGCTCTACAGTAAAAGGTGAAGGGGAGTAAGACAAATCAAGTACAGATACAGGTTCTCCATCAGAGTTTTTTGTTCCAATAACAGTGAGATTTTTATCTTCAGCTGCTTCTGTATGATTTCCGTACTGTAAAGATGTAATACTGAATACTCCTTCTTCTAAACAAATAACACTGTCTTTCCCATCATTTTTAGCAAGGTCAAGGGCTGTTTGCAGTGAACATGGACTTAAATCGGTACATTCTGTTCCGGTTCCATCGTTTGATGCTCTATAATCACAGTTTTCACTGTAGGAAATCTCAAAAAGAAAAACTGCTGTTAAAAAAGAACTGAGAAATACTTTTTTTAGCATATTCCACCCTCTTATTATGTGATGAAATTATTATAGCTAACTACAGGTTTGAAAAATATCTGTTTCAGATTATCCTAAAAGGATAAATCTAATAAACAGGTAGTCAATATGGTCAGGGAAGATTTAGAACAGATTGAGTATGAGATTTTACATCCTAAAGCGTTTAAAAGCAAAGAAGCAAAAAGGGAAAAAGAAGAAAAGGAGTGTGACTTCAGGACAAAGTTCCAGAGAGATAGGGACAGGATACTTCACTCTAAGGCTTTCAGGAGACTTAAACATAAAACACAGGTTTTTTTATCCCCTGAAGGAGACCATTACAGAACAAGAATGACCCATACCCTTGAGGTTGCGCAGATAAGCAGAACTATAGCAAGAGCCTTAAGGTTAAATGAAGACCTGACAGAAGCTATAGCCCTTGGTCATGATTTAGGACACACCCCCTTTGGGCACGCAGGGGAGTTTATACTAAAGGAGAGTGGTTCCTATCACCATGCGAGACAGAGTCTCAGGGTTGTTGAAAAACTCACAAATGAAGGGAAAGGCTTAAACCTTACTATTCAGGTAAAAGATGGAATTCTAAAACACAGTAAAGGGAAATCTCCTTTAATTTCTGAAGGGAATATGCCTTTTACCCTTGAAGGTGAAATCGTAAGAATTGCAGATAAAATAGCCTACATAAACCATGACCTTGAAGATGCAGTTAGAGCAAAACTTGTTTCAGAAAATGATATCCCTGAAGATATAAGGAAAACTTTAGGGAATTCAAAATCAGAAAGAATAACAACACTTGTAAAAAGTGTGATAATGACCACAAAGGAAAATGAGTACAAACATATCCTTATGGAAGACAAGGTTTACAATGCAATGTACAGGCTAAGGGAATGGTTATTTGAAAATGTTTACTTATCTCCCCCTGTGAAAAATGAACTTGAAAAGGGGAAAGGTATAATAAGAGCCTTATTTGAATACTACTTAGAACACCCTGAAGAGATACCTTTTTATGAAAAATACAGAACATTGTGGGGCAATTATGAGCCAGTTCAGGCTTCAGTTGATTATGTAGCAGGAATGACTGATAGATTTGCAATAAAAATGTATGAAAAGATTTTTATTCCAAAGGGCTGGCATATCTTTTAAGAGAATTTTTGTGCTAATTCCACCCTTT
>CAZOTZ010000104.1:0-3731 GCA_964582875.1 uncultured Aquificales bacterium | reverse complement strand
AAGAAATTATAGAAAATCTAAAAAATGCTATGAATGTATAAAAGACTGTTGTTGGAAATCTTGACAGGGAAAAGGGTTTTTCATATAATATTTACTTGCTAAAGGTTGAGCGAGAGTAGCTCAGTTGGTGGAGCACCTCCTTGCCAAGGAGGGGGTCGCGGGTTCAAGTCCCGTCTCTCGCTCCATTAATCAGCTTTACTTTTCTTTTTTATTTTCTCAACTAAAACTTCCTGAATTCTCCTTATATTTGTTTTCAGTACTGTAAATCTTATATCTTCATACTCTATTTTTTCTCCTCTTTTAGGCATTCTTCCAAGCATGTATATAATGAAACCTCCAACAGTTTCATAAACACCTTTTGGAAACTTTACATCAAAAAGGGTTTCTATTTCTTTTATTTCTATTCTTCCATCAACAACAAGTTTATCTTTTATCTGCCTTTTTATCATTCTTTTTTCTTTTTTACTGTACTCATCTCTTATTTCTCCAACTATTTCTTCTAAAACGTCTTCTAATGTTATTATTCCCATTGTTGCTCCCCTTTCATCAACAACAACAGCCATATGGTCTTTAAACTGTTTAAAGCCTTTAAGCACGTTAGGAAGACTTGTAAATTCAGGTAGGTATCTTATAGGTCTCATTAAGGAGCTTATAGAAGAATCAATTTCTGCACTTGCTAAATCATAAGCTCTTATAACACCTACAATCTGGTCTATCCTTTTTTTGTACACAGGGATTCTTGAAAATCCTGTTTCTTTAAATATCCTTACAAGGTCAGTTATATGGGCATTATATTCAACTGCAACAACATCTGATAAAGGAACAACGATTTCCCCAAGTCTTCTTTCTTCAAATATGAGAACATTTGCTACTATCTTTTTTTCTAACTCCTCTATCCCTTCAGACTCCAGTAGTAGAATATCAAGAAGTTCTTCCCTTGAGAGTACTTTTTCCTGTTTTTCTTTCAGTCTGAATACAAAAAACACAATTTTTGTAATAACTTTTGCTACAAGTAATAATGGATATAGGAGTTTTCTAAAGAACTCTAAAACAGGTACAATGAAAAATATTATTCTATCTGAGTAATGCTGAAAAACACTTTTTGGTAATATTTCACCAAAAAGTAATGTAAAAACTATAATACTTTCAGCTAAAAGTTCTTCTTTTGAATGGATAAAGGGTATGTAGTGGGATAAAGAATGGAGAAAACTAACATAAAATGCAGTGATAGTTACTATACTCAGTGTTGTTCCTATTAAACATGTGGCTACATATTCGTCAAATCTTTTTGATAAAGCGTTGTATATTTTTTCCGCTCTTTTATTACCGTTTTTTGCAAGGTACTTTAGTTTTGTTCTGTTTACAGAAAAAAGGGCAAGCTCAGAACCAGAGAAAAATCCTTCTAATATGAGAAAAAAAACAATTGCGATTATATAGCTAAACATCTACTCTTCTTCCCCTTGTTTATCTTCTGGAGGATTTATTTTTTCTATTTCTACACTTATTATTCTGTTTTTATCCATCTTTTTTATCCGAAACAGATAACCTTTGTACTCAAAAGTTTCACCTTCTTTTGGGATTTTTTTCAGGTAATCAAGGATAAATCCGGCAACTGTATCAAATTCGTAGTCTTCAGGTAGATTTATACCTATTTCTTCAAGTAGCTCTACTTCTAACTTCCCTGAAACTTCCCATTTATTTTCTCCTATCTTTTTCAGATAAGGTTCTTCTTCTTCATACTCTTCTGGTATATCTCCTACTATGTATTCAAGGATATCCTGAAATGTTATTAAACCTACAACAGTTCCATGTTCATCAACAACTATTGCAATGTGGACTTTTTCTTCTTCAAATTTTTTCATAAGGGTGAGAAGTGGAGTAAATTCAGGAACAAAGTAAGGTTTCCTTAAAAATCTATCTATCTTTTCTTCTTTACCTTCAAATTTAAGAAAGATTATGTCTTTTACATAAAGAATTCCCACTATGTTATCAAGTGTGCCTTCGTAAACAGGAATTCTACTGTAATCGTGTTCCTTGACTATTTCAAGTACTTCTCTAACTGTTAATCCTTTTTCTATAGCAAATATATCTCTTCTTGGGGTCATAATTTCACTGACAGTGGTTTCGTGTAGCTCTAAAGCTGACTCTATTATCTCTTTCTCTTCTTTTGAGAATATTTTTTTCTCTGTTCCTATGTTTACTATTGTTATAAGGTCTTCCTGTGATAGCTTATGGCTTTCTATTGGCATTTCCAGACCAAGTTTTTTTAAGAAAAACTCTGCAATTTTCATAAAAACAAATCTAAATGGTGTAACAATTACATAAAAAGTATAAAAAGGTCTTGCAGCAAATAAGGCGTATTTTTCTGGATAGTAAGAACCGATTGTTTTAGGTGTTATTTCCCCAAATGTAAGAATAAGTATAGTCATGATAACAACAGCAATAAAAAGGTATTCTTCTCCAAAATATTTAATTACAAATCCTGATGTTATTGCTGAAGCTGTTATATTTACAAGTTCATTTCCTATAAGAAAAGTTATAACAAGTTCTTTTGGTCTTGAACGTAGCCAATCAGCGATTTTTGCGCTCTTATTTTCTTTGGCAAGTCTTTTTATTTTTAACCAGTCCATAGAGAAAAAAGAAGATTCTATACCGGCAAAAAATGCAGACAAAAGTAGAAGTAAGAATATAGATACTACTGTTGTGATAAGTGAAGTATCAGATAAAATGGCAGTAAACCTCCCTATCATCTGTATGTTTTATCTCTGGCTCATTCTTACATATATCTTTTGCTATAGGACATCTATGATAAAAAACACATCCTTCCTGTATATCTTCCCTGTAAACTTCAGGGATATTCTCTATTTTTTTCCTTTGTTTCGGGTGTTCTGGGGGTAAACTTTCCAGTAAAACTTTTGTGTATGGGTGAAGTGGATTTTTTAAAATCTTTTTACTACTTCCCTGTTCCATTATTTTTCCCCGGTACAGGACAGCTATTCTATCTGATAACAAACCTACAACGTTTAGGTCATGGGATATAAAAAGAAAACTTATATTTTTTTCTTTTTTTAGTTTTTTTATCAGGTTTATTATCTGGAGTTGTACAGATACATCTAAAGCAGAAGTAGGTTCATCAGCAACAATAAACTTAGGCTCTAAAACTATAGCCCTTGCAATAGCTACCCTTTGTCTCTGCCCCCCTGACAGGTCTGTAGGATACCTTTCTAAAAAGGTTTCGTCTAATCCAGCATCTTTTATTGCTTTTTCTATGATTTCCTTTCTTTTTTCCTTTTTAAAACCATGAACTATTAAAGGTTCTTCTAAAATATCTTTTATTTTTAGTCTTGGATTTAGAGATGTCCTTGGGTCCTGGAAGATAACAGATGTTTCTTTCCTAAAAGTTTTTTCCTCTTTTTTACTGAAGGTATATATATCTTTTCCTTCAAATAAAATATTTCCAGAATCTTTATTTATTAACTTTAAAACTAATTTTCCTATAGTTGATTTACCGCTTCCTGATTCACCAACAAGTCCTAAAATCTCATTGTGTTTTAAATGAAAAGAAACTCCTTTGACAGCATAAAAAAACTCTTTATGGAAAAGGGTTTTTTTGACAAGGTATCTTTTTGAAAGATTTTTCACTTCTAAAAGACTACTACTGCTGGTTTCCATTTTCTTCTTAGTTCAGTCCACTCTCCAAAAAAAATTTTGCGTTTAAGTATATCATAAAT
>CAZOTZ010000103.1:0-3806 GCA_964582875.1 uncultured Aquificales bacterium | reverse complement strand
AGGAGGTAAGAATGATAAAAAACCCATTTGAGGAAGAAAATATAGATATACCAATCCCTGAAGAACTTCCCTTACTACCTATAAGGGACCTTGTTATATTCCCTTATATGGTATTTCCAATATTTGTTGGAAGAAGTTTTTCTATAGAAGCAATAGAAGAGTCTATTGAAAAATACGACAGGTATATCTTTCTGGCACTGCAAAAAGATAAAGATATAGAAGAACCAAAAAAAGATGATATTTACGAGTATGGAACAGTTGCAACAATACTTAGAATGATGAAACTTGAAGATGACAGGATAAAAATACTTGTTCAGGGGGTTTCCCGGGGAAAAATAAAAGAGTTTATAAAAGAGGATAACCTTTACAAGGTAAAAATTGACGTAATAAAAGAGCCTGAAGAAGTTGAAGAAAATATAGAAGTTGAAGCCCTTATCCATTCAATAAAAGATTTATTGGACAAAGCAATAGCACTTGGAAAACAGATACTACCAGATTTACTTGATATTATTAAAACAGTTGAAGAGCCAGGGAAATTAGCTGATTTAGTAGCTTCTATCCTTGATTTAAAATCCCACGAAGCCCAGAGAATACTTGAGATAACAGACCCTATAGAAAGGCTCAGGGAAGTTCATAACCTTCTCCTTAAAGAAGTAGGTCTTTTAGAGATACAGCACAAGATAAGAACAGCTGCAAGGGAATCTATGGAAAAAGACCAGAGGGAGTACTTTCTGCGTCAGCAGATAAAGGCTATACAGGAAGAGTTAGGGGAGAAAGATGAAAAACAGGAAGAGATAGAAAGATACCAGAAAAAAATAGAAGAAGCGGATATGCCTCCAGAGGTTAGAGAAGAGGCAGAAAAACAGCTGAAAAGACTTGAAAAAATGCACCCAGATTCAGCTGAAGCTGGTGTGATAAGAACATACCTTGACTGGCTTGTTGAACTTCCATGGAATAAAAGGACAAAGGATAAACTTGATTTAAAAAGGGCTAAAAAGATATTAGACCAGGACCACTACGACCTTGAAAAAGTTAAAGACAGAATACTTGAATACCTTGCTGTACAAAAACTAAAAAAAGGCAAAGCTGTTAAAGGACCTATACTCTGTTTTGTTGGACCACCGGGGGTTGGTAAAACTTCCCTTGGAAAATCTATTGCAAAAGCCCTTGGAAGAAAGTTTGTAAGGCAGTCTTTAGGTGGAGTAAGAGACGAAGCAGAGATAAGAGGACACAGGAGAACATACGTAGGGGCTATGCCAGGAAGGATAATACAGGGGATAAAACAGGCAGGGACAAAGAACCCTGTTTTTATGCTTGATGAGGTTGATAAACTTGCTTCAGATTTTAGAGGAGACCCTGCATCTGCTTTACTTGAGGTTTTAGACCCGGAGCAAAATAAAGAGTTTGTAGACCATTACCTCGGAGTACCTTTTGACCTTTCAGAGGTAATGTTTATATGTACTGCTAACAGAATAGACACTATACCAGGACCTCTTTTAGACAGAATGGAGGTTATAAGAATTCCAGGTTATTCTGAGGAAGAAAAACTTTATATAGCAAAAAGGTATCTTATACCAAGACAGCTCAAAGAAAACGGTCTTTCTGAAAAAATCGTCCAGTTTACAGACACAGGATTACAGTTTTTAATAAGACATTACACAAGGGAAGCTGGTGTTAGAAGTTTAGAAAGACAGATAAACGCTGTTTTAAGAAAGATAGCTAAAGAAGTTGCTTTGACAGGAAAGAAAAAGAAATACAGAATTACAAAGACCCTTGTTAAAAAGTATTTAGGAGCACCTTTATACATGCCTGAAAAGGAAAAAGTTGATGAAGTAGGTGTCGTTACAGGTCTGGCTTGGACAGAAGTAGGAGGGGAGATTCTGAAGATAGAAGCTACAAGAATGCCTGGAAAAGGACAGCTTATTCTTACAGGTTCCCTTGGAGATGTTATGAAAGAATCGGCTATGACAGCCCTTTCTTATGTAAAATCAAAATCTGAGGAGTATGGAATAAACCCTGAAGACTTTCAAAAATACGATGTTCACGTACACGTTCCTGCAGGAGCTATACCAAAAGATGGACCTTCTGCTGGTATAGCTATAACTACAGCTATCTTTTCACTGTTCACAAATAAACCAGTCAAAGCAGATGTTGCAATGACAGGAGAAATAACACTTAGAGGTAAAGTTCTCCCTGTTGGTGGTTTAAAGGAAAAAATCTTAGCTGCTAAAAGGGCAGATATAAAAACAGTTGTTCTTCCTAAAGATAACAAAGATGAAGTTATGGAAGATTTACCACCTTTTGCAAGAAAATCAATGAACCTTATTTTTGTGGAGCATATAGACGAAGTATTTCCAATAGCAATCAAGGACTTTGAAAGTTTAAAAAAGGATAAAAAGGGAAGCTAAAAGCTTCCCTTACTCAAACATATATTCATGTGGTTCTAAAACTTTTGCTAAATCCTGTTTAAACTCATCATCTATTTTCACGTAAAAATCACTATGGGCAGCTATTTCAGCAAAAAACTTTCCTTTTTCGTACACTTCTATTATTACTTCTTTATCTCCTTTGTGTTTTTCACATATTTCTCTGAGTTTTACTGCTACCCCATTGATAGCTTTTTCTTTTGGGAGTCTGAACCTAACAGCTTTTATTTTCCTGTTTAATGTTTCTATAGGCTGGATATCTGTTGCGTTCATTGAGACTGTTTCCTGTTCTTCATTTATTTCCAATGTTCCCTCCACGATAACTATTCTGTTTTCTTCTAAAAAGGATGTATCTTCCATTCTGTCTATAAAAGCTCTTATGTCTATAAAACCTGTTTCGTCCTGCAGGTGTATTATTGCCATTGTATTACCTGAACGGGTTTTTTTCCTTTTTATATCTGATATAACACCTGCAATTCTTACTTTATCACCGGTTTTTCTTTCTATAAGTTTGTTTATCTTTGTTACGTATCCTTTTAGCTCTTTTTCATATGCTTTTAATGGATGTCCAGATATATAAAATCCAAGGACTTCCTTTTCTTTTTCAAGTTTTTCTTTCTCAGGTAAAGGCTCTGCCTTTTCATAGACTGCTGTAGTCTGAACTGTTGTTTCCATAAGTCCAAACAGTGAGTTCTGACCTGACGCTTTTTGCTCCCTTGCTTTTTGACCTGCAGATATTGCTTTATCCACTGAAGCAAGCATTACTCCTCTATCAACCTCTGTAAAATCAAAAGCACCTGCTTTTATAAGAGCTTCCAGTACTCTTTTATTCAGTTTTTTAGTATCTAATCTTTCTGCTATGTCAAATATATCCCTGTACAGACCGTTTTCTTCCCTTTCTTTTACTATGTCTTTAGCAGACTGTTCTCCTACATTTTTTATTCTTGCAAGACCAAATCTGATTTTTCCTTTTTCTTCTATAGAGAACTCAGCCTTTGATTTGTTTACGTCTGGTGGCAGGAGTTTTATACCAAAATCTTCCATATCAAGTAGTAGATTTAAAAACTTGTCATCATTTCCTTCAGTAGATAGTTTAACAGCAAAAAACTCTTCAGGATAATAGGTCTTTATGTATGCTGTCCAGTAGGTAAGGTATGCGTATGCTGTTGAGTGGGATTTGTTAAAGGAGTAAGATGCAAACTTCTCTATATCTTCCCACAGCTTTGTAATCTTCTCTCTGTCAAATCCCCTTTTCACGGCACCACTGATAAATCTGTCTTTCATCTTAGCCATAACGTCAGCTTTTTTCTTACCAATAGCTTTACGAAGGGTGTCTGCTTCTGCCATTGTGAAACCAGAAAGAATGTTAGCCATGAACAT
>CAZOTZ010000102.1:0-3934 GCA_964582875.1 uncultured Aquificales bacterium | reverse complement strand
TGAATAATTATTCGTTTTTTCATACGTTAATTATAACGCTGGATTTTTAAATAAGGTACATAAAGGAGTTTTTCATCAAAGAACTGCTTTTACATTAATTTTTATATAGTTGAAATCAAATTTTTTTATAAAGAAATACTAAAATATATTGAAATTTTTTGAAACGTTATTAAATTTAGATAATGTAGAGTATGATAAAAATCAATATCAGGAGGGCTGGAAAAATGAACTTTGAAAAGTATGTAGCAAATGCAAATGTGTTTCTAAAAGAGCTTGCTGAAGAGTTAGGAGTTCCAGAAGACAAAAACAGAGCTGCAAGGGTGTTAAGGGCAGTTTTACATGCATTAAGGAGAAGATTAACACCTGAAGAATTCCTTGATTTACTCGCACAGCTTCCAATGTGTATAAAAGCAATAGCAGTTGATGGATGGAGAATAGACCAGTCCCCTGATAAAAGTATAAAAGATATTGATGACCTTGTAGAAGTAGTTATGGAAGAAGATGGTAGAACTGCACCAAGAGATTTAGGTAATGAAGAACATGCTAAACAGGCAATTAAAGCTGTTATAAGAGTTATTAAAAGACATGTTTCAGATGGGGAAATAAAAGACGTAGAAGCAGAACTACCAGAAAAAATAAAAAGATTTATAGAAGAAGCATAAAGGAACTGCCCCTTTGGGCGGTTATCTTGCTATTACATAACCGTATATTTTTTTAGGTTTTCCTTTTTTTAATGTTTTAAAAGCCTCAATCATTGTTGCTCCTGTTGTCAGGATATCATCAAAGACAAGAACTCTTTTGTCTTTTATATCTTCTTTCAAAGAAAAAGCATCTCTTAGATTTTCAAGTCTTTCCTTTCTGGAAAGGTTCATCTGTAGATGGGTTTTTTTTGTTTTCTCTAAAACATCAAGCACCATATATGAAGGAAATATGAATTTCAAGATTTCTTTAAGGTGATTAAACTCCCTTTCTTTCTCTGTCCATCTGTCAAGGGGTATAAAAGTTATTAACTCAATGCTATTTTTCTTAACGAACTCTATCAAATCATCTTTTATTTCTTCTGCTATCTCTTCTGCAAGAAATTTTATTTTTTTTAGTTTGTATACAGCGAGAATATTAATAACTTCAGGGGTAGCTTTTGTAAATACTTCTATATATTCATACTTCCTTTCTTTTAAACAATCCTGACAGTTTAAAGTGGGTTTTCCACAACTCTTACAGTAATTAACAGGTCTTTTTCTTATCTGTTTAACACATTTTTTGCAAACAACATTTTGTTTTTCATAATAAAAACTTTCTCCACACACTACACATTTTGCTGGAAAAACAACATTCAAAATATCTTTAAGAATTATCATGTTATTAACCAGTTATGGTTTAGAGGACCTTTTCCTTTTCCTATGTTTAAAGAGTTTTCTATAGCTCCGTGCAGATAACTTTTTGCAAGTCTTATAGCTTTTATTGGCTCGTATCCTTTAGCAAGATATGCAGCTATTGCAGCTGAATAAGTACAACCTGTTCCATGGGTATTTTTAGTATTAACAAAGGGAAATTCAAGTTTTATTATATCTTTGCCGTCAAAAACAACATCAACTGCTTTTTCTAATTCTGGTAAATGACCTCCCTTTACTACAACAAAACGGTTATTAATTTTATGAATTTTTTTTGCTGCCTTTATCATGTCTTCTACGTTTTTTATTTCCATACCAGAAATAATTTCCGCTTCTGGGATGTTAGGGGTTATAACAGTCCCAAAAGGAAGGAGTTTTTCTATAAGAGTTTTAATTCCTTTTTGAGAAAGGAGGTCTTTACCATTTTTTGATTTGAAAACTGTATCTATAACAAGATTTTTTATCCTGAACTTTTTAACACTGTAAGAAACAACTTCAACTATCTCTTCATTAAGAAGCATACCTGTTTTTACGCTGTCTGTTCCTATATCTTCTACTATTGTCTCTATCTGCTTATAAACAAAATCACCACTTACAGGGTATATGTCCTTAACACCAGTTGTGTTTTGGGCGGTTAATGCTGTTATCACAGCCATACCGTAAACGTTTAGAGAAGAAAAAACTTTTAAATCTGCCTGTATGCCAGCACCTCCACTGTTATCTGAACCGGCAATTGTCAAAACCTTTGACATTTTTTATTAACCTTTTAAAATTTTTTTATTAAAATAATTTACAGTTAAGTTAAAATTTAGGTTAATATAATTATTACATTGAAAACTATGAAAAAGACAATTAACTTTTTAATGACGTTGAGGTTTAGTGGGGGCTGCCATGGGAAGAATATTTTTAACAAAAGCTATTTTTATAATTATTTCCCTTGCTTTATTAACATTTAATAACAGAGTTCTTGCTGGAAAGCTTTTTATTTTTACCACACCTTCCACACCTGACGGTAAAATAACATTTTCTGAAGAAGCAAGGGAGTACGTAGCCGATAAAAAAATAGATTACAACCTTGACCCTTCTGTTCCATCTCCTTTAGGAAACCCAACAGGAGCCAAAGTTGTATATGAAACAGCACCAAACTCTCTTGAGGATGGAGATGTTCTTGTATTAAGTATTACAAACGGGTATTTCTCTCAAAAGCTAAAAAAATGCTGGCTTGTCTTCTATGAACACAATGGAATAGATAACGATGGGGATGGAATAGGAGAAAGAAACTACGATATGAACACAGATGGAGACGCTTTAGATGCAATTGCGGTTGCTGAAAGTATGTACATTCTAAAATCAGAAATATACTTTAGGGTTGTAGAATCTTCTAATTTTCCTTCAAATGGAATTCTCTACGTGGCATGCGCAGAAGATAATGAGCCTCCTTTATCAAGTACTGATTCAAACTCAATGACACCAATAACCTACAATGAAATGTATAACCTTGTTATTAACTTTAAAAAGAAAAAACCTACAGATATTGGTGTCCGTAGTTCTGATAAAGATAATATCTGCCTTGGAATGACGGAAGCTTACGGTTGCTGTCCCCAGGTCTTCCTTGATGGTCTTACAACAGATGATAAATGTTTTATAAACTTTGAAAATCAGTTCTCTTTATCTATACATCCTTCTTTATCCATAATTGATAACTACCCATCATCTTTAGGCTCTGTGGACTGTTCTAACTCAAAAAATGGAATATTTAAATGTTATAACAGTTCTTATCTACCTGGCTCAGCTTTTGAGGACATAACAGGGGATATTTTAACTTCTGGAAGTTGTACAGACAGGAAAGCTTCTTCTGGATGGATAAGTATTGAAAATGACCCTGATAACTCAATAGAAGACTATATTCATTTAGGAGTTGACGGGTGGAAAGGTGTATTTTATGCAAGTCTTTACGATATATCAGGAAGATATACCTGTGATAATACTGTAAATGGATACAAGGGGCTTGATTTTAACAGAATATTTATAGATAACAACGGAAACAAAGATACTGATGCAGACTCAGACCACACAAGACCTGGAGTAAACGATATTGTATTTTCAAGAGGAGAAAAATGCACAGTTGATAATATAAATGTTGTTGAAGCTGGCTCACCTTCAAATACACAGATGGTAATTCCCCATGGAAGCATATGGCAGGATGACGTTTATGTTGGAGTTACAGGTAATGAAAGATTAAAATGGGTAAAATGGGGACTTACCATAGGTCTTTCTATAATAAACCCCGATGGTGTTGATATCTACGATTATGAAGCAGATGAAACTGACCCTTCTGTAATTTCTGCTATTAAAAACTGCTGTTATGAAAATGACACTCTCCCTTATTTCTTAAAATGGGAACCAAATGGACAGGAAGCTTACATACCACATCTGTTAAATAATGGATTAACGTATATAAAAATAGCAAACAACTCTTGTTGGGATGCAGAAGTATACGCAAGGGTATGGGATGAAGATGGAGATTTTGTAGACAACGTATA
>CAZOTZ010000101.1:0-4050 GCA_964582875.1 uncultured Aquificales bacterium | reverse complement strand
ACTGCTGATTTTTTACTTATTTGTATGCTTAAGGTTAAGGTTATTTTATCCACTGCTTGACTTTTTCTTCAATGTCTGATTTTTTATATCCACTTTTGCCATATATTTTTTCTATCAAATCAAATGCTACTCTTGATAATATATTTTCTATATAGTATCTAATAGTTGGAATAGAAAGACTTTTTAACTGTGCAGATTTGGTAATTGAAAAATATTTTTTCATTCAATTATTGTCTTATAATTTTTATTGTTTTGTTTTAATTAATTTTATTGATGGTGTCAAGGAGGAAAAAATGTCTGTACCTGAGGTTTACATAGGAGAAAACTGGTTTGATATAAACGATATTTTAAATAGTTATAAAGATGAAACATGTGGAGCTGTTGATATATTTCTTGGTATTCCCCGTTCAGCACCAGAAGATGGAGAAGTAAAAGAACTCCATTATGAAGCTTACGTTTCTATGGCTGAAAAGGTTATAAAAGAAATAATCAGTGAAGCCAAAGAAAAATATGGGATTAAACATGCTGTTGTTCATCACAGGTTAGGTGTAGTTCCTGTTTTAGTTCCATCTTTCCTTGTAGCTGTATGGGGAGGACACAGACAGGAAGCTTTTGAAGCCTGTAGATATATTGTAGATGAAACAAAAGCAAGAGCTCCAATCTGGAAAAAAGAGGTGTTCAAAACAGGACAGGAAAGCTGGAAATAGTTAACAGGTTATAATATTTAGCCTCAAAAAAATAAGGAGGTTTTCTAATGCCCTTAGGAGAGTATAATCCTTCTGAAATAGAGAAAAAATGGTATCAAGAGTGGCTAAAAAACAACCTGTTTACACCTGATACAGGGGAAGAAAAAGAAAAGTTTTCAGTTGTTATGCCACCACCAAATGTAACAGGAAGCCTCCATATAGGACATGCTTTAAATATGACCCTTCAGGATATAGTTGTTAGATATAAAAGAATGAAAGGTTTTAATACACTATGGCTTCCAGGTTTTGACCATGCTGGTATAGCTACCCAGTGGGTAGTTACAAGACAGCTTGAACAGGAAGGTATAAACAAGTTTGATTTAGGTAGAGAAAAATTTGTGGAAAAAGTCTGGGAATGGGTTCCAAAGGCAAGAGATACCATAAAAAAACAGATTGAAAGTTTAGGTGCTTCCTGTGATTGGACAAGACAGAGGTTTACCCTTGATGAAGGATTCGCAAGGGCTGTAAGGGAAGCGTTCCAGAGCCTTTATAAAGAAGGTTTGATATTTAAAGCTCCATATATAGTTAACTGGGACCCAAAAGATAGAACAGCTATATCAGACCTGGAGGTTGAGTATAAAGAAGAAAAAGGGAACCTGTGGTACATAAAATATCCTATAGTTGATGAAGAAGGAAAAGAAACAGGAGAATTTATTACTGTAGCCACAACAAGACCTGAGACTATGCTTGGTGATACAGCTGTTGCTGTAAACCCTGAAGACGAAAGATACAAAAGCTTTATAGGTAAAAAAGTAAAGCTCCCTTTAGCTCCAGAAGTAAGGAAAACATGGGATGGTAAAGAAATTTCAAATCTTATTCCTATAGTAGCAGACGATTATGTTGACCCTGAATACGGAACAGGAGCTGTTAAAATCACCCCAGCCCACGACCCAAATGACTTTGAAGTAGGACAGAGACATAAGCTTCCTATTGTTATTGTTATGGATGAATCTGCTGTTATGAATGAAAATGCAGGGGTATACAAAGGGTTAGACAGATATGAGGCAAGGAAGAAAATTGTAGAAGACCTTGAGGAAAAAGGACTTTTAGAAAAGGTTGAAGAAATAGTACACAATGTAGGACATTCTCAACGTTCTGGAGCAGTTGTAGAACCGTACTTATCTGTCCAGTGGTTTGTAAATACAAAAAAATTAGCAGAGAAAGCTATAGAAGTTGTAGAAACCGGAAAAGTCAGATTTGTCCCTGAAAACTGGAAAAAAACATATCTTAACTGGATGTACAACATAAGGGACTGGTGTATATCAAGGCAGATATGGTGGGGACATAGAATACCTGTATGGTACTGTGAAAAATGCAAACATATAAATGTTTTTTCAGACAAAAGTTATGAAGCTTTACCTGAAAAAATAATCTTTAACATGTACGGAGACACAAGAATATCCCAGATATTTTCTTTTGATGAAGTAAAAAATTACCTTTACTCACCAAACTTCAACCAACCTGATAAAACAAACCTTGAGTTTTATGAAAGATTTGTTTTCTTTAAAGAAATTCCTGAAATAAAAACAGAAGAAGGGCTAAAAGAGTTTTTAGATAAAACTTACAAAAAAGTACCTTTGCTGAATGAAACATTAAGAACAGAAAAAAGAATAATAGGTTTTGTTCCCCACGCAATTTTTTACCTTTATGTAAATGGATATATAGGAAAAACGTTTAATGAAAAAGATATCCTGAAAGCTTATAAAGAACATAAAGACGAGATAACCTATATATATAATCTTGCACTAAAAGGTATAAAAAGGGCTGAAATTCTTGAAGATGAAGAAAAACTAAGACAGTGGCTTTTTGACCATGCCTATGGTAACTGTAAAGAAGGAAGAATTTTCTTTACAGAGAATAATGGAATATTCGGTATTATTGAAGACCATATAAAACACACTAACTATTACCTTGAACTAAAGTGTGAGAAGTGTGGTTCCCATCATCTAAAACAGGAAGAAGATGTACTTGACACATGGTTTTCTTCTGCACTGTGGCCTTTTGGAACAATGGGATGGCCAGAGACTACAGATGACTTGAAAACATTTTACCCTACAGACCTGCTTGTTACAGGCTTTGATATCATCTTCTTCTGGGTTGCAAGGATGATTATGATGGGCATGCACTTTATGAATAACAGGCCTTTTGATGATGTGTACATACATGCCCTTGTTAGAGACGAAAAAGGGGAAAAGATGTCTAAAACGAAAGGTAATGTTATAGACCCCCTTGATATGATTGAAAAGTACGGAGCTGATTCCCTCAGATATACACTTGCAGCCCTTGCAGCACAGGGAAGAGACATAAGACTTTCTGAAAAGAGAATAGAAGGGTATAAGCATTTTGCAAACAAAATATGGAATGCTTCAAAGTACGTTTTAATGAATGTAGAAGAGTATCTATCCTCAGGAAACCTTGAAAAAGATGTGTCTTTACTTGATTTATCTTTTGAAGACAAATGGATTATTACAAAACTTCAGGAAACAATAAAGAATGCTGAAAAAGCAATAGAAGAGTACAGGTTTAACGATTATGCATCTACTGTTTATGATTTCTTCTGGCATGAGTACTGTGATTGGTATCTTGAATTTACAAAAGAAAGAATATATAAAGGGACTGAAGACCAGAAGAAAGCAGCACTTTCGGTACTTGTATATGTTCTTGACAGTTCAATGAAACTGCTACACCCAATGATGCCTTTTATAACAGAAGAAATATGGCAGAAACTTCCTTTCAAAGACAGTACTTATCTTCCTGTGGCAAATTATCCTGAATACAGAGAAGAGCTTGTATTCCAGCAGGAAAAACAGATAGTTGAAGACCTTAAAGAGCTTATTGTCTCAATAAGAACAGCAAGAGCTGATTTTGGAATTGAACCATCAAGAAAACTAAATATATACATAAAGCCAAATGATAAAGATTTTGAAATAGCCCTTCAGGCTCTTGTACCATCTATAAAGCACCTTGCAAAAGTTGAGAACGTTCATATTTCCCACACAATGGAAAGACCTGAAAATACTGTTGTAGCAGTATCCAGAAGAGCAGAAGTTTATATTGACATAAAAGGAGCTATTGATTTAGAAAAAGAGATAGAAAGACAGGAAAAAATTCTAAAAGACCTTGAAAAATCCCTGTCTATTTCAGAGAAAAAGCTTTCAAATGAAAACTTTATAAAAAAAGCTCCTAAAGAAGTAGTTGAAAAAGAAAAAGCTTTTTATGAAGAGCTAAAGGGCAAAATAGAGAAGGTTAAAGAAATTATAGAAAATCTAAAAAATGCTATGAATGTATAAAAGACTGTTGTTGG
>CAZOTZ010000100.1:0-4275 GCA_964582875.1 uncultured Aquificales bacterium | reverse complement strand
AAACCAAACGATGTTTTATTAGCATAACTGATATTTTCAGGCTTTTCAAGATTGTTAAAAATAGAAAGTACAAGGTTTGTATAAATAAATATGTAGGTTATATAATAATTATTTACCTGCAATATTTTTTATAATAAAGGAGTTTAACATGGCAAATAACTTTACAGACAGGGACTCCTGTGGAGTTGGATTTATAGTTAATATCAAAGGATTAAAATCCCATAAACTTGTCTCTGATGCACTTACATCTCTTGCTAACCTTGACCATAGAGGAGCAGTTAGTGCAGATGGAAAAACAGGAGACGGTGCAGGTATTCTTACCCATATACCTTATAAATTCTTTGAAAAAGAACTATCTAAACTTAATATAAAAATTCCTGAACCTGAAGATTTTGCTGTAGGTGTTTTTTTCTTTCCTAAAGGAAAAGAAGAGGAGCTAAAAAAAGAAGTAGAAAAAATAATAAATAGTAAATTCAAATTTTTAGGATGGAGAGAGGTTCCTATAGTTGAAGAAGAGTTAGGAGTAATTGCAAAATCAAATATGCCTTCTATATGGCAGGGCTTTATATCTAAAGAAGGAATAGAAACAGATAACTTTGAAAGGGACCTTTTTATTTTAAGAAAAAAATTAGAGAGATTATCTCAAAAAGAGGAATACAAAGATTTTTATATTCCTTCTTTATCAAACAGAACTATTGTTTACAAAGGAATGGTTACAGCTCCGAGACTTAAGTATTTTTATCCAGACCTTCAGGACGAAGATTACGAAAGTGGTATTGCTATTTTTCACCAGAGATTTTCCACAAATACTTTTCCCCAATGGAAACTTGCCCAGCCGTTTAGAATGTTAGCTCATAACGGAGAGATAAATACTATATCTGCAAATAGAAACTGGATTAATGCAAAAGCTGAAGACGTTAGGGAAATATGGGGAGATTTAGCTGAAGATATACTCCCTATCGTTAGATATGATGACTCAGATTCAGCTTCTTTAGATAATGCCCTTGAATTTCTTGTAATGTCAGGAAAAGACCCTATGGTTGCTATAAATGCCCTTATCCCAAGGGCATGGGAGAATGACGACAGGTTAACTCCAACAGAAAAAGCTTTCTATGAATACTTCTCCTGTATATTTGAGGCCTGGGATGGTCCTGCAGCTATAGCATTTACAGATGGTAATGTTGTAATAGGTAAATTAGACAGAAACGGTCTTAGACCTGCAAGGTATGTAATAACTGAAGATACTGTAATAATGGCTTCTGAAGTTGGAACAGTTGATATTCCTGAAGAAAAAATATTAAAGAAAGGTAGATTAGGACCAGGAGATAAAATAGCTATAGACACTAAAGAAGGAAAAATTTACTTTTCTAAAGATGTTATCCACAAAGTATCAGAAGGAAAACCTTACAAACAGTGGGTTGAGGAAAATCTAAAAGAGTTTATCCCTGTAAAGGAGTATCCTGAAGTTGAACCAAAAGATATAACAAGGGAACTTGTGTGTTTTGGATACAGTAAAGACCAGATAAATATGCTTATAAAACCTATGGCAGAGAAAGGGGCAGACCCTGTTTATTCTATGGGAAATGATACCCCTCTATCTGTTTTATCTAAAAAACCAAAGCTTTTATCAACTTACTTTAAACAAAGGTTTGCCCAGGTAACAAACCCTCCAATAGACCCTATAAGAGAAAAGAAAGTAATGTCCCTTAACACATATGTTGGTAAAAAGGAAAACTTCCTTACAGAAACCCCTGAACATGCAAAACAGCTTCTTTTCAGTTCTCCTGTAATCTTTGACAATGAGATGGAAGAGCTTATAAAGCTTTACAGTGGAAAGGTTGAAATAATTCCTGCAATTTTTGACCCTTATGATGATGCTTTAGAACCTGCTTTAGATGATATTTGCAGGAGGGTTGAAGAAGCTGTAGATAGTGGAAAAGAGCTTATTGTTCTTACAGACAGGGACATTTCTATTGAAGGAGCTCCTATACCTATGGGGCTTGCTGTTGCTGCAGTCAACAGTTACATGGGAAGAAAAGGAAAAAGAAGCAAATTTTCACTGGTTGCAGATACAGCAGAAGTTAGAGATACCCACTCATTTGCATTTTTAATAGGATACGGAGCAACACTTGTTAATCCATATATGGTTGTTCAGATAATAAGAAATCTTGTTGAAGAAGACAAAAAATTTACACTGACCTTTGAAGAGGCTATTTCAAACTACCGTAAAGCAGTAAATGAAGGTCTTTTAAAAATAATGTCTAAAATGGGAATTGCCACTATAAAAAGCTACAGAGGTTCAGGACTGTTTGAAGCCCTTGGTATAGGAAAAGAGGTGATAGACAAATACTTCCCTGGTACCCCTTCCCAGCTTGGAGGCATAGGAGTAAAACAGATAGCGCAGGAAACACTTATCAGATTTAATGAAGCATTTTCTTCTGAAAAAGTTGTTGTCCCAACAGGTGGAGAGTTTAGACATAGAAGAGATGGGGAATTCCACTCGTGGAACCCAAATGCTGTAAGAGACCTTCATAAAGCAGTTAGAGGAGAAAGCTGGGAAGAATACCTGAAGTTTACAGAAGATACATGGAGAGAAAAACCTATAACAGTTAGAGACTTATTTGAAATACAATCAGATAGGCCTCCTATTCCTATAGAAGAGGTTGAACCAGCTGAAGAGATTGTGAAAAGATTTGTTGGGGCTGCAATGTCCATTGGGGCTTTATCAAAAGAAGCCCATGAAACAATAGCTGAAGCTATGAACAGGGTTGGTGCAAAATCAAACTCAGGAGAAGGTGGAGAAGACCCTGCAAGGTACGGAACAATAAAAAACTCTAAGATAAAACAGGTTGCATCTGGTAGATTTGGGGTTACTCCTGAGTATCTAAATTCTGCAGAAGAGATAGAAATAAAAATAGCTCAGGGTGCAAAGCCAGGGGAAGGTGGACAGCTTCCTGGTAAAAAGGTTAACGCGTATATAGCTTTCTTGAGAAGAGCAAAACCAGGAACAACACTTATATCTCCTCCTCCACACCACGATATATACTCTATTGAAGACCTTGCCCAGCTTATATATGACCTGAAAATGATAAATCCAAAGGCAAAAGTTATAGTAAAGCTTGTTTCAGAAACAGGTATAGGAACAATAGCTTCAGGTGTTGCAAAAGCGTTTGCAGATATTATTCATATATCTGGGCATGATGGGGGAACAGGTGCATCTCCACTTGTTTCTATTAAACATGCTGGTACAGCATGGGAGCTTGGTCTATCAGAAGTTCAAAGGGTTCTTATAGACAATGACCTTAGAGGAAGGGTTAAACTAAGGGTTGATGGACAGATAAAAACAGGTAGAGATGTAATTGTTGGAGCTCTTCTTGGAGCAGAAGAGTTCGGGCTGGGAACATCTTTAATGGTTGCTGAAGGCTGTGTAATGGCTCGTCAGTGCCATTTAAATACATGCCCTGTAGGCGTTGCTACCCAAGATGAAAGATTAAGGGAAAAATTCCCGGGACAACCTGAGCATGTAATCAGATATCTAATGTTCCTTGCCCAGGATGTTAGAAGATGGCTCGCTGACCTTGGATATAAACATCTTGATGATATTATAGGTAGGGTTGACTTTATTAAACCAAAAATACCTTCAGACCACTACAAAGCAAAGTTTGTTGATATTGGATATATCATAGAAAAGCCTGATATGTCTAAACCTATAAGATGTATTCAGGATAGAAACGACCCACCTAAAAAACCTTTTGATGAGGAAATCTTAAAAGATGTTCTTCCTTATATAGAGAAACAGGAAAACTACGCAGGATTTTATGTAATAAAGAACACATACAGGTCTGTAGGTGCGAGAATAGCCCATGAAATTGTTAAGAGATATGGTGATAAAGGATTAAGACTTTCAAAAATAGAACTAAATCTAAGGGGAACAGGTGGACAATCTTTTGGTGCTTTCTGTGTTCCTGGACTAAACCTTATACTTACAGGAGATGCAAACGACTATGTTGGTAAAGGAATGACAGGTGGTCTAATTGTTATTAAGCCTCCAAAAGAGTTTAAAGGGAAACCCCATGAAAATGTGATAATGGGAAATACCTGCCTTTATGGTGCTACTGGTGGACAGTTATTTGCTTCTGGTATAGCAGGAGAAAGATTTGCAGTAAGAAACTCTGGGGCTACTGCTGTTGTTGAAGGTGCAGGAGACCACTGCTGTGAATACATGACAAATGGAACAGTTATGGTTTTAGGTAAAACAGGGGTTAACTTTGGAGC
>CAZOTZ010000099.1:0-4363 GCA_964582875.1 uncultured Aquificales bacterium | reverse complement strand
GCAACTACAAACAAAGGAAAACTAAGGGAGTTCAAGTCTTTACTGGAAGATTTAGGAATAGAAGTTCTGTCCCTTGCTGATATGAAGGAAAAAATAAGTGTAGTAGAAGATAAGCCTACTTTCCTTGAAAATGCTTTAAAGAAAGCAAGGGAGTATGCCCTTGCTTATAAAATACCTACAATAGCTGAAGATTCAGGTCTTGAGATAGATGCCCTTGTTGGTTTTCCTGGAGTTTATTCTGCAAGGTTTTTTGCTTATAAAGAATTTGGTGGAGAAGAGCCTGTTCAGGATAGCCCAGATAGGGCAAATATACTTAAGGTTTTGAGGCTTATGAGAGGTGTAAAAAATAGAAAAGCCAGATTTGTAAGTACTGTAGTTTTTTACGTTCCAAGGGATTGGGGATTATGGACTGAAGGGTACTGTTATGGTGAAATAACAGAGTTTCCTGAAGGTGAAGGTGGGTTTGGGTACGACCCTATTTTTAAGCCGGAAGGTTATGATAAAACAATGGCTCAACTTTCAATGGAAGAGAAAAATGCTATATCCCATAGGGGACAGGCTGTAAGAAAACTTATAAAAAAACTGAAAGTTTTACTAAAAGATGAGTAATAGAACAGAAAGTGTAAAAAACGCAAAGAAAATAGTTATAAAAATAGGCTCCCAGCTACTTGAAAAATCAAATGATATAGATAAACAGTTCATATCAAATCTTGCTAAGCAGATTTCCCAGTTAAAAAAAGAAGGTAGAGAAGTAGTTATTGTTTCTTCTGGTGCTGTCCTTGCAGGTATAAAAAAACTTGGTTTAAAAGAAAAACCAAAAACGATAACTGAAAAACAGGCTGTTTCAGCTGTTGGACAGGCTTATCTAATGCAGATATACGACAGCTGTTTTTCAAAGGAAAATATAAATATAGGTCAGGTACTTCTTACTATTGAAGGGCTTAGAGAAAGAAGAAGGTACGTACTTGCGAAAAATACATTAACAAAACTTTTAGAACTTGAAGTTATACCAATAATAAATGAAAATGACACTGTTGCTGTTGAAGAGATAGTATTTGGAGATAACGATTTTTTGGCAGCCCATGTTTCTGTCCTTGTAGAAGCTGACCTTTTATTAATTCTATCAACAGCTGGAGGTCTATACACAGGGGAACCTGGGGAGAAAAACGCAGTTCTGATAAAAGAGATAAAAAACTTAGATGAAGCTTTAAAATATGCTGGTACATCAAAATCAAAGTTTGGTACCGGCGGGATGAGAAGTAAACTTGAAGCTGCGAAGATAGCAGTTTCCCATTCTATTCCTGTTGTTATTGCCCCAAAAGAAGAAAACGTAATAAAAAACATATTAAAAGGAAAAGAAATTGGAAGTTTTATACACCCGGAAAAGAAGAAAAAATCATTGAAAAGAAGCTGGCTACTGACACTTTCTGCACCTAAAGGTAAAATAATTGTCGATAAAGGAGCAGAAAAAGCCCTTAGAGAAGGAAAGAGCCTTCTACCAGCAGGAATAAAAGAAGTAGAAGGTATATTCAGTAAAAAAGATGTTGTTGCTGTTCAAAACACAGAGGGGAGGATAATTGGCAAAGGAATTGCTAACTACTCTTATAAGGAACTAAAAAAAATAAAAGGTTTAAAATCCAGTGAAGTGGAAAAAGTATTAAAAAGAAAATTTACAGAGGTAATACACAGGGATAATCTGGTTCTTTTTTAAGGGGAGAGGGAAATGTTTTATCTATCAAAGTTTTTAACTTACTGGATTTTGCCTCCAGGTTTAATAATAGTATTGCTTACTATTACTATTTTTCTTATAAGAAAAAGAAGCAAGAAAGGTGTACTTGTAGGAATATTGACAGTGCTGTTCATATATGGAATATCTATTGAACCGGTGAAAAATCTACTTCTAAGACCTTTAGAAGATGAATTCCCGTTTCCAGATAACCTGAAAAATATAAAATGTGATGCTATAGTTATTCTTGGAAGTGGTTCTATTTACAATAGTCCTGATGAGTATGGGAAAAACGCTCCTACAGACACAGAGCTAAAAAGACTTTATATGGGTTATAGGTTGTGGAAAGCTTTAAAAAAACCTATTGTAGTCTCTGGAGGAGATGTTTTTGATAGAAGTGATGAATCTGAAGCAGATGTAATGTCCCGTACATTAATAAGACTTGGTGTCAGTCCTGAGTACATAATCAAAGAAAAAAACAGTAAAAATACGTATGAGAATGTAAGAAACATTAAAGAGATACTTGATGAGCATGAGTGGAATAAAGTCTGCCTTGTTACATCTGCTTATCATATGCCAAGGTCAGTTTACGTTTTCCAATCATTTTATATTCCAGTGGAACCTGTACCTACAGACTACCTTGTAAACAGAACATCTTATAAATGGGTGTCCTATCTTCCAACTTTACAATCTTTTTACGGCTCTGTTAAGGCTATAAGAGAATACATTGGGATTTTCTATTATACTTTTAGATATGGAGTATAGGTTTTAAGGGGAAGTTTTGAATACTTATGGTGTGCCCCAGGAACTTATAGAAAAACTGAAAAAAGAGCAGATTTCATTATCTAAAAAACTTAGTTTGAAAGATAGAAAAAAGATTAGTGATATAAGGTTTGTTGCTGGTATAGATGTAACCTTTACAGATATATGGAAAAATCCAACAACAGGTATTAGCTGTATAACAGTCCTTGATATAAAGAATGGTTTTAAAGAGATAGAAACAGTTTTTGCAGAAAAAGAGATTAATTTTCCGTACATTCCTACATTTTTAGCCTATAGGGAACTTCCTGTTATACTTGAAGCTTTTAAAAAACTAACGTCTGACGTTGATGCATTTATTGTTGATGGTATGGGTATTCTACATCCAAGGAAAATGGGGATTGCTTCACATTTTGGAGTTATAACAGATACAATTTCTGTAGGATGTGGAAAGTCAAAACTTATAGGGGATTTTGAAATCCCACCAAACAGAGAGAGGGCTTACAGACCTGTTTTCGTTGAAGGGGAAAAAAGGGGATATGTAGTAAGAACAAGGAAAAATGCAAACCCGATTTTTGTTTCTCCAGGAAACAATATATCTGTATTTTCCTCCCTCCAGCTTGTTTTGAACTGTTTGAATGGTTATAAACTACCTGAACCTACAAGGTTAGCCCATAATAAACTTCAAACATATAGGAAAAAGCTTTTGAACAGTTAAAGTTTTAAAGCTTCAAGGTTAGCTTTTGATTTCAAGATTGTCTCTTCGTACTCTTTAACTGGATTTGAATCTGAGACAATACCACTTCCAACGTATATATAACACTTGTTCCCTTTGAAAATCATCTGACGGATAGCCACACTCATAACAAAATCAAGGTCAGGTTTTATAAAGAAGTTAGCTCCACAGTAAATTGAACGTTTACAATCCTCAAGCTCGTCTATTATTTCTAAAGCCCTTTTTTTAGGAGCCCCTGTTACTGAACCAGGAGGAAAAGTGCTGTGAATAAAATCTTTTAAAGATGTGTCTTTAACCTTTCCTTTTACTGTTGTTACCATCTGAAATAAAGAGTTATACTTCTCTATATTAAAAGGATTTTCAACGTAAATGTTTTTAGCTACCCTTCCTATATCATTCCTCATCAGGTCTGTAATCATTAAATTTTCTGCTTTTTCTTTTTTTGAGGATTCAAGTTCCCTGAAAAGTTTTATGTCCTCTTCGTTATCTTTACCTCTTTTCCTTGTACCTTTTATAGGTTTTGTTATTATCATCCCTGCGTTTTTTTCTAAAAACAGTTCCATGGAGCCTGATACAAGGGAAAAATCTTTTTCTTTAATTAGCATTAGATAAGGGGCTGGTTGAACTTTTAGAAGGTTTAAAAAGACAGATTCAGGATGAAAAAATCCTTCTACTTCAATTCTGTGGGATAGGTTCACCTGGTATATATCCCCACTTTCTATATACTCTTTTGCCTTTTTAACTCTATCTATAAACTGGCTCTCATCTGTTTTTATTGATAAACTTTTTATTCTGGAGCTGATTTTACTTTTAGAATCAGTGTATTTTTTAAAGTTCTTATAGAACGCTACATATATGTCCGGAAGTCTTAAATTGTCATATTTTGGCTTTTTTCCAAAAATTTTTTCTTTGTAGTTGTAAGATATAAATCCAAGCGCAAAAAGTTTATGATTTTTAATTATTTTTTCTATTACAGGAAGAGGGTTTTTTGTGTAAAAACTTTTTCCATTTATGTATAACTTATTATTAATGTATTTTGCAGTTTTCACAGGCTTATCAAACAGATATAAACCTTTTTCTTTAAACCAGCTGTTTTTTTCTGAATATAAAACAATCATATTCTCTTCCCTTTTTTAAGAAAA
>CAZOTZ010000098.1:0-4451 GCA_964582875.1 uncultured Aquificales bacterium | reverse complement strand
ATATCGTTGTCTCCACCTACGTTAACAAACTGTGTTCCTGGTTCATATGAAGTGTCATAACATTTGAATATTCCACTTGTGCTATTTGAACAATCTACAGAGCCTAATCCTTTTGGATACATATTTATGATTGATTTGGTAGGTCTCATGTTTAGGGAAAGCTGGCATGCCACGTCCATAAAACATTGAGGTGTTGATATTCTCAGGTCTGGAAGCTCTAAATCTGTATTTGGACAACAGGCGTTAGCGCTTACTGTCAAACATACTTTATTATCAATTTCAGGATTTGAACAAAGATTTGAATGGGAACTTTCGTCGTAAAGGTCATCTGGAATTATTACAAGGTTGTACATCTGGTTGTAAGAGTCAGGAGATGAAGGGTCTGTGTCCGCTAAAGGAGGTTCATTATATTCAGCACAGGCAAGGTAAAGAATTCCATTTGATGGATAACTTGCACCGTTATTAGTTACCCTGAAATGTATTTCTCTTTTTCCCTGTAAGTCTCCAACACTTTCAGCTATAACTATTGCATCTTTTGTATCTCCATCACTATCTACATCGTGGCTTTTGTCCCCTACACCATCTCCGTTAGTGTCAACACCTTCGTTTTCATAAAAAACAAGCCAGCATTTTTTGATGTTGTTTGCAACTCTGGCGTTGTGTAGATAAAAATGAATCTGGTCTCCTTCTGTTAGCTCACCGTAGTTAGTTTCGTACTTAATAACAACACCGGTAGGATTTCCCATAGGAGAAGGAACAGAAGGGTCAAGGTTGTAGTCCTTAGTTGCTAAATAGTCAGTTGCTTCACAGGGAACAGTTATAGGGTCGTTATCTGCGTGGGTACCTGAAAATTTAAAAAACATTAATGCGTCCTGGGCATTTGCCTGGAGCAATGCTGATAGAAGACCTATAGAAGCTCCAACAACAACTCCTTTTTTGGAAATGGATTTCATTTTATTTCCCCCTTATTTTTTACTTTGTATTTTTGGTTTGGTAATAACAATTTGTGTGCCTGTTTTGTAAGTGCTTGAAAATTTGTGCTTGGAGGGGGTTTTGGGATTGATTTTTTGTAGAAAATATTTACAAATTGTAAAAAATTTATACAAAAAGAACAGCCTCCCTTTAAGGGAGGCTGTAAACAGTTTTTAAGGTTTAGTTTTTTTAGTTATCAAAGAAGTCTTTATCAAACTCTGTATTTCTGTATCCGTTATTTCTTCCAAATGGAGCATCATAAACAGGAAGCATTTTACCTTTTCCATTCCTTGAATCACCTGCTGCTACTTCTACATCTCTCTTAGGTGCTCCCACTGTGATTATTGCTGAGAATGTTCCGTATCCTCCTCCTATTCTCGGGTTTAAGGCTCTTGCTTTTGCAAATATGTCTTTACCCCACAGTATCTTAGAACCATGGGCTGGAGCTACTCCAAGGTAGATATTGTCTACGAAATCTCCATTCTCGTCCCATACTTCTGCGTATATTTCCCCGTCCCAGCATGAGTGATTTGATACCTTTACATACGTTAGCCCGTTGTTCAGTAGATGTGGTATGAAGAACTGACTACCATTTGGTTCCCATCTAAGGAAGTATTCATCTCCTGCTTTACTGTCATAACAACAGTCCCAATCTCTGCATTTAGCTCTTTCATCCATCTTTATAGTAAAGAGGTGTTGCGAGTCTTTGTATATTTCTAACTCCTCAGTAAGTCCCCATTTAACCCAGTTTAACCTATCGTTTCCTGTTGTACCTACATAAACATCATCTTTCCATTCAGAGTTTAATGGTACACATATTAAAGAGTTTGTTTCATCACATGTAGATGTTGATGAAACATTAGCCTGTGCTAAACAGCTTTCTCCTTTAGAGAACAGAATTCTATCTCCAGTATCACCTACAGAACCGCTACCTGCTTCAATTCCGTTGTTATCTATAAAAACCCTGTTGTTAGCAAAATCAAGGGCTTTGTAGGCTCTTTTTCCTCCTACATTTGTATCAGAACAAGCGTATCTGTTAGTAGTATCGTACATTCTTACTTTTAGTTTTCCTGTCCAACCATTAGAACCAAGTACAAGGAAATCATCTACTTTGTTGTCCTTATTGTTTGATATAACAATATAACCACTTGAAGCTGTTCTATCTGTACAGCTGTAAGTCCTTAAAATATCACCTGAAGGTTCATCAACAAACTGTGTTCCTGGTTCATAAGACGGGTCATAACATTTAAATATTCCGTTTTTACTTGTTGTACAGTCCACAGAACCTAAAGACCTTGGGTACATATCTATAATAGATTCTGAAGGTTTCATATTAAGCTGGTACTGGCATTCCATGTCTATAAAACACTGAGGTGTGGTTATCTCAAGGTCAGGAAGTTCAAGCCCAGAATTTGGACAGCAGGCATTTGCACTGACGGTTATACAAACTTTACTGTTGATTTTATCCTTTTCACACTTGTTGTAAATGTAATTTTCTGTATAAAGTTCATCTAAAACAAGTACAGGGTTATATTTTGTGTCGTATTCTGCAGGAGGTACTCCTCTTTTTATTGAGGATAAAGGAGGTTCATTGTCTTCGGCACAGGCAAGGTAAAGAATTCCATTTGATGGATAAGAAGAGCCGTTGTTAGTTACCCTGAAATGAATTGTTCTTTCCCCTGCAACATTACCTATACTTTCTGCAATAACAACTCCATCGTAGTGGTCTCCATCTCCATCAACATCATGGGCTGTATCCCCTTTACCATCTCCATCTGTATCTACACCTTCGTACTCATAAAACATAAGCCAGCACTTTACCATATTATCGGCAAGTCTTGCGTTGTGAAAGGTAAAATGAAGCTGGTCTCCTTCAGATATTGAACCATATGTAGCTTCATACTTAATAGTTACACCTGTCAGATGTCCAAGTGGAGACTGTACATTTGGGTCTAAGTTATAATTGACCTGTCTTAGATAACTGCTTGCTTCACAGGGAACTGTTATCTGGGCAAGGTCATTATCCCCTTTTACTGTAGCTCCATCTGGAACATCATATGTTCCGTATAAATCAAAGAAAAGTTTAGCTTCGTTTGTGTAGCCCTGAGAAAAGCACCCTAAAACAAGAATAGATGCTGTTAGTAATGTTTTTTTGTTTATTTTCATTTCACTCTCCCCCTTATATTTTCTTTTTTTGTTTTTTTGCAATTAAAATGCCAATTTTTTTGGTAAAGAAAAATGCCAGTTTTTTGTTTAATCTGTAAAACTTTTTTACACATGGAAAATCTTTTTTCAGTAGTATTTCTATTATTCTTTAAGAAGACAGGGATTTGTATCTATTTTTTACAAATGTAAAAAACATATACAAAAATTGTAAAGGCAAGTGTCAAAGATTTTTCTTTTGACAAATATCAATGTTATTAGCAAATGTGATATTTATCATTTAAAGCGATATGTCAAACTTGCCATATTGAAAGTGGTAGTGTATCCTTATAGAAATAGCTGGAGGACTTAATCATGGAAATCTCATATCTCAGGGTTTCAGTTACAGACAAATGCAATCTCAAATGCTTCTACTGTAGACCTGATAATTCAGAGTTTGTTCCCCACGATGAAATACTAAGATACGAAGAAATAGCAAAACTTGTAAAAGCTATGACTAAGTATGGTTTAAGAAAAGTAAGAATTACAGGTGGAGAACCTCTTGTGAGGCCTCAGCTCCACATCCTTATAAAAATGCTCAGGGATATTCCTGAAATTCAGGATATTTCTATGACAACAAACGCAATAACCCTTGCTAAACATGCAGAAGAACTAAGAAAAGCAGGGCTTGATAGGTTAAATATAAGTATAGATAGCCTGAAGCCAGAGCTTTTTTACCAGATAACTAAAGGAAAATTAGAAGATGTTCTTGAAGGAATAAGAGTTTCAAAAGAACTTGGGTTTGACCCAATAAAAGTAAACGCAGTTATAGTAAAAGGGTTAAATGAGAATGAAGCCCTTGATTTTGTTGAGTTTGGTAAAGAGTATGGGGTAGAAGTACGTTTTATTGAAATGATGCCTATAGGAGCTGAACAGATACACTGGAGTAAAGATTTAGTTCAGCCCCTTGAAGAGATAAAAAGAAAGATTGAAGAAAAATACGGAAAGTTAATTCCGGCAATATCTATAGGAAGTGGAGCAGCACGGGTATACAAAATACCTAAACTTGGTACCAAAGTAGGTTTTATAACGCCTATGTCAAATCCTTTTTGCGATGGTTGTTCAAAACTACGTTTAACAGCAGAAGGTCATATAAAGTTGTGTTTGAGAACAGATGATGAGATAGATGTCAAACATGTTTTAAGAAATGGAACAGATAAAGATTTAGATGAATTTATAAAAAAAGTTCTTATAGAAAAAGAGATATCAAACGCAAAAATACAGAAATCAGGATATGCTTTTTCAGACTGTAGAAGAATAATGACAAGTATAGGAGG
>CAZOTZ010000097.1:0-4526 GCA_964582875.1 uncultured Aquificales bacterium | reverse complement strand
ATGGAACAATGGCAGATGTAGGAAGTCCAACAAGAGAAGGATGGTTAGATATGCCTACATGTCAGCAGTGTCACCAAAATGGACACAGATACGAAACAGTGTTTGAAAATGACGTAATAGGAGGAACACTAAGGGCGGTAGTAGATACAAGATTTGCTACTAATCCTGATACACCTTTACCAGGAAAGTCTTTATACAGGCTAAGTAAAGGTCATGGAAAACTCCAGTGTGAAACATGCCATGGTTCGCCACATGCTATTTATCCTTCATCCCTTGAAAAAGATAACATGCAGTCTATAAGACTACAGGGGTACAAAGGAACACTGAGGGAATGTTTTGTATGTCATAAAGACCAGGTTCCTCATACTGCAGACGAAGGACCCCATGGTATGCACACAATAGGTCAATGGTGGGTAAACGAGCATGGAGATTATGTTGAAGGACATGGATACAATAGCTGTAAAGCCTGCCATGGAACAGACCTTAGAGGTTCAGACCTTTCTGAAGTTAAAACTACTAAATCTTTCCATACAGAATGGGGAACAAAAACATTCTCTCCAGGACACAAAATTGGATGTTATGACTGCCACAACGGACCAGATGGAGAAGATTAACACATAAGGGGGAGCTATTCCCCCTTTTTATGTGATAATATTCAGATGATGAGGTTTATATCTTTTATTTTTTTACTTATTTTCTCTCTGTCATATGGAGAAAGTTTCTCGTACAGATTTGGTAGAGGTCTTTTTATAGGAAATAATCTGTGGATAGGAAGCTATCTATCTTTAAACTATTGGAAAAAATCAGATAAACAATCCTTCAAATTTGAAGATTTAGCATTTTTAACAAAGTTTGACTATAAAAAATTCAGATTTTTTTCGGAAGTAGAAGCTAAAAACATATATCTGGTTTCAGATGTAGAAAAAAATAGATACTGGAACTTCAAGTTTGAGATAGAAAGACTTTTTGTAGAGTATAGACATTCCCCAGTATTCAACATAAGAGCAGGTAGATTTTTAACCCCTCTTGGTATATGGAATAAAATCCACATTAATGCTTTAAAATGGACTGTTTCAGACCCCCTTGTATCAGAACGTTTCTTCCCAATGTTTACAACAGGACTGAAAATATACGGTTATGTATCAAATAAAAGAAAAGTAAAATACGAACTATTTTTTCAGAAAAATAAAAGTATAAACGCCTCCTACAACAACCTTAAACCTGATAATATGTTAGGACTACAAATAGAAAAAATTTTTGATGTAAACAGGAAAACAGGAATAAATGTCGGTAAATTTGATGAAAAAAGATCCAACGAAAGATATATTTTTTTAGGAGTTTATGGAAAAACAAAGCTTAAAAATCTTTTTATTTCCTCAGAATTTTACTACGCAAACGAAAAGTACAAAGGAGCAGGTAAAGAACATAAAGAACATGGCAAGATAGCTTACTACATACAGGGAGCCTATAGAATATTTCCAAAAAACTATCTTGTTTTAAGAAAAGACGGTTTTTATGACTCATCAGACAGTAAACACATAAATGTATGGACTTTTTGCTACAACTTCAGACCACGATTTAATATGTCTATAAAAGCTGAGTATCAGCTCTTTGAAAAACAAAAAGATTACATTAGAGTATCGTTTTCAATACTATTTTAATGAAAAGGCTTACAACTCTTTTAATCTTTTTAATATGGTTTTCTTTTTCTTCAGGAAAAGAAATAAATATATATGTTGTCGTAGGAAAAGAAACAGATATCAAAGTATCCTGTGAGGATATAAAGCATATATATTTAAAGGAGATTATATTTATAAATGGCATAAAAATGATACCTGTTAATCTACCAGCAAACAGCACTATAAGGAAGTACTTTAGAAAGTATGTATTGGGTATGGATGAAGAAGAGATAAGCCTTTACTGGAATGAGAAGTACTATGAAGGAATAACACCACCTTTAGTACTGAAATCCCAAAAAGCAGTAAAGGAATTTTTAAAAAAAGTAAAAGGCTCAATAGGATATATAACAAAAAAATATCTGGATAAAGATTTAAAAATACTTTGTGTCATAAGGCTGAACCATGGAAAAAATTTTAATAATAGATGATGACTTACATAACAGGTTTTTACTAAAACTTGTCCTTGAAAAAGAAGGATATACAATTTTAGAAGCAGATACAGGAGAGAAGGGGATTGAAATAACATACGAAAAAAAACCTGATGTTGTGCTTTTAGATGTAATGATGCCAGATATAAACGGTTTTGAAGTTTTTGAAAAAATTAAAAACACACAGATTCCAGTTATTTTTCTAACAGCTTTAGAAGAGAAAGATATTAAAGATAATGTTGATTTTATACAAAAACCAATAGACATTAACCTTCTGATAAAAAAAATAAAAGAAAAATTAAAATGAGTGTAAGAGTTAAGCTTTTTATAGCTCTGTTTTTTTTAAGCTTATTCCCATATGTAATAATATCCTTTTTTGTATTTAAAAATGAAGAAACCATTTTAAGGGAAAATATAAAAAACCAGCAGATACAGAACCTTGACCTTGTAAAAAGAAATATAGAAGATTACTTTCTTTCTCTAAAAAGAAACCTTCGCTTCTGGTCAAAAGCTCAGATTTTAGATGACCTCCTCACAGATGATATAGATAAAAGAATTCAGATATTTTTAGACCAGATAAAAATCAATTATAAACTAAGGGGAAATATATACGTTTTGAACCTCAGCAAAACAGTTATAGCCTCTACAGATACAAAATCACTCAGGAAAAAATTACATATAAAAGATAGTGATATTGTTATATCCTTTCCTGTTTTTGCGTCTTTCAATAAGAAAAAAATAGGAAATATAGTATATGTACAGCCATCAGAAAAGCTAAAAGATTTTCTCTATAGCAATAACCTTGTCAGCTTATCTGTAATAAACAGGTATAACAACATTATTATTGGATACTCAAACAGTATTCCTGAACAGGCAAAAAAACTATCTGAATATGAAAATGATAAATACATTTACTTCTCAAAACCTTTAAAGGAAAAGCCATTAAACAGTTGGCTCATAGTATCCCAGATAAACAAAAAGCTTGTTTTTTTACCTTTAGAAAAAGTAAAAATAATATTTGTTGCTGTTTTTATATTGGGTCTTTTCTTAATATCAGTTTTCGCCTTCTACTCCTCTGAAAAACTTGTAAAACCTATTATTCATATATCAAATATTATGGAAAGTGTAGTCAAAGAGAAGGCTTACTCAAAAAGGGTGTCTTACAAAGGTAAAGATGAAATTAGTATTCTTGTAAACTCATTTAACTTTATGCTTTCTGAAATAGAAAAAGCATTAAAAACAATAGAAGAAGAAAATAGAAAAAGAGTTGAATTGTTTAAGAATTTGATAGAAGTGTTCAACAGGATAACATCTCTGCAAACAGAAAAAGAAGTACTTGAAACATCAGTTAGAGAACTAAAAAAATTTTTAGATGTGAAGGTGGAATTTTCAAAGGAAAAAATAGGCGTATACTCATACCCAATAGAAACACAAAAAATAAAAGGATATATAACTTTCAGTCCAGATAGACCAGTTTCTCCAGAGGAGGAAAAATTTTTCAGCTCTACAGTTAAACTCGTAAATCTACTGTTGGAAAAGGTAGAGCTTTTAAATAAAGCTCAGGCAGCATCAAAGGCAAAATCGGTGTTTATATCAAATATGTCCCATGAACTTAGAACCCCTTTAAACAGTATACTTGGATTTTCACAGTATTTACAGACTGTAGAACAGGATGAAACGAAAAAGCAAGCTCTAAAAAGCATAGAAATTTCTGGAAGATATTTACTTGAAATAATAAACGATATACTTGATTATGCAAAAATAGAAGCAGGAGCAGTAAAGGTAAAAAAAGAAAAATTCAACCTGAAAGATATACTGGAAGAGATAAAAAGTATAATAAAACCTTTATCTGATGAGAAAGGCTTACAGCTTTTTTTTCCTGATATAGATATAGAACTGTTTACAGATAAAAAACTCTTGAAACAAGTACTCCTGAACCTGTTGTCAAATGCTGTAAAGTTTACAGAGAAAGGGTACATAAAACTGTCTGTTAAGAAAGAAAAAGATAAGATATTTTTCAGTGTAAAGGATACAGGAATAGGGATACAAAAAGAGGATATTCCAAAACTTTTTAAAAACTTTTCACAACTTGAAAACCCTATGCAGAAAAAACATAAAGGTACTGGTTTGGGTCTTGCAATATCTAAAGAGTATGTCAAACTTTTAGGGGGAGAAATTTACGTAAAAAGCGAAGGAAAGTATAAAGGCACAGAATTTACTTTTTTCATAAAAGCATAGAATCAATTCAGAATAGAAACTTTAAATTTGTGACAGTAATGGTTTATGTCTCAGAAAAATACATGGATGCTCATTTCTACAAGATAACAGAACCTTCTGCAGATGGCTTTAGAAACTACTTCCGTCCTGAAAAAGATATAGATACCTACTGACCGGCAGAATACTGGCTTGTGGACAAAGC
>CAZOTZ010000096.1:0-4662 GCA_964582875.1 uncultured Aquificales bacterium | reverse complement strand
AGGAAAAATGGGAAATCCAGTTGTTGTTGTAGAAACAAACCTTGGAACATTTAAGATAGAACTATATCCAGATAAAGCTCCTATAACAGTTGAAAATTTTTTAAAGTATGTGGAAAGTGGATTTTACAAAGATTTAATATTCCACAGGGTAATACCAAATTTTGTTGTTCAGGGTGGAGGATTTGACGAAAATCTAAACTACAAAACCCCTTTATTCCCTCCTATAAAAAACGAAGCCCAGAATGGACTTAAAAACTTACGGGGAACTGTAGCTATGGCAAGAACTGCAGACCCAGATAGTGCCACTTCCCAGTTTTATATAAACCTTTCAGATAATTACAAACTTGATTATGGAGACCCAGAGGCTGTAGACCCATACGGCTATACAGTATTTGGAAAAGTTATAGAAGGTATGTCAGTAGTTGAAAAGATTTCCAGAATTCCTACACACACAACAAAAGGTATGAGTGATGTTCCTGTAGCTCCTATAAAAATATTAAACATGTATGTTGAGGATTAGTCCTCAAGGGATAGTCTTTTTTCCCTGCTTTCTTTAAGAAGTTCTACAAGCTCTTCTTCCTTTTCTTCTTTTATTAACTCTCTTAGTTTTTCCATTGATTTAATAAACTCATCTATTGTGTGTAAAACATCTTTTTTGTTTTGTAAAAAGATATCTTTCCATATAGTTGGAGAACTTGCTGCAATCCTTGTAAAATCTTTAAAACCTGCCCCAGGATAAAGGAAAAGGTCTATACCTGTTTCTTTAGATAAACTGATAAGTGAATCTACGAGAGCAAAAGCAACAGCATGAGGTAAATGGGAAACAGAAGCAAAAACAAAATCATGGAGATAAGGCTCCATAACTTCAACTTTTGAACCTAAATCTGTCCACAGTTCCTCTAACCTTTTTGTATCTTCATCTTCCCTGTCAATAGTTAGAATGAGTTTTTTTCCTTTGAAAAGACCAATAACTGCATTCTCAACACCTTCTTTTTCTGTTCCTGCTATTGGATGGGCTCCAATAAACTTATATGGCTTTAAAATTTCCTCAAGCTGCCTTACAAGCTCACCTTTAACACTTCCAACATCTGTTATAACAGTTTTTTCTTTTAAAAAAGGTTTTATCTTTTTTGCTACATCAAGAAACGTTTTAACAGGTGTTGCTAAAACAACAAGGTCAATATTTTCCCAGGGCACATTCTTTAAATCTGTAAAACCTTCATCTATAGCTCCCATCTGGATAGCTTTTTTTATTCTTTCTTCATTTAAGTCAAAACCATAAATCTTCCCTCTGTATCCCTCATTTTTTAATGATAATGCTAAAGAACCTCCTATAAGTCCAAGACCTATTATAAGTATCCCTTTAAATCCCCCAAATCTTTTTTCCAATCCAGACCCCCTTATTTAACTAATAAAACAGGTATAGGAGAGTGCTGTATTATAAAAGAGGTTGTACTTCCAAGTACAAGCTCTTTTATTCTACTTTCTCCGTAAGCTCCCATAACAACAAGCTGGTACTTTTCCCTGTTTTCTTTTATATATCTGTCTAACTCTTCTTCAGGGTATCCATAAAGAAACTTAAGTACAAAATCAAGCTCCAGATTCTGCGTTAAAAGGTCTTCTATATGTTTTTCTATATCTCCTGATTTCTTATCTAATACAGATATAACTGTGATTTCTTCTAAACCAAGTTCTTTTGCAAAGCTGTTTAGATATTTAGCTGCGTGGACGGATTTTTCTCTGCCGTCAAAGGCAAGAATTACATTTTTTATTTCTTTAAATTTATCTGTTGTTATTAAAACTGGACATTTTGATTTTCTTGCTACAGCTTCTGATGTTGAACCTAAGAATAAAGGAGCAAACTGATTGTGAACTCCTTTTTTTCCAACAATTATTAAATCTTCTGGGTCAGCCATATCTACAAGCTCATTTGCTACTATTCCAAAAGCCTGGGCTATTGAACAGTCAGCTCCGTATTCTCTGCATTTTTTTGCAAACTCATCTAAAATAGCTTTTCCCCTTTCATCTAAAACTTCTTTCAGTTTTGGTGTAAGGTCTGCATAGGTTGTAAAACCTAAAGCTCCTGCTAAATCTTCAATAAAGGGAGTTTCAAGAAGTCTTATATCAACAATATGAACTCCAATAACAGGTTTTTTTAATCTCTTTGAAAAGTACATTCCATAATCAGCAGCTACCCATGAAGCTTTTGAACCGTCAATCCCAACAAGAATTCTTTTTATCATTCTTTTTTCTCCTTTCTTGTTTTTTCTAAATTATACTCTTTCCACGATTTTAAAACTTCTTCTAAAGCTTCATCAAAATTCTCTTTTTCTGTTTCCCATACCATAGCACCTGCTCTTGTCAAGTTCCACCTAACTTCAAAATTCAATGGATGGAGTTTTGAAACTATTATATCTACTCCTATTCTTGAAAGAATATTTCCTATCTCTTTCTCATCTCCTGAAACTTCTAATGTGTTACTTATTTGTGTATCAAAGTTTTTAGAAACATCAACCACAACTATCTTTTTAGCTGAAGAAAAATCTTTTATTTTATTTTTCTCATCAACCAAAAAGGCTATTCTCAAACCTTCCTGTCTAACAGGCTCATAATGTATAAAAACAGAATCTATATTAGGTATTTCTGTTCTTATCTTTTTTTCTATATCGTCAACAATTTTATGGGTTTCTCTAAGGGAGTAGTTATGAACAAGAAGTTCAATATCAAGAAACTTAAAACTTCCTGCTGCTCTTCCTCTTATATGTTTAATCTCAACAACCGATGGATGACTGTAGATAATTTTTTTTATTTTTTCAATCTCGTCCTTTTCTAACGAGATATCAAGGAGTACTTTTATACCACTTGAGAATATCTCCCATCCACTATGGATAATAAAAAGAGCAACGATAGCAGCTGCGTACTTATCAAGGTTATATCCAAAAATAACACCTACAAGACCAACAATAACAACAACAGAGGATAAAAAATCTGCCCATATATGATGGGCATCTGCCATCAAGGCAGGGGAATTAAGCTCTTTTGCCGCTTTTATTTCAAGTCTGGAGTAAATAAAGGTTGAAATCATAGCTACTACCATTACAGCAATAGCAACATAGATATGCTTAACAGTTCTTTCTTCACTTGAGAAAAAAGCTTCCTTGATAATCTCGTAAGAAGCAAAAAATAAAAACAATGAAATAACAATAGAAGCTATATTTTCAAGTTTGTAAAGCCCGTAAGGAAACTCTTTTGTCTTTTTTGCAGCAAGCTTTACACTGATAAGGGAGATTATAGAAGCTACAAGGTCTGAAAAAGAATGTATAGCTTCTGCTATTAAAGCAAGACTACCTGTAAACACACCTGCCCCAAGCTTTAATAAAGAAAGAAGCAGGTTAAGTATAAGAGAGCCTAAAGCCCATCTTTCTTTGAGTGTCTGGTTATTTCCCTGTTCCTGCATTTATCTTTTTTGTTCCTCTATTAGCTTTACGAATTCGTCAAATATATAGTAGGAGTCATGGGGACCTGGTGATGCTTCAGGGTGATGTTGTATAGAGAAAACTGGTCTATCAGTTAGTCTTATTCCCTCAATCGTGTCATCATTAAGGTTTATATGTGTTATCTCTACATAGGATGGGAGGGAATCTGGGTCTGTTGCATAGTTGTGATTTTGTGCTGTTATTTCAACCTTCCCAGTTTGTAGATTTTTTACAGGATGGTTTCCTCCATGGTGTCCAAACTCAAGTTTGTACGTTTTACCACCTATAGCCCATGATAAAAGCTGGTGTCCAAGACATATCCCAAACATAGGAATATCAGAATTTAAGAGCTTTTTTATTTGCTGTATCTGAAAATGCAAAATCGCAGGGTCTCCAGGACCATTTGAAAGGAATATACCATCTGGCTTAAACTCAAGGATATCTTCTGCTTTTGTATTATAGGGAAAAACTGTGAGTTCTAATCCTCTGTCTGCCATTAGCCTTAAGATGTTTCTCTTTATACCAAAATCAAGAACAGCAACCCTGTATTTTTTTTCCTTTTGTTTTCCATAACCTTCAGGCCACTTCCACGTTGTTTCATTCCATCTGTAGATATCTTTATGGCTTACCTGAGAAACAAGGTCTAACTCTGATATATCAGGTATAGAACGGGCTTTCCTGACAGCCTCTTTGGGGGATATATCTCCTATACCTATATAACCTTTCATAACGCCATACTGTCTTATTATTCTCACAAGAGCCCTTGTATCTATACCATAGATACCTACAACATCATTTTCCTCAAGGTACTCCTGAAGTGTTTTTTTAGCTCTCCAGTTTGAAGCTATAGAAGAAAGGTCTTTTATTACAAATCCATTAACATGAACTTTTTCTGACTCTATATCTTCATCGTTAACACCATAATTACCTATCTCTGAAGGTGTCATTACAACTATCTGTCCTTTATAAGAAGGGTCAGTAAGTATTTCTTGATAACCTGTCATTGATGTATTGAATATAACTTCTCCACCTGTTTCACCTTTTGAAAATCCTGAAAATGCATAACCATAAAAAAAATGCCCATCTTCAAGAGCTAAAATTGCCCTTTTCATCTATTACCTCTCAGACTAATGTTTTAAGTATTTTATCAAAGATAACCTTCCAGTATTAAGGGTGTTTTTTCTCA
>CAZOTZ010000095.1:0-5088 GCA_964582875.1 uncultured Aquificales bacterium | reverse complement strand
AAGGAGGCTCATTTGAAAGAGATAAATATAGGAATTGTTGGTTATGGTGTTGTTGGAAATGGTGTTGCAAAGATACTTGAAGAAAAAGAAGAAACTCTGAGAAAAAAATCAGGTGTTCATATAAAACTAAAAAAAGTATTTACAAGAAACTGGGATAAAGAATTTCCATATCCCCTTAAAGAGGAAAAAAAAGCCTACTCCCTTGATGAAATTTTAGAAGATAAAGACATAGATATTGTTGTTGAGTTAACAGGGGGAGTTGAGTTTCCCCTTAAGTTAATGAAAGAGGCAATTAGAAGAAACAAGCACATAGTAACAGCAAACAAAGCTTTACTTGCAGAAAAAGGTAAAGAAGTTTTTTCTATGGCAGAGGAAAAAGGAATCAGGATAGGTTATGAAGCAGCTGTTGCCGGAGGAATACCTATAATAAGAGCTTTAAGAGAAGGTCTTGTTGCGAATGATATAAAAAAAATTTACGGAATTTTAAATGGTACAACAAACTACATACTTACAGAGATGTATAAAAAAGGAAAAGATTTTCAGACTGTTCTTAAAGAAGCACAGGAACTTGGATATGCTGAGGCAGACCCTACACTTGATATAAACGGTACAGATGCAGCCCATAAAATATCAATTCTTGCGTCCCTTTCTTACGGAGGTTTTTTAGATTTCTCACAGGTATATGTAGAAGGAATTGAAAATGTAAATAGATTGGATATAGACCTTGGAAAAGAACTTGGTTATACATTGAAGCTCCTTGCTATAGCAAAGGGACACAACGGGGAAGTTGAGGTGAGGGTTCATCCTACATTTTTACCAGTGGATAATCCCCTTTCAAAAGTTGATGGTGTGTTTAATGCAGTTATGGTTGAAGGAGATGCTGTTGGGGAAAGTATGTTTTACGGAAAAGGAGCAGGAAGCCTTCCAACAGCAAGTTCTGTTGTAAGTGATATAGTTGATATAGCAAAAAGTATAGCCTTAGGCGTTGGTAGAGAGATAGAGATAACATCAATGAACTGGGAGCATAAAGACCTTTCATTAACTAAAGTTAAAGACTTTTATACCCGTTATTACATAAGATTTACTGTTCCAGATATAACAGGAGTTTTAGCTAAAGTATCAGCTGTTTTTGCGAAGTACAACATAAGTATTGCAGCTGTTATCCAGAAAGAAAAGGTTCTAAGTTTAGCAAGAAATAAAAATGAAAAAGTTGTTCCCCTTGTTATCCTTACACACACAGCATCTGAAAACAGTGTTCAGCAAGCAATAAGAGAAATAGAAGAGCAGAAAATAACAAAAGATAAAACGGTTATTATAAGAGTTGAAGATGAAGAAAGTTAGGAGATAGCCATGGGCTATTTATCTTTTTTTGAAAAGAATAAAAAAAGTATAGGTCTTTTCCTTGCTCCTTTTGTTGCAGCTCTAATATATATAGCACCAATGGATTTAAACCAGAATGCCCATATAGTCTTTTCTATAATGGGCTTTTGTCTTGTTTTCTGGCTAACTGAAGTAATTCCCCTTTCTATGACAGCCTTTTTAGGTGTAACAGCAGCTGTTGTACTTGGTATTGTCAATATTAAACAGGCTTTTCTGAGCTTAGGACATCCTGTAATCCTTTTATTTCTGGGAAGTTTTTTGATAGCACAATCAATGACAAAACATGGACTTGATAAAAGATTTGCCCTTTTTCTACTTTCAAAGGACTTCTTCTTAAAAAGTCCAATAAGACTTATAATTGGTTTTTCCATAATCTCATTTTTACTATCTATGTGGGTTAGCAATACAGCGACAACAGCAATGCTTTTACCTCTTGTTCTTGGAATAATCCATATGTTTAAGGAAAAACACATTAAAGACATAAACAGATTTGCAGTTTTTGCTCTTTTATCTGTGGCATACTCAGCGTCTATAGGTGGGGCTTCAACATTAATCGGAACTCCAACCAACCTCATAGGAGCTGGTTTTTTAAGGGAAGCTGGGTATGATGTTGATTTTCTAAAATGGTTTTTACTTGCTTTCCCTATAACATTTCTAAGTTATATAGCTCTTATTCTTTACATAAAGTTCCACATAAGAGATTTTTCGTTTGATGCAAGTAAGATAAAACACCTCCTACTTGAAGAAAAAAAACATCTACCAAAGGTATCAATGGGAGAAAAAAACACTATATTTGTATTCTCTTTAGCTGCTTTTCTATGGATACTTCCAGGACTTGCAAATCTTCTTGGTAATAAACCTTTGTACAGTTTCTTAAAAACTCATATTCCTGAAGCTGTTGTAGCTTTAATAGCTTCTATACTTTTATTTTTGCTTCCTGCCAATAAAAAAGAAGGAACCTTATCTTCTGAAGATTTAAAAAAACTTGATTGGGATACAATACTTCTTTTTGGTGGTGGTATAGCACTTGGAAAACTCATAATAAAGACAGGGCTTGCAGAGTATATAGGAAAAAAAATATCAGTTCTTGTTTCTCCAGAAATAATTTTTCTATTTATTTTTATTTTAATTGTATCTATGATTTTCCTTACAGAGATAAGTTCTAATACAGCAACAGTTATAACATTTGCTCCTATTCTTATTGGTGTACTAAAAGAACTACACGTGGATTTATTTTATCCTATATTTGGTGTTATAATAGCTGCCAGCTTTGCTTTTATGCTTCCTATAGCTACTCCTCCTAATGCTATTATTTATGGTAGTAAAGTGGTTCCAATTCAACAGATGGTTAAGGTTGGTTTTTTTATGAACATAATTGGTTCGGTTATAATAACTACTTTCATACTAATCTATATGAGGTGAGGTGAGTATATGGAAACAAAATGGGAATTTTCTGCAGGTGGAGTTGTTTACAGAAGAAATGAAGAAGGTAAACTTGAAATTCTTTTAATCAGAGTTAAAAACAGATGGAGTTTTCCAAAAGGAAATATTGAAAAAGGTGAGCCTAAAGACCAGGCAGCCTTGAGAGAAGTAAAAGAAGAGACAGGGGTAGATGCAGAAATTGTTGAGTATTTAGGAGAAGTTGATTACTGGTACAGCATGGGGCTTACAAGAATACATAAGTTTGTTTACTACTATCTTATGAAGTATGCAGGTGGAGATATTGTTCCACAGAAAGAAGAAATAGACGAAGCTAAATTTATACCTTTTGAAAATGTAAAAGAAACCCTTTCTTACCCAACAGATAAAGAGGTTTTTGATAGAGCCACGAAGGTTTTGAAGAAAATAGGTGAAATTGAATGACAGAAAGGCTTATAAAATTAGCCTTTAGTTATATCCAGAGTCAAAAAAGAGAAAAAGCTTTAAAAAAAGGGGAAGCATTTGCTTCCCTTTTAAGATTTATAAAATACAGAAAAGATGTAGTTTTTAAAAACCTTGAAATAGCATTTCCAGAAAAAGATAAGAACTGGAAGGAAAAGATTTATTCAAAATCTATTTCTAATATTGGAAGAAATTTAGTCGAATTTCCAAGAATTCCAGATTACTACAAATCTGGAGAAATAAAAAAAATTGTCAAAATAAAAAAAGGTAAGGAACTTTTAGATTTTTATAAAGGTAAAGGAGTTATACTGACAACAGCCCATATTGGAAACTGGGAAATAGCAGGAAGCTCTCTTGTTTCTTACGGATATCCTATTACAGCCCTTGCATACAGACAGAAAAATAGAGAAATAAACAGCTTTATTGAAAGTATAAGGAAAAATAGCGGACTTAATATCATATATCATGACCAGACATTAAAGTCTTTTTTAAAAGCCCTTAATAAAGGAGATTTTATAGCTTTTCTTGTTGACCAGAATGCACTAAGACATAGAGGAATATTTGTAGATTTTTTTAATCTTCCAGCTTCAACAGTTACATTTCCAGCTAAACTTGCAGTCAAATATAAAAAACCTGTTCTGTTTTCAATGTGTGTGTTTAATGAAAAAACAGGGGAGTATGAGATTTCCATAAAAGAAGTAAAAAATACAGAAAAAAGCAGTGTAGAAGAAATAACTTATCTCTATACAAAAGCTGTTGAAGAAGCTGTGAAAGAGTATCCAGAGCAATACCTGTGGACTCATAAAAGATGGAAAACAAGACCTGAAGGAGAAGAAGAGTTTTATTGATTTTTTTCTATTATACTGCTATGTTGTAGAAATAAAGTTCTTTAGAGGTGATAAAAATGCTTCAGATAGATATAAATCAGGCTTTATCCCTTGTATCAGATAAATCACTCTTTCCTATAATTGATAAAGTTTTAGAAGGGAAAAGACTTTCTTTTGAAGATGGTTTAAAACTGTTTGAAACCAATGACCTGTTAACTGTTGGTTTCCTTGCAAATTACCAGACAGAAATGAAAAACGGTAAGTACGCTTATTTTGTTATAAACAGACAGATAAATCCAACAAATATATGTGCCCTTGATTGTAAGTTCTGTGCATTTGCAACTATGGAGAAAACAGACCCAAAAGCTTACGAAATGACTTACGAAGAGATTGTTGAAAAAGCAAGATACGCAGTTCAGCAGGGGGCTTCAGAAGTACATATTGTAGGTGGACTTCATCCAGACTGGGATTTTGATGTTTACCTTAATATTGTTTCTATACTCAGAAAAAACTTTCCTGAACTTCACATAAAAGCTTTTACAGCTGTTGAGATAGACTACTTTTCAAAACTCTCAGGTCTTTCTTATGAAGAAGTTTTAATAAGGCTTAAAGAGGCTGGTCTGAACAGCCTCCCTGGTGGAGGAGCTGAGATATTTGCACCACGGGTGAGGAGGATAATAGCTCCAACAAAAATAGGGTGGAAAAAGTATCTTGAGATACACAAAACAGCCCATAAGCTTGGTCTTCATTCTACAACAACAATGCTTTACGGACATGTTGAAACAGTAGAGGATAGAATAGACCATATGTTAAAAATAAGAGATGCTCAGGATGAAACAGGGGGCTTTACTTGCTTTATTCCCCTTGCATACCAGCCAGAAAACAATGAACTAAATATAACAGAACATACACATGGTGTTGATGACCTGAAAACAATAGCTGTGGCAAGACTTCTCCTTGATAACATTCCCCATATAAAAGCATACTGGGTTATGATTGG
>CAZOTZ010000094.1:0-5117 GCA_964582875.1 uncultured Aquificales bacterium | reverse complement strand
TATTTAAAATGGTGGTTGGTTTAGATTTACAGCTACTACCTCTTTAACTTCAGGTATAGCCTCTTTTAGTTTCATCTCAATGCCACCTTTCAATGTAACAAGGGACATTGCACATCCATGGCAAGAACCCATTAATCTAACATAGACAGTACCATCAGAACCTATATCAACAAGTTCAACATCTCCACCATCAAATCTTAAAGCAGGTCTTATTTGTTCTAAAACTTCTTCAACTTTAGCTCTATCTATCTTAACTTCCTGCTGTTCCGTAGTTTTTTGTTCTTGTGTCATTACCTAATCCTCCATTCTTTTAATTTTCTTAAAAATTATATATTCTTTTTGTATCCTATCTATGATTTTAATCAAACGAGGTTTTGATGGGTGTTTTCATAACATTTGAAGGTATAGAAGGAGCAGGAAAATCAACTCAAGCAAATCTCCTTTATCAATATCTAAAAGAAAAAGGTAAAAAAGCCATTCTCACAAGGGAACCTGGTGGAACAGAAACAGGGAAAAAAATAAGAGAGATTTTACTATCAGAAACAGAAGAAAACTTTCCGTATGTAGCTGAACTTTTTCTCTATGAAGCAGATAGAAACTTCCATGTTAACAATCTTATAAAACCACATCTTGAAAAAGGCTTTTATGTTGTGTGTGATAGGTATACAGACTCAACGTTAGCTTACCAGGGATACGCAAGGGGGCTTGATATAAACCTTGTAGAAAGGCTTAACAACATAGCTACACAATGTCTTTATCCAGATATAACCTTCCTTATAGATATACCTGTTGAGCTTTCACTTGAAAGATTAGGGAAAAACAAGGACAGGATAGAAAGTGAAGGGATAGAGTTTCATAGAAGACTAAGGGAAGGTTTTTTGAAAATTGCCACTAAAGAAGAAAGAGTAGTTATATTAGATGGAAAAAAAGATATTCAGACTATATTTAAAGAGATATTAGAGGTTTTAAAAGAAAGGAAACTTTTATAGGTATGAAGGTTATAGGACACGAAAAAGAAAAAGAGCTTATTAGTAAGTACCTGAATAGGAAGTTAAATTCATACTCTTTTTTATTTGAAGGTAAAGAAGCAATAGGGAAAAAACTGCTTGCTTTTTATACAGCACGGGGTTTTTTGTGTGAAAACAATAGAAATTTTGGCTGTGGGGAATGTAATAGCTGTAAACTTACAGACAACACAATATCAAATGTATATGAAGAAACAAACCTCACTCCAAATCCAGATATAAAACTTATTTCTCCAGAAAATAGTAAGGAAATAAAAATATCCCAGATAAGAGAAGTTATAGAGTTTTTAAAGCTAAAATCAGCTACAGGTAAAGTTGTAATAATTGAAAATGCAGAAAATATGAACACAGAAGCAAGTAATGCACTGCTTAAAACCCTTGAGGAACCTCCAGATAGCAGTATGATTATCCTTACAACAACTAACCAGAACAGGCTCTTACCTACAATAGTTTCAAGGTGTTTCAAAATAAAATTCAAACCTTTAAAAAAAGAGGAAATACATCAAATTCTTGTTAAAAAAGGATTTGATGAAAAAGATGCCAGAGTCTTTTCTGCTCTTTCTGAAGGTTCCCTTTATATATACTCACAGCTAAAAGACAGTAAAAAACTTTACCAGCTTGCAAAAGATTTTGCAGTTCTTTATTTAGATAAAAATATCAGGATTGAAGGTATAGTAAATCTTGCAGATATTCTGGATAAAATGGATAATAATGAGATAAAAATTGTCTTTCAACTCCTTCAGGTCATTCTCCATAAAAAAGTGTTAAAAGGAGAATTTGATATAGATTTATACGATAGATTTCTTGAAGAAATGGAAACCTTTGAAAAAGCTTTAAAAGCAGGTGTAAAGAAAAAATTAGCAGTTGAAGGGATGTATTTTAATTTAAAAACTTAGGAGGAAAAAATGCCTTTAGATATAAAAGATAGACCTAAGCAGAAATTTAGAACGAAAACAGTAAGGATAAGGTTTCTTGATACACATAAATTCAGCGATGTTAATAATGTTCCTGTTTTTGTAAAAAAAGGGGATTTCATTGTTATTGAAACTGAAAAAGGAGAAGAATTGGTTCTTGTTTTAGGTAATTCTGTACCTGACCCAGAAAACAGTTATAAATTTTTAAGAAAAGCTACAAGAAAAGATATTCAAATCTTTGATAAACACGAAAAAGAAGCAGAAAAAGCCCTTAACATCTGTAAAAATTTTGCAGAAAGATTAGGGCTAAAAATGAACCTGCTTAAAGCTTATATACCTTTAAACAGGTCTAAAATACTCTTTTACTACGTATCGGAAGGAAGAGTAGATTTCAGACAGCTTGTTAAAGACCTCGCAAAAAAGCTGAAAATGAGAATTGAAATGAGACAGGTTGGAGTTAGAGATGGGGTTCAGATGTTTGGTGCAGTTGGGGTGTGTGGACATGAGTGTTGTTGCTCCCTTTTTATGGATAAGTTTGATGCTGTAAGTGTAGAAATGTTAGAAGAGCAGAATTTACCTCCAACACCTATGAAGTTTACAGGGATATGTGGGAGACTTATGTGCTGTCTTGCTTTTGAGGCAGATAATTACTCTATAAGGAAAGACCTACCAGAAGAAGAATCTGTTATAAACATAAACGGAAGAGAATACACAGTAAAGAGATACGATTTTATAAAAGAAGAAGTTGAGTTAATAGATGAAAATGGTATGTCTGTTTTTTACTCTTTTGATGAATTAGACAGATTAGGAATAAAAAGAGAGCAAACTGGATGTGGTGGATGTAATGGTTGTGGGAAAAACGCAGGTGAGGTGGAAATTGGAGAGTAAAAATCCTTTAGAAATAGGTAAAAGAGTACTAAAAGAAGAAAAAAAAGCTTTAAATTCTCTTATATCTTCTTTAGATGACTCTTTTAATAAAGCTGTTGATATGATTTTATCAACAGAAGGTAAAGTTGTGGTAACAGGAATGGGAAAATCTGGTCTTGTAGGGAAAAAAATTGCAGCAACACTTGCCTCAACTGGAACACCTTCTTTCTTCCTTCATCCTGCAGAAGCAATACACGGTGATTTAGGTATGATTTCAAAAAATGACCTTATTCTTGCTATATCAAATAGTGGGGAAACACCGGAAGTTATAGCGATAATTCCAACAATAAAAAGATGGGGAAATAAAGTTATATCAATAACAAATAATCCAAATTCAACACTTGCTAAAGAAAGTGATGTGCATCTTTTTTTAAATGTTGACAAGGAAGCCTGTCCTTTGAACCTTGCTCCAACTTCATCTTCAACAGCAACACTTGCATTAGGAGATGCCCTTGCTGTTGCTTTACTTGAAATGAGAGGTTTTACAGCAGAAGATTTTGCCCGTTTCCATCCAGGAGGTTCTTTAGGAAAAAAACTTATGAAAGTAAATGAAATAATGCACAAAGGAGAGGAATTGCCAGTTGTTTATCCAGACACTCCTCTTAAAGAAACAGTTATCGTAATGTCAGAGAAAGGTTTTGGAGCTTCTTTTGTTGTAAATAAAGAAGGAAAACTTGTTGGAATAATCACAGATGGAGATTTAAGGAGATTTATCAAAAAAGGTGGAAGTATTGACAGGAGCAAGACAGAAGAAGGAATGACAAAAAATCCAAAAACAATACAGGAAAATATCCTTGTTATAGAAGCTCTTGAAATAATGGAAAGATACAACATAACAGTTTTACCTGTTGTTAAAGATGGGAAACCGGTAGGACTTGTACATTTACACGATATTTTAAAAAGTGGAGTTTTATAAAAAAAGCGGCGAAGCCGCTTTCTATTATTTTTTTGAATATTTTCTTAAAAATCTTCTTTTACCTGTTTTGTTTTCTTTTTCTACAGGTTTTTCAGACATATTCACAAACTCAATATTTGCATTTGTCTTTTTCTTTATTATAGAAAACAGTCTATCCTGAGAAGGGTTCATTATAGATATAGCAATACCTTCCCTTCCAGCCCTTCCAGTTCTTCCAATTCTGTGTATATAGCTTTCAACATCCCTTGGTAAAGAGTAGTTATAAACAACATCTACATCTTTTATATCAAGTCCTCTTGCTGCAACGTCTGTAGCAACAAGTATTTTAAGTTTGCTATTCCTAAAATCTCTAAGAACTTTTTCTCTTTTTGCCTGAGAAAAATCTCCATGTATTGCATTAGCGTTGAAACCTTCCCTTTTTAATCTATCTGCAAGTTCGTCAGCTCCTTTTTTTGTTTCTGTAAAAATGATAGCCTTGCTGTCTTGCATTTCTTCAAGGGACTCTTTCAGTTTTGAAAACTGCATTTTTTCATCTACTCTATATGCAACCTGTTTTATTCTATCTACAGTTACTTCTTCTGGTTTTACTCTGATGATTTCATAGTCAGGCTTTAAAAATCTTTCTGCCAGTCTTTTAATTGCTGGGGGCATTGTTGCAGAGAAAAGGAGAGTTTGCTTATTTTTAGGGGTTTTTTCAAATATAAACTCAATATCATCAATAAATCCCATATCAAGCATTCTATCTGCTTCATCTAAAACAAACATTTCAACATTATCAAGCTTAAGAATTCCTCTTTCTATTAAATCTTTAACTCTACCTGGTGTACCAACTATAACAACATCTTTTCCATTTTTTAGAAACTTTATTTGATGCTGTATTGATTTTCCTCCATAAACAGCAAGAACAAAAATCTTTTTTTCTTTTCCTAAGTCTTTAATTTCTTTTGCTACCTGAATGGCGAGTTCTCTTGTGGGAACAAGAATTAAAGCCTGTATTTTTTTCTTCTTTGGGTCTACTTTATCTACTATAGGTATTCCAAAAGCTGCTGTTTTCCCTGTTCCAGTTTGAGCTTGGGCTATAAGGTCTTTTCCTTGATAAATAATAGGAATTGAGAGTTCTTGCACTTCTGTTGGGTGTTTGAAACCTTTTTTTTGGATTGCTTTTAAGGTTTCTTTTGAGATTGGTAAATCTTTAAATGTGGTCTTTTGTGACATAAATTCCTCCTGATTTTAAAAGAAAGAACGATTTTACACTTTGAGAGTTTCCCTCAGATTTAAATCTTTCTTCCTTTTTGTTTTTTCTTTATCACACAACAAGTATATACCAAATTCTCC
>CAZOTZ010000093.1:0-5182 GCA_964582875.1 uncultured Aquificales bacterium | reverse complement strand
CTGAAAGGACTTAAGATGTTTTGTTTTTTCCAATCTGATATAATATAAAACTTAATCTTACTCTTGTCAGGTGATAATAATGGGAAAGGTTATAAAATTTCCTTTTGGAAATCAGAACCAGCCTGAAGACCAGAACAAAGAATCCCAGAAAGTCAACAATCAAATCTCTGATATAAAGTATAAACTCAGGGAAAGAAAAAAAGAAAAAATAAAATCTATATACAAAACAAAACCTTTTTTACAAAAAGTTAAAGAAGGTGTTGAAGAACACGTTATACAAAATTTTGCAGTTAAACAGGTTTTAGGTCTTGACGTGGTTTATAAGGAAAATGAAAAGAAGGAAATAGGAATAGCTGGGTTGTTATCATACGAACATAAGAGAAGACCTGGTACCTTTATGGCAGATTTTATAGCAAAAGGCCATATAAACAAAGATGGGAATGTTGTGGTTGATGAACTGGCCTTTAGAGCTGGAGAACCAGAGTACTATAACACTATTATGAAAGTACTAAAAGCAAAAAAAATATTACCAAACATTGAAGGAGTTTAATTATGGCTATGCCAAGCTTAAGAATAGGACAGTATGAGATAGAGTATCCAATAATACAGGGTGGAATGGGAGTTGGTATATCATGGGAAAATCTTGCAGGAACAGTAAGTAAATATGGTGGTCTTGGTGTTGTATCTTCTGTGGGGACAGGTTATAGACACCCTAACTACGTTAGACTAAAAGATGGTAGACCGGTTGGAAGTAAGTACATACACAATAAAGAAGCTCTGCAAAAAATAATAAGAGATGCTAAAGAAATAGCCGGTGGAGAGAAAGCTGTTATAGGAGTAAACATTCTTTATGCTATAACTGATTATGGAAGGGTTGTAAGGGATTCAATAGAGGCTGGAGCAAATATAATAATAACCGGAGCTGGACTTCCACTACAGCTACCTAAGTATGCTCCAGAACCACATGTAGCTCTTGTTCCTATAGTTTCTTCAGCAAGGGCTTTAAGAATTATATGTAAACACTGGAAGAAAAAGTATAACAGATTACCTGATGCTGTAGTTGTAGAAGGTCCAAAATCAGGTGGTCATCAGGGTATTCCTTATGAGGATTGTTTTAAACCTGAGTTCCAGCTTGAAAATCTTGTACCTGAGGTAATAAAAGAAAGGGATAAATGGGGAGATTTTCCTGTTATTGCAGCAGGTGGAATATGGGATAAAAAGGACATAGAGTACTACCTTTCTATTGGTGCTGCTGGTGTTCAGATGGGAACAAGATTTGTTGGAACTTATGAGTGTGATGCCTCCCCTGAGTTTAAAAAGGTTATCATAAATGCTAAAAAAGAAGACATAATACTCCTTAAGTCTCCTGTTGGCTATCCAGCGAGGGGTATTGTTACAGAATTGATAAAAAGTATAGAAAAAGGAACTGCTCCAGAGGTTAAGTGTGTGTCAAACTGTGTTGTTCCATGTAATCATGGAGAAGAAGCAAAAAAGGTAGGTTATTGTATAGCTGATAGACTTGGTGATGCTTATCTTGGGAAAAGGGAAACAGGTCTTTTCTTCAGTGGTTCAAATGGATACAGAATAAAAAGGCTTGTCCATGTAAAAGACCTTATGAGGGAACTTGTTGAAGGAGTTCCTTCAGGTCAGGAAATACCAGAAGGAGAAGAAATTCCACAGGTTAGCAGATGAAGATAACAGCTGTTCTCCTTGCAGCAGGAAAAGGAAATAGGTTTGGAGAAAAAAAGCAGTTTATAAAACTAAAAGGGGAACCTTTATTTCAGTATTCGTTAAATACTTTAAATAAACTGGATTTTATAGATAATATTGTTCTTGTTTTACCAGAAGAGGATGTTGATAGGATAAATCCTCCTTCTTTTACTCCTATAAAAAAGGTTGTTGGAGGAAAAGAAAGACAGTTTTCTGTTTACAATGCCCTTAAAGAGATTGAAGATGCGGATATTGTTATAATCCATGACTCAGCAAGACCTTTTGCTACAGAAAATATGTTTTTTCAATCTGCTGAAAATGTTAAAAAAGGATGGGATGGAAGTATAACAGCCTACAAAGCAAGGGACACTATTAAAAAAGTGAAAGACAAAAAGGTAATTGAAACACTTAACAGAGAAGAGCTTTATATTGTACAGACACCACAAGCCTTTGACTTTAAAAAGCTAAAAAAAGCCCATGAAAAAGCTTTGAAAGAGAATTTTTTAGGGACTGATGATGCATCAGTTATGGAAAAGTACGGTTATAAAGTATCTGTAAATCCAGGTTCTCCACTTAATATTAAAATCACAACTAAAGAAGACCTTGTTTTTGCAAATTGCCTTATAAAAAACAAATCCCCTTTTTGAGAGGTGAAGATGAATACAAAAAAAGTTATCACTATTCTTGTTGCAGTTATTGTTGCAGTAGCTTCATTTTTAATTGAAAAGTACATCCTTGAAGGGAAGAAATCTGAAAAAGTCTCAGCTTCAAAATCTACATCCCAGTCTGCAATACCTCCGGGAGAGTATATTACGAAAGTTGTTAAGATTGCAGATGGAGATACTATGACTGTGAGATTAGAGGATGGAAAACTTGCGAAACTAAGACTTCTATGGATAGACACACCAGAAAAAAATGAAGGGTACAAGCTCCTCAAAGATGTAGATAAATGTGGTACATCTAAAAGGATTATGAAACAGATGGGGCAAAAGGCAACAGCATATGCGAAAAGAAATTTCCATATAGGGGATAAGGTAAAGGTAAAAATAGAAGGACAGGGACATTTTAAAAGGTACCTTGCCCTTATCTGGAACAAAAAAGGAGAGCTCTACAACGAAGAGATTATAAAAGATGGTTATGCCTGTATATACAGAAAAGCAAAATATCCAAAATACCTTGAAAAGCTCCTTGAAGAAGCCAAGAAGAAAAGAAGAGGTTTATGGAAGGATTATTATAATGTAATGAATTGCTTGTGTTATGAGTAAAAGCCCCTTACGGGGCTTTTATATTAAGCTCCTACTGGAGCTTCTGCTTCTTGAACTTCTAATTCAACTACAGGACCTTGCCATAATCCGTGTTTTGTACAGTAGCTCATAGCTTGAAGTTTGAGTTTGTTTTTAGTTGGTACAATGTAAAAGTCTACTTCTGCCTGAGAGCATTGGTTTCCTTGTGTTCCTGGTGTAAAAGTAGCCTGCCCAAGTAAAGTTTCCCCATCCCAGAGTTGAACGTAAGCTATGTAGTGGTCAAAATCATCTGGGTGACAGTACTCTTCACCAACTTTAACTTTTACTTTAAATTTTTTACCTTTTACAGGTGTTCCTTCTACATGTACAAATGGAGAGTGTCTGTCAACATAGTCCCTTTTAGCTTCTTTGTCTAATGTTGAGATATCAACGTATTCATTGATTTTTGGCATTTGCTCTACCTCCTTGTTAGTTTTTAAACATAATATTTTTTTATTCCTCCTTCATAAATGATATTAATCACAGAGAATGAATTTTCAAATCTATTGATTTTTGTCATTGAAATTAAGTCTTAATAAAATTTAGTTTTTACGGTGAACTTTTTTGTGGAGGTTAAAAATGCTTCTTGATAAAAGTATGATTCCAGAAGTAGCTGTTAACAAAATGAACCAGATACATGAAACAGAGGTAGAAGTTTTAAATAAACTGTATGATGCTATAGAAAAGTATGAAAAAGGAGAAAACTCTATTGAAGAGGTAGAAAAACTTTTTGATGAGTTTTTAAAAGATGTCCAGGAACATTTTTCTTTTGAACAGGGTTTAATGGAGAAGTACAACTTTTTTGCTTATCCAATGCATAGAGGGGAACACGACAGAGTGTTAATGGAACTTACCCAGCTTAAAAAGAAATTTGATAAAGAAAAAAATCCATCACTTATAAAAAGCTACTTATCACAGATTTTTGTACCATGGATAATAAACCACGTACAGACTATGGATACTGTTACAGCCCATTTCTTATCCCATTTTATAAACAAATAGTTATATATGTTGGAAAATTTTTATGATTTTTGATTTTTCTGTTATTTCTTTTAGAAGTGGATAGTTTTTTGCTGAATGGTTGATAAAAAGAACCGTCCCTACGAAAAAAATTACAGCTGTTATTCCACCTAAAAGTTTATCTGTAATAGATAATTTTCTTTTCTTTTTTATATGTTTTTGTATGAAAAGATTTAGAAAAAGAAATAAACTTAGAACAGGAATAAAAATTGATAAAAAAGAAAAAACATAAAGAAATATTTTTTCCCCATGGAAATAACCTGAAAGAAAACTAAAAACAGAAGGGGCATATCTAAGGGACAAAAACAGCCCAGCCCCTATTCCAGAAAGTTTTATAAGAATTTCAAGTAGTCCTCTGTGGGTACCTAAAAAAAGGGTGTAAAGAAAAAAGGAAGAGAGGAGTATATCAACCATTTCCTAATTTTTTCTTTACGATTGAACTTACTACACTACCCTCAGCTCTACCTTTTACCTTTTCCATAACAGCTTTCATAACTTTTCCCATGTCTTTCATAGAAGAAGCCCCTGTCTCATTTATAACCTCTTCTACTATCTTTTCTATTTCCTCTTCTGAAAGCTGTTCAGGTAAAAACTCCTGCACTATCTTTAACTCTCTTTCTTCTTTCTCTGCTAAATCTTCTCTTCCAGCTTCCCTGTACTGTTTGATAGACTCCCTTCTCTGTTTTGCATATCTCTGTAGGATTTCTACTATCTCTTCATCTGATAGCTCTTTCTTCTTATCAATCTGTACCTTCTTTATTTCAGATATAAGCATTCTTATAGTTGAAAGTCTTTCTTTATCGCCGCTCTTCATGGCGGCTTTCATTTCATCCTGTAGCTTTTTAAAAAGCTCAGCCATTTTATCCCCTTACAGTAAACCTTTTTTCTTTAATGCTTTTATAAGTCTTTTTCTTGCAGCTCTTTGCTTTCTTTTCCTTTTAACAGATGGTTTTTCGTAAAACTCCCTTCTTTTCATTTCTGTAATAATTCCTTCTTTTTCGCATATCTTTTTAAATCTTTTTAAAGCTTTTTCAAAGCTTTCTCCTTCCTGTACTCTAACAATTGCCATAAATATCAGTCCTCCTTTTTATAAATTTTTGATTTTAATAGCATAATTCATATATATACAGAAAGTCAATTTTAACAAGTTTCAGGAAAAAAGTTTTTTA
>CAZOTZ010000092.1:0-5182 GCA_964582875.1 uncultured Aquificales bacterium | reverse complement strand
ACAATGCCCCAAAAATTCCCAACTCTACCTCGTTAGGCTCCCTTCCTATAAGCTGGACAATTCTTTTGTACTCTTCTACTGTGAGACCGTGGGCAGAGAGGATTTTCTCGTCCATAAAAAACTCCTTATAGATTTTTGCTTTAACAAAATATTTTAACAGGATTTAAAGGGAGCTTTTTTCAAGGAAGGAAAGAAAGCCCTGCTTTCTGCAGAGCTTGATTGATTACTTTGTGGTCAATAAAACTTTTATATAGGTAAGCCCAAGGATTTCTTGAATTTTAAAAATCACAAGCTGTCTACCTTTTGAATATGCAACTATAGCTTCTTCTCCTACAAGGGAACTTTCTTTCTTCCAGCCTGCTTTCGTCATGTAAGTATCAAAGAATTTAAGTAGTTTACCAATTGAAGCTTTTCCTGTAAAAACAAGATATGCCCTGTAGATACCTTCATCTTCATAAACTACAGATAAATCTTCCTTTAGCTGAAAGTTCATAGGAATAACAAATGTATAATTTCCGAAGGTTTCTGTTTTTGGTTGTAAAACAGCAGGTTCTTTTAGCTGAAGATTTTTTACTGTACTTATCTGGGAACAACCTGAAAAAACAACAATAGCAACAAAAAGAAATGATAACACCCTTAACATATTTACACCTCTTAAGTAATTTTTATAACATAATTATTTCGGATAGTTAACAAAAAACTTTATTGGTATGGTAGTTGCAAAAATTTTAATGAAAGGAAAACAAAGGGGGAGAGAAAAAATGGCTGCAATTTTTAAAAAAGAAGGAAAGTACTTTATCAGATTCACTGATAGCAAAGGTTTTCCAAGGGAAATGGAGCTTAAAGAAGGAAGAAAATTCCTGATGAAAGAGTTTGAAGAGAGAAAGAAAAAAATTCTTAATCATAAAAAAGATTTACAAAAAACGTATATAGAGAATAACAAAATGTCAATTTTTTTTACAACACACAACAACACTAAAGGTTTTCTATTAGGTTTTTGATTTTTTCCTCTTCTTCCTGTGTAAACATTTTTTTAGGAAAAACAGCTGAAAGAATTGTTATATCAGGGGCATTTGATACTAATGTTGTTTTAAAAAACTTTCCATTCTTTTCCAGTGTTAAAACTAAAACTTTTATATGTTTACTTACAGTTTTGTACTCCCCTTTGTTCTCTATGTTTAGAACACTGAAACCTTCTCTCTCAAAATTCTTCTTTACTGTTTCAGTAACAACATCAACAGGCTTTTTTATAACTTTGTGTATCATATATTTCCCTCCGGTACTTGCTGGGTTAAACAGTGGAAAGCACCAAGTCCAACAACTATATCATAAGCGTAAATTCCTACCACCTCCCTGTCTGGGAAACATTTTTTTAATGTCTCCAGAGCAATTTTATCTTTATCACAGTTATAAACAGGAACAACAACAGTCTTATTGGAAATGTAAAAGTTTGCATAACTTGCTGGAAGCCTGTAAAGGGTTTCACTATCAGGATATCTGTAGTACACAGGGTCAGGCATAGGAATAGTAATAATATTGAAAGGGTTTCCATTTTTGTCTGTAAATGATTTCAACCTTTCAAGGTTTTCCATTAATGGGTCATAATTTGGGTCCTTCGGGTTATCTTCTAAAACAGTAATAACTGTATTTTCAGAAACAAATCTTGTTATATCGTCTACATGTCCATCAGTATCATCTCCAACTATACCATCTTTTAGCCAGAGTATTTTTTCAACACCTAAGTATTTTTTTAAATTTTCTTCAATCTCCTCTTTTGACATATCAGGATTTCTATTTTTGTTTAAAAGGCAGCTTTCTGTTGTTAAAAGGCATCCTTTTCCATTTACATCTATTGAACCACCTTCTAAGACCATATTAACAGATAGACACTCTACTCCCAGTATTTCAGCCATTTTTTTAGCAACCTTATCATCAAGTTCATAAGGGTACTTTCTGCCCCATGCGTTAAACCTGAAATCCAGAGCAAGGAGTTTGTCTTTTTTGTTCTTCACAAAGATAGCACCGTAATCTCTACACCACGCATCGTTAGTAGGAATAATATGGATTTTTATATCACCTTTGATATCAAACCTTTCAAGCCTATTTATCAGGTCTTTTTTTTCATCTTCATTATTTACATTTATATGAACTGTTTCCCCTATTGATATATATTTGACCATTTGAACAAAAGTGTTTTTAGCTTCTTCTAATCTATCAAAAAAGGTTTCGTACGCTTGAGGGTAGGTAGTCCATGTAGCTTTATGTTTTTCCCATTCAGGGGGCATACGATACCCCCTTTCTGACGGGTAAAACAACTTTAAACTATCTCCGTGAATTTTTTAAACGCCTCTTCAAGTTTAGATATTTCTGTTCCTCCTCCCTGTGCCATATCTGGTCTTCCGCCTCCTTTTCCTCCTAAAACAGGGGCTACCTGTTTTATTATCTCTCCTGCTTTTACTCTATCTGTTAAATCTTTGGAAACTGCAGCAATAAGGTTTACTTTTCCTTTTTCTTTATCAACAGAAGCGAGTAAAACTACTGATTTTCCAAGTTTTGCCCTTGCTACATCTGCAAGGTCTCTAAGCTCATTAGGAGCAAGATTTTCAACCTTTCCATAGGCTACTTTATACTCTCCTTTGTCAACAACCTTCAGTATATCTGTTATCCTTTCAACTATAGCTTTTTTCTTTATGCTTTCTAACTCCCTTTCAAGTTCCTTTACCTTAAGTTTAAGGGTTTCTATCTTATCTAAAATCTGGTCTTCCTTTGCAGTTAAGGATTTCATTATCTCCTTTACTAAGAAGTGTTCTTTTAAAGCTTTCTCTACTGCTTTCTTTCCAGCAACTGCTTCTATTCTCCTTGTTCCAGATGATACAGCTGTTTCAGATATTATCTTAAAGTATCCTATATCCCCTGTTCTTGATACATGGGTTCCACCACAGAGTTCTGTTGATATACCTGCTGATATAACCCTTACAACATCTCCATACTTTTCTTCAAAAATAGCTATCGCTCCAGATTTAAGGGCTTCATCTATAGGCATCTCTTTACAAATAACAGGTTCATTTTTCATTATCTCTTCGTTTACAACTTCTTCAATTCTTTTTATTTCCTCTTCAGAAAGACCTTCAAAATGGGTAAAGTCAAATCTAAGGTAATCAGGATGTACAAGGGAACCTGCCTGTTTAACGTGGTCTCCAAGTATGTTTCTAAGTGCTGCGTGGAGTAAATGGGTTGCTGTATGATGTCTCATTGTACTGTATCTTTTTTCTTTATCTACCTTGGCATGGACAGTTTTTCCTTTATGTATACTTCCGTAAATAACCTTTCCTTTATGGACTATAATACCTTCAACAGGAGACTGGGTATCAAGAACTTCAAAGAGGAAACCTTCACCTTCTAAAACCCCTTTATCTCCAACCTGTCCACCTTTTTCAGGATAAAAAGGTGTAATATCAAGGATTATCTCTCCTGTTTCCCCTTCATGGAGTACTTCAACAAAGGTTTCATCTTTAATAATTTCAAGAATTTTTGAATCTTCAACCTCAAGTTTTTCATATCCTACAAACTGGTTTTCTGGAAGGTTATTTTTTGCCTCAAGGTAAATCTTTTTTACTTCCTTTGCCTGGGATTTCCATGAAGCCCTTGCCCTTTCCCTTTGCTCTTCTAAAAGTTTGTAATATTCGGCTATATCAACTCCAAAATTGTTATCTCTGGCAATATCTTCAACAAGGTCTACAGGAAATCCGTATGTATCATAAAGGGTAAAAACTTCTTTACCAGTTATATGGTGCCTTCCTTCTTTTTTAGCCTTTTCTATAATTTCGTATAAGATATCCATTCCCCTTCTCAGGGTTTTTATAAACCTCTCTTCTTCAGCTTTTACTATACCTTTTATAAAACCTCTGTTTCCTACAAGCTCTGGATAAGGCTCTTTCATCATCTCAACAACAACATCAACACCTTCAAAAAGGAACGGTCTTTCTATACCAAGCTCTTTTCCGTACCTTAAGGCTCTTCTTAAAATTCTTCTTAGAACATAACCTCTACCTTCGTTTGCAGGGAGTACCCCATCTGATATCAAGAAAGTTATAGCCCTTAGATGGTCAGCTATAACTCTCATAGCAACAGTTTCCCTTGATTGGGGTTCAGCTGGATTGTACTCTTTTCCACTTATGTCCTCTGCGAACCTTATAACAGGTAAAAACAGGTCTGTTTCATAGTTTGAGGAAACCCCCTGTAAAACAGAAGCAATTCTCTCTAACCCCATACCTGTATCTATATTCGGATGTGGAAGTGGGGTTAGTTTTCCTGTTTCATCCCTGTTGTACTGCATAAAGACAAGGTTCCATATCTCAAGGTATCTGTTGTCCTCTGGGGAACCAAGTTCAGGATTTCCAAACTTCTCGCCTCTATCGTAGTAAATTTCAGAGCTGGGACCACATGGACCTGTTTCCCCCATTGACCAGAAATTATCCTCTGCCCCAAGTCTGTAAATCTTTTCTTCAGGTAAACCTATAACCTTGTTCCATATCTCATAAGCTTGGTCATCTTCTTCAAATACAGATACTAAAAGTTTCTCTTCAGGGATTTTAAGAACATCTGTTAAATATTCCCATGCAAACTCAATAGCTTCTTTTTTGAAATAGTCTCCAAAAGAGAAATTTCCAAGCATCTCAAAAAAGGTGTGGTGTCTTGGGGTATAGCCAACATTGTCCAGGTCGTTATGTTTACCTGAAACCCTGAAAACTTTTTGACAGGAAGTAGCCCTTTTATAAGGCTTTTTTTCTAAACCTAAAAATACATTTTTGAAAGGAACCATTCCTGCGTTTACAAAAAGAAGTGTAGGGTCTGTCTCAGGTATGATTGAAGCAGATTTAACCCTTGTGTGTCCCTTTTCTTCAAAATATCTTAAAAAACTTTCCCTTATTTCGTTAGACGTTAAGGATTTCAAACTATCCTCCATTTTATTTTTTTATCAAAATAATTATAATAGGTTTTTGATTTAAAACTCTCCTTAAAGGAGAAAAAATTGGAAAATCTCCTTGTTGTTTCAGCAATCCTTCCAGTCCATATAAAATAAGAAAACAAAAAACTTTCTGTTGAAGTTAGTCCAGGTGGACTTGTAACAGCGTTAAAGCAAGTACTCCACAAAAGAAAAGCTGTATGGATAGGGTGGGGA
>CAZOTZ010000091.1:0-5427 GCA_964582875.1 uncultured Aquificales bacterium | reverse complement strand
TTTAGGACTTGAAAGATTAGCTCCTCTGGGAATTGTGGCTATAGGTGGTCTTATAGTAGGAACATTCCTTACACTTATATACGTTCCTCTTCTTTACTACTTCCTGAAGAAGATAAAAGTTTAGCTGAGTAAATCTTTTAAATGTCTTTTTGTTGCGAGGGCTCTTATCTTTTTTAAAGCCCTCATCTCTATCTGCCTTACCCTTTCCCTTGATATTCCAAGGTCTTTCCCAATCTCTCTCAGTGTTTTAGGTTCATTATCGTCAAGTCCAAATCTGTGGATTATTATGTACCTTTCCCTTTCATTAAGATGGGAAAGAACATAGTCTATCTCTTTTTTTATTGATTCTTTAACTATATTTTCTTCAATATCTTTTGTACTGTGTTTTGTTACAAGGTCTATAAAAAATGTTCCTTCTTCTGAATCAATAGGCATGTCAAGGGAAACAGAGTGCCTTTTTATAAGCAGGTAATTTTCTATTGTTTCCTCGTCTATCTCTAATCCCTCTTTTTCTTTTAAAAACTGTTTTATCTCGCTGTATTTAGGTTCTCTATTTAACTCTTCTTTTAAAGAGAGGTAAGCAGTGTCTATTTTTATAGACAGGTTTTGTGTTTTTTGGGGAATTTTGATTATGTCCTTTTGGTTCTGAATTGTTTGAAGAATAGATTGTTTTATCCACCATATAGCATAAGAGATAAATCTTACACCTCTTTCAGGGTCAAACCTTTTTGCTGCTTCAATAAGACCTATGTTTCCTGCTGATATTAACTCCTGAAAGGGAATACCATAACCGGTGTAGTTTTTTGCAACGTTTACAACAAAACGAAGATTAGATTTTATAAGTTTTTCAAGGGCTTCTTTATCTCCTTCCTTGGCTTTCTGGGCTATCTCTTTTTCCTCTTCTGCAGAAAGAAGGGGGATTTTTGAGATGAGTTTCAGGTAGTAAGTAATTCCTTTTTCATAGGTTAATTTCTTCATTACAAAACTCCAAAGGTAAAAAAGCCCTCAACTTATTCGTTTATTTCTGCATTTTACTACACATTATATTCCTTTGTCTAACATTTCGCCTAATACAGCTTTTTTCTCAAAAATTTTTCCTTTTCTGTAAATTTTTATTACTATTTCAGTATCTGGTTTTCTTTTAGCAAGCATGTACTTGATATCCTGACTGTTTTTTATCTGTTTTCCATTTACAGAAAGGATAACGTCTCCCTTTTTCAATCCTATTTTGTAAGCTGGGCTGTTTTTTAAAACTTTCACAATGTAAACACCTATTTTAACGTTTAGTTTTTTCTTTAGCTTAGGTGTTAAATCCTGAACTATTACACCTAACCATCCCCTTTTAACTTTTCCGTATTTTATAAGCTCGTCTGCAACAGATTTAGCTTCATCTATTGGTATAGCAAAGCCGAGACCCTGTCCAGACTGGATTATAGCTGTGTTTACACCTACTACCCTTCCATTTATGTCTAAAAGGGGACCACCTGAGTCACCAGGATTTATAGCAGCGTCTGTCTGAATGTAGTTTTCATATGTTGATATCCCAAGATTTCTATGGAGTGCAGATATTATCCCAAATGTAAATGTATGTCCAAGGTTATAAGGGCTTCCTCCAGCAATAACAAAATAACCAACTTTTAGATTTTCTGTTGAACCTAAAGGAAGAGGTTTTATGTGGGATATTTTCTCGTCTTTTTTTATTTTCAGTACTGCAAGGTCACTTTTCTGGTCAATCCCTGCTATTTTTCCTTTCTCCTCTACACCGTTATAAAACTTAACAACAATATTTTCTGATTTTTCAATAACATGACCGTTTGTAAGAATATACATAAAATCGTTGTCTTCTTTGTAAACAAACCCTGAACCAAGGGATTCATTTTCAGAAAAAGCTTCTTCGTCTCCTGCATTGAAAGCGACAGGAGGTTCTTCTTTTGATGAGTATGTAAAAATAGTGACTATACCCGGTGTTGCTTTTTCAACAATTGAGGATAGTCTTTCCTGTATTTCAACTATAGGAGGTTTTTTTTCTTCTACTTTTGTTTTTTTTTCTTCCTTATTCCAATCACAAGAAAACACAAGAAGCAGGCTAAGGAGTAATACTGTTTTTCTTTTCATTGATACTCCTAAGTAATAACATTAATATTTATGTTAATAGTTTTTGAGATATAAATTATATCATTCTGCTTTTTGTGTGAGGTAGATTTATGGAAAGGCTTTCTAAGTTTGAAATGTTGAAAAAAGACTTCCTTGACTCCCTCCCTGAAGAAAAGCTTTCACTTTTAAAAAAAATATCTATTTACTCATCATGCTTAACAGATTTTCTGTTCAGACACCCTGAGGAACTTGATTTTTTTTATGAAAACATTGATAAACCCCTTTATGGAAGAGAAAAATTAGTTAAAGAAGCTTTGTCCCTTGTTGATGTTCCTGAGAATGAGTTTCCTTTAAAGCTTGCCTATTTTAAAATGAAACATTTAGGAAGAATTGTTTCAAAAGATATATACAAAACAGAACCTCCTGAAAAATTATGGGAAGAGTACTCCTATCTGGCAGATGCCTGTTTTGAAGTTGCTTTTCAAAGGGCTTTAAACAAAAATATCGCCAGATATGGAAAACCGTTTAGACAGGATGGAAAGGAAGCAAAAGGGAGTATTATAGCTCTTGGTAAGCTTGGAGGACTTGAGCTTAACTACTACTCAGACGTTGATGTTATGTATGTGTACGATGATGAGGGAAAAACAGAAAAAGGTATCTCAAACAGGGAGTTTTTTATCTCTGTTTTTACAGAAACCACTAAATACTTATCAAAAAAGACCTTTGAAGGAACCCCATGGATTGTTGACTTAGACCTAAGACCTGAAGGTAGTAAAGGATTTATAGCTTACTCCCTTCCTGCTGTTGAGTACTACTACTGGACCCACGGTAGAACATGGGAAAGACATATGCTTATAAAAGCAAGACACTGTGGCGGAAGTGAAGAAACATCTAAACATTTTATAGATATAATCACTCCTTTTGTTTATAGAAAATCTACAGGCGAAGAAGTTTTTGAAGAAATAGTGGAGATGAAAAAGCTTATAGAAGAAGAAGCGAAGAAGAAGAAAATAGGTCAGTGGGATGTAAAAAGAGGAGAAGGTGGAATAAGGGAGATAGAGTTTTTCGTTCAGATTTTGCTCCTTATACACGGAGGAAAAGAAGAACAACTAAGGGAAAGAAACATACTTAAAGCGATTGAAAAGCTAAAAGACAAAAAGATAATACAGGAAAAAGAAGCAAACCTTTTAAAGGAAGCCTATCTGTTTTACAGAAACTTAGAACATATCATACAGATTGATAACTGTGTCCAGACCCAGACATTTTTTATTGAAAAAGCTGAAGAATATGCCTTTAAAATGGGATTTAACTCTTCAGAGGAGTTTTTGAAAAAACTTGAGTTTTACAGAAAAAAAGTAAGGGATATATTCTCAGGTTTAACACCTTCTGTAGATGTAAAACTAACACCACTTCAAAGGTACATACTTACGAAACAACAGGAAGAAGAAGCTATTGATTACCTTTCTGGACTTGGTTTTAAGGAAGGTAAATGGGCTATAGAAAGATTTAAAGATATTTTTTTCAGTAAAGAGTATGTTGAGCTTGCAGGGCACTGGAAAGAAACTCTCTTTATGTACATCCCTGTTTTAGAAAAAAAGCTAAAAGAGTTTCCTGATAGGGAAGATTTTCTACTTAACCTGTCTAAGCTTTTAATTGAAGGTAAAATGCTTAGAATTTTCGCTTCAGCAATTGAACAAAATCCTAAGCTTGTTGATTTTATCCTTTCAATAGCAAAACTGTCAGACTACATATCAGACCTTATGGCGAAAGATGAAGAGCTACTTGACTGGGCTTTTGGAGTAGAAGAAGTCCCAGTTAAAAAAGAAGATTTTGATAAAGAAGTTGCTGTATTAGAAGGTGATTTACCGTTTATAGACAGATTGAAAAAATTAAAAAAGATAGTTGAGGTTTTGACATCTCTCAAGTATTTATCCCAGATACACCACAGAAATGGAAAAGAAAGACTAATTCAGCTAAATGAAGCTCTATCAAATCTTGGGGATTACATAATTGAAAATATTTATAACTTCATTGAAGGAAAAAATTTTGCTGTTTTTGCCCTTGGAAAGCTTGGCAGTAGAGAAATGAATATAGGCTCTGACCTTGATTTAATTTTTGTTTTTGTTAACGAAGAAAGTAAAAACAGATTTATATCAAAGCCTGCCGAGATAGTAAAACTTTTAACATCATACTCAAGGGAAGGAATCCTTTATCAGCTTGATTTAAGACTTAGACCTTTTGGAAAAGCAGGGGAACTTGCTCCAACATTATCTTTTTATGAAAACTACTTTAAAAAAGAGGCAAGACCCTGGGAAAGACTGGCATGGACAAAAGCCCGCTTTATAGCCGGGGATAAATCTGTGGCAGAAAAGATGGAAAAAATTATAAAGGAATTTCTTTTTGGTGAATATATAACAAAAGATTTTATAAACAGTATTTTTGAAATGAGGTTAAACCTTGAAGGGCTTGTAAAGGAAATTCCTTCAGAGATGGATATAAAACTTGGGAAGGGAGGTATCACAGATATAGAGTTTCTTGCACAGCTAAAGATAATACAGACAGAGCAAAGGGAGACAAATGTGTTGAAAATAGTTGAAAAACACTATCCACATCTTCTTGAAAACTACATATTTTTAAGGGAAGTTGAAGCAAGACTAAGAATGATTAAAGGAATAGGTATTTCAAAAATATACGAAAACTCTCCTTTTCTTTACAGGATTTCCCATTCCTTTGGAATGGAACCTTCAAACCTCTGGGATAGATTAAAACAGGTAAAAGAAGAAAATAGAAAGATATTTCTAAGGGAGATAAAGATACTTAGAGAAAATGCAATCGGATAAAGATATCCTTTTCCTTGAAGAGGCTTATAAAGAAGCTTTAAAAGCTTATGAAAAAGATGAAGTACCTATAGGAGCTGTTATTGTAAGGAATAACCAGATAATAGGCAGAGGTCATAACCTTAGGATTAACAGAGGAAATGCAATATACCACGCAGAGATAGTAGCAATAGAAGAAGCCTGTAAAAATATCCATAACTGGAGATTAGATGGTTGTAGTATCTACATAACTGTTGAACCGTGTGTTATGTGTACAGGAGCGATAATGCAGGCAAGGATAAACAGAGTTGTTTTCGGGGCTAAAGATGAAAAGGGAGGTGCTGTAGTAAGCAAGGCAAAACTTTTTGATAAAGGGCTTTTCCCTTTTAAAGTTGAGTACAGATATATTGAACACAGCAAATCTTCTCAAATTTTAAGGGATTTTTTTAGAAAAAAAAGGGAAAAGATTTTGTAAAAATGTGCTATTTAAATGGCTTCTGGAGCTTCGCAAGTTTTT
>CAZOTZ010000090.1:0-5508 GCA_964582875.1 uncultured Aquificales bacterium | reverse complement strand
CCCTGACCCAAGGATTGCTAAATTAGAAGAAGAGCTTATTGAAGAGGCAAATAAACTTGGAGTTGGACCTCTTGGATTTGGAGGTTCTACAACTGCTGTTGATGTAAAAATAGAAGTTGCTCCTGTTCATATTGCATCATTACCTGTTGCTGTAAATATTCAATGCCATGCAAACAGACATAAAGAAGTAGAAATATAAAATGGCAGTAGCTACAAAAGAAAAAAAGCTTACAAATAAGCAAGCAAAGCAGAAAAAAAGAGTAAAAATTCCCAAAGCTCTCGTTTACGAAATGAGGAAGGGCTCTCCTATATATTATAGGGATTACGATAAGGTGTTATCTGGAGAGCTACCTTTGGAGGCCGTAATGGGAAGTAGTGGATTACATGCAATAATTTTATTCCTACTAGTAAATTATTTAACAAAAAATCTGGATTTAAAAAAATATTTCCTTGGTTTAGGAGAGGTAGCCTATAAATTTGCCCCTAAAAGCTGGTATAACCTTGATATAGCTGTATGGGAAAAAGAAAAAATAAAACCTTACTTAAAAGAAAATAAATTAATTCCAATTGCTCCAGAAATTGTTGTAGAAATAGATACAAAGGCAGATTTAAGAAAATTTGAAAATCCTCAAGATTATTTTCACAGGAAAACTCAGGATTTATTAGATAGTGGAGTAAAAAAGGTAATATGGATTTTCACAAACGACAAAAAAATATGGATTGCTGAAAATAAAAAACCCTGGCTTATTGTAGACTTTGATTACGATATTGATTTGATTGAAAATGTGAAATTCAATCTACAAAAATTAATAAAAGAGGAAGAAGAAAATGAGTGATGTAAAAAGGATAACAACTCCATTAACAGATGATGTTATAGAAACATTAAAAGCAGGTGATAGAGTTTTAATATCAGGATACGTGTATACAGCAAGGGATGCAGCCCACAAAAGAATGCTTGAAGAGTACGAAAAAACAGGTAAACTTCCTTTTGATGTTAAAGGACAGGTTATTTATTACGTAGGACCTACACCACCAAAACCAGGGCAGGTTATCGGTTCAGCTGGACCAACAACAGCTTCAAGGATGGATAAGTACACTCCAAAACTCCACGAACTTGGATTAAAAGCAACAATTGGGAAAGGATGGAGAACAGAGCCTGTAAAAGAAGCTCTAAAGAAATACAAAGCTGTTTATTTTGCAGCCTATGGAGGAACTGCAGCTTTACTTTCAAAACATATAAAGTCTGTTGAGATGATAGCTTATGAAGACCTTGGAACAGAAGCAATAAGAAAACTTTACTTTGAGGATTTTCCTGTTATTGTGGCAAATGATATTTATGGAAATGATGTTTTCCAACAACTTGAAGAAAAGTATAGAAAATTAGACCTTTCAAAACTTCCAACTTACTGTATATAAGGGAAAAGTTTGGTTCTATACACTGTAGGATATTCTGATTTTTTTGAAGAAAAAAAGCTTATAAATAAGTTAAAGGAAAAAGGGATAAAAAGAGTTGTTGATATAAGGACTTTTCCTTATTCAAAAACATTTCCTAAGTATGACCAGCCTGTTTTCAGTAAAATATTAGAAAAAGAAGGAATAAAACATACATTTTTAGGAGATTTTATAGGAGGACTTACCTTTAAAAACCATTTCAGAAAAGGTATATCTTCTGTTTTTTTAATCCTTGAAGACAAAAGAGTAAAAGAAGGGCTTAACCTACTTTACAAAATATCAAAAAATGAAAAAACAGTTATTATGTGTGCAGAAAAAGAACCTTTTAACTGTCATAGGCTTGCTGTTTCTTTTCTTTTTAAGGAAAAAGCAGGATTTGAAGTTATAAATATTTTTTCAGACAAAGAAGAAACATTTGAGGAAACTTTGGAAAGATTTAAAGAAGAAAATAACTTAAAAGGTCTTGATATTTCAAAAGAAAGACTTGTTAGAGATAGGCTTGAACTTCTTTACAGATTTCAGAATAAAAGGGAAGAGAAGTTCCCTGAAAAAAAGGAAAATCTAAAACTTTTTTAAATAAAAAGCAGGAGGAAACAGATGAAAGTACATGAACATCAGGCAAAGGAGATTTTCAGAAAGTACGGTCTGCCTGTTCCAGAAGGTTATCCTGCTTTTACAGTTGAGGAAGCTGTAGAGGCAGCTCAGCAGATAGGAAGATTTCCAGTTGTTGTAAAAGCTCAGATACATGCAGGAGGAAGAGGTAAAGCTGGAGGTGTAAAACTTGCACATAACTTAGATGAGGTTCAAAAGTATGCAGCAGACCTTTTAGGAAAAACCCTTGTAACGTTTCAAACAGGACCAGATGGACTTCCTGTCAGCAGAGTTTATATAGAAGAAGGAACAAACATAGATAAAGAGTACTATGTTGCTATTACCCTTGACAGAAGTAAATCAAAGTTAATTATCATGGCTTCTGCTGAAGGTGGAATGGAAATAGAAGAAGTAGCAGCAAAAAATCCAGAAGCTATTATTACAGAAGTGATAGACCCATTCTTAGGACTAAGACCTTATCAGGCAAGGGAAATTGCATTAAAACTTGGATTTCCAAAAAATCTTTTAAACAAAGTAGCTTCTATATTTGTTAAGCTTTACGATGTTTATATGAATGAAGATGCTTCAATGGTTGAGATTAATCCTCTTGTTTTAACAAAAGAAGGAAATGTTGTAGTTTTAGATGCAAAAGTTGATTTTGATGATAATGCCCTTTTCAGACATCCTGATATTATGGAAATGGAGGACCCAACACAGGAAAGTGAACTTGAGGTAAAAGCAAAACAGTACAACCTTAACTACATAAAACTTGATGGAAATATTGCCTGTATGGTTAACGGTGCAGGTCTTGCTATGGCTACAATGGATACAATCAAGCTTGCAGGTGGTGAACCAGCTAACTTCCTTGATGTTGGTGGTTCAGCAAATGCAGAGCAGATAGCAAACGCATTCAAGATAATTCTTTCTGACCCTAACGTTAAAGCAATATTTATAAATATTTTTGGTGGAATTTTAAGATGTGATAGGCTTGCAGAAGGTATCATAGAAGCCTCAAAAGAAGTAAAACCACACGTTCCTATAGTAGTTAGAATGGAAGGAACAAACGTTGAACTTGGTAAAAAGATGCTTGCAGAATCAGGCTTAGACCTTATACCAGCAGATACAATGTGGGAAGGTGCTGTAAAAGCCGTAGAACTTGCAAAAAAAGCAAGCTAAAAAAGACGATTAAGGAGGTTTTAAAATGAGTGTTTTAGTAAATAAAGATACAAAAGTTATAGTTCAGGGAATAACAGGAAGAGAAGGTTCTTTTCACGCTACACAGTGTAAGGCATATGGAACACAGGTTGTTGGAGGAGTTACCCCTGGAAAAGGTGGACAGGAAGTAGAAGGAATTCCTGTTTTTGATTCTGTTAAAGAAGCTGTAGACAACACTGGAGCAGATTGTTCTTTAATATTTGTTCCCCCACCATTTGCAGCAGATGCTATTCTTGAAGCTGTTGATGCAGGAATAAAAACAGTTATATGTATAACAGAGGGAATTCCTGTAAACGACATGATACCTGTTAAAAACTACATAAAAACTTACTATCCAGACACTGTTTTAATTGGACCAAACTGTCCTGGAGTTATAACACCTGAAGAAGCAAAAATAGGAATTATGCCAGGACATATATTTAAAAAAGGAAATGTTGGTATAGTTTCAAGGTCAGGAACTTTAACATATGAAGCAGCTTTTCAATTAACAAATAAAGGAATAGGTCAGTCAACTGTTATAGGTATAGGAGGAGACCCTGTCCCAGGAACTGTTTTTTCTGATGTTTTAGAGTGGTTCCAGAATGACCCTGAAACTGAGGCTGTTGTTATGATTGGAGAGATTGGAGGAACTGCTGAAGAAGAAGCAGCAGAGTTCATAAAATCTAATGTAACAAAACCAGTTGTTGCTTATATAGCAGGTGTTACAGCACCTCCAGGTAAAAGGATGGGACACGCAGGAGCTATAATAGCAGGTGGAAAAGGAACGGCTGAGGAAAAATACAAAGCCCTTGAAGCTGCAGGTGTTAAAACAGTGAAGAATATTTCCACAATTGGAGATGCAGTAGAAGAGGTTCTAAAAACACTAAAATAAAACAAAGCCCCCTAAAAGGGGGCTTTTTATACATTTTCAAACAGAGAAATATTTTTTTCTTTTATAATTTTATTTATCCTATCTATAGAAAGATTAATGTAGTTTTCATCAATTTCAACACCTATTGCTTTTCTTCCTTCTAAAAATGCAGAAACAAGGGTAGTCCCGCTTCCGAGAAACGGGTCTAATATAAGGTCATCTTTGTAAGAAAAGAGTTTTATACATCTTTTAGGAAGTTCTACAGGATAAGGTGCAGGATGTCCTATTTTTTTCTTACTTTCTCCTGAAAATGTCCACATTCCGTTAGTCCACTGTATAAATTCGTCTCTGCTTATTGTTGATTCTCCTTTTTTTAACCTTTTCCACTGTTTTTTATACATAACAACAATCATCTCAACTGGAGCTATAACATAAGGAGCTGAAGCTGAAAGCCAGCTTCCCCAGGCTGTTCTTCTTGATATATTTTGTTCATTCCATACAATTGTAGATTGATATTTAAATCCTACTTTTTTTGCTATTTCTACAAAATCAGCGTAGATAGGTTTTAGGCCGTTTTTGTTCTTATCTAAAGGAATATTTACACAAATTCTTCCATCGTCTGCAAGTAATAAATAAGCTTTTCTTAACCAATTTTCTGTAAAATCTAAATAATCTTTATAGTTTAAATTATCGTTGTGTTTCCCATATTCTATAGAAAGGTTGTAAGGTGGTGAAGTAACTAATAGATTAACTTTTCCTGTATATTCTTTCAAATCTACGTTTATAAAATCATTATTGAAAACTTTTAGATTTTTTTTATTAAAAATCAGGTTAGGTTTTTCTTTAAAGTAGTTTCTGGTTTCATGATTTTCATTCTTGCTCTGTAAAACATCAGCTAAAATTTCATTAAGAATGAAATTCAAACTTTTGTCCTGTAATGAAGAAAGTTCCTTTAATTTTTCGTATATTTCCCAGCGGAGTCTTATTTTTAACTCTTTCAAATCATTGTCTGTTAAATATTTCAATTTTATACCCCACTTTTTAGGTGCTATATTTGTCTTTTAGATATAGTTTATCATAAGAAAAGAAAGAGAATTTAGCTATGATTAATAAAAGACAAAGTCAGGTTAGTAAGGAAGGAAAGAAAAAGGAATTAGAAGTAAAGAATATTCTTTTGTCTGATAGTTTTATAAGAAACAATTTTCTTGTAGATAACCCATCAAAAGTTTTAAGGAATAAAGATGAACTTTATATAAGCTATGGCAGTTATAAAACAGAAATAGATGCAGATTTGTGTGTAGTGGATAAACATAGTAAAAAATTATTTTGTGTAATTTCAGTTAAGAAATCTTTAAGAGAAAGAGGAGCTCAAACAGCTTACTGGGCTTTAAAAATAAGGG
>CAZOTZ010000089.1:0-5612 GCA_964582875.1 uncultured Aquificales bacterium | reverse complement strand
CTCCTCAATTTATTGAGGAGTAGTTCACAGGTTTTGTAATAAAATATTTCTTCTAAAGATAAAAATAAAAAAGAGAGGAGCTTAATGTTTACAAAGATAGGTGAGTCTAAATGGATGAAAATTGTTTTGTTTATAACAACTTTTGCCTTTGTTGGAACAGCTCTTGTAGCCCTTATAGTCTATAAACTATCTGGAAGAATATCCGGAGCTGCAGAAGTAAATGGAAAAGAGATTTCAATGCAAAGATACATGTACGAAGTTAACCTTATACAGTCAAACCTTGAAAGACAGGGAGTAGACATAGCACCACTTAGAAAAAGGATACAAAAGCAGGCTTTAAACAACATAATAAATGAAGAGCTTGTTTATCAGGAAGCAGAAAAAGAAGGACTTGTAGCGACAAAAGAAGAAGTAAAAGAAGCAATCCTTAACATTCCAGCATTTCAAGAGAACGGAGTATTCAGTAAAGAAAGATACCTTGCAATAGTTAACAGTTTAGGTGTATCTCCACAGTTTTTTGAGGAAATACTTAGAAAGGAGCTCACAAAAGAGCATATATTTGCTCTTATTAGTGGAGCTACATACCTGTCAAAAGATGAGATTGATACAGTTATGAACAAAGAGTTCTCACAGATAACAGGAAAAGTCCTCGTTATAAAACCAGAAGTAAAAATAACAGAAAAAGAGATAAAAGATTTCTACAAGAAAAATATAAAACTGTTTGCTGGAGAAAAAGGAAAAAAAGTTGTTGTTTATAAAATAGACTTATCAAAAACAGGTAAAGATAAAGGTGGAGAAATTGCAAGAAAACTGTTTTCCCAGCTAAAAAATAACCAGCCTGTAGAAAAAGCTGAAGGTGTAGAAAAAGTCTTAGAGGATACAGTGTACAACAAAAACCAGATAAAAAATCTACCTGATGAAGTTGTAAATCAGATTTTATCTCTTTCAGAGGACAAAAAGATAGCTTTTATAAAAACAAAAGATGCCTTTTACCTTGCTAAACTTGAAAAAGTTGTGGCAAAACCTCTTCCTTTAGAAAAGGTAAAAGACCAGGTGAAGGAGTTTTTAGAAAAAGAAAAAACAAAACAACAGCTTGAAAAGATAAAACAGGAAATAGCAGAAAAAGAAAAGAAAGGAACTTCTTTAAAAGAGCTTGCTAAAGAGTACAAAGGAAAAGTAGAAGAGATAAAAAACAAATCAGTTAGAGACTTTTTAAAAGACTACTCTCTTTTCACAGATGATATATCTAAAGTTTTAAAAACAAAAGAAGGTCACCTATCACCACCTCTCCAGGCTCTTAACAGTATTATTGTTGTACAGGTAGACAAAATCACCGTCTCAAAAGAGAATAGAGATAAGGATTTAGAAAAGTTTCTTAAAACAGCTATATTCAATGAAAAAGTTAATGATTTGATAAATGCATACTTGAGAAAACTTAGACTACATGCAGATATAAAGGTAAATCCGAGATTAATACAATGATAGAAAAAACCCCTTATGCACTTGAGTTTTTGTGGAATCAGATTGAGCTTGCTTATACTGAAGTGAGGAAGAAAAAGTATAAAGAACTACTTGAAAAACTTATTTTTAATGAAAATATTAGAAAAAGAGTTGAAAAAGCTAAAGACAAAAAAGGCAGAAACTACGAAGGAGGTCTATTAGAGGCAACAGCTTCTCAGGTTTCTCTTATGATGTGTATGTATGATAACTACCCGGAACTTGACATAGACTTACTTTTGACAGCGGCCATTTTAAAAGGAATATGCAAAACGTACACTAAAAAAGAGTGTTATAAAATTGTTGAAAATTACCCTGAGGTGGTACCTTTTTTATTTAAAAAAAGCAGGAAAAAACCAACACCAGAGCTAACAGTTTTTGATGGTATAGAAAAACTTGATAATAAAGTCTTTTTAAGACTATACAAAAGGAGAGTAGCTGATGGTTCCTGAAGAAAGAAAACTTTTTGATAACGGCTCGCACCAAAATGTTCTCCTTGAGGATTTTGGTCATGGTGAGATGGTTCAGGCTAATGTTCATATGATTGTAGACAACGGAAAAGGAATGATTTTAGACCCTGGGGGACACAAAGTTTTTAAACATTTACTTGCAGAAGTTGGAGGTCTTGTTGGTATAGAAAATCTTCAATATATATTTTTGTCCCACCAGGACCCTGATATTGTTGCAGCTACAAACGGGTGGCTTATGACAACAAAGGCAACCGCTTTAACTTCCCATCTATGGATTAGATTTATTCCCCATTTTGGTGTTGATAAGCTTGTTATTGATAGAATAAAACCTGTTGGAGATGAAGGATGCACTGTTAAACTTGGAGAAACAGAACTTCTTATTCTCCCTGCCCACTTTATGCATTCACCAGGAAATCTTCACATTTATGACCCGGTATCTAAAATACTTTACTCTGGAGATTTAGGAGCTTCTTTAGGACAGGACTACATATATGTAGAAAACTTTGATGAACATATAAAATACATTGAAGGTTTTCATAAAAGATACATCCCAACAAACAAAGTTTTAAAAGCATGGCTTAAAATGGTAAGACAACTTGATATAGAAACAATAGCTCCACAGCACGGGGCAATTATGAAAGGAAAAGATGTAGTGAACAGATTTTTAGACTGGCTTGAAGACCTCCAGTGTGGAATAGATATAATGGAAGATATTTATAAAATACCTGATAAACCTTTTGAAGGTTAACTTTGGAAGTAAAACATTATCCAGTTTTACATAAAGAAGTTTTAAACTTCTTCAAGGATTTAAAGGGCAAGTACATAGTTGATGCCACCATTGGTGGTGGCGGACATTCCTACTTACTTTTAAAAAACTTACCTGATAAACATATAATAGGAATAGACAAAGACCAGTATGCTATAGAAAAGGCAAAAGAAAGACTTAAAGAGTTTAAAGATAGATTTACCCCTGTAAAAGACAGTTTCAGAAATGTAGACAAAATCCTTGATAATCTTGGGATAAATTTTGTTTCAGGTTTTCTTTTTGATTTAGGGGTTTCTATGTTCCAGCTGAAAACAGAAAGGGGCTTTTCCTTCCAGAGGGAAGAGTTCTTAGATATGAGAATGGACACTTCCCAAAATCTAACAGCCTACGATGTTGTAAACACCTATCCACCTTATCTTCTTGAGAAGATAATAAAAGAGTATGGAGAAGAAAAATTTTTCAAAAGAATAGTTAAAGCTATTGTTGAGTACAGAAGAAAAAAAAGAATAGAAACTACAAAAGAGCTTGCAGATATAGTCTACCAGGCTTATCCAAAAAAATTCAGACATAGAAGAATCCACCCTGCTACAAAGACATTTCAGGCTATAAGAATAGAAGTAAACAGTGAGCTTGAGGAAATAAAGGAAGGAGTAAGCAAAGCCATAGACAGACTTGAAAAAGGAGGATTAATAGCTGTTATATCATTCCATTCCCTTGAGGACAGAATTGTCAAAAACATATTTAAAGAAAGAAAGAAACTAAAGGATATAGAGATTTTGACGAAGAAACCTATTACACCGGGGAAGGAGGAAATACTTGAAAATCCTCCTTCAAGGAGTGCAAAACTACGGGTAGCAAAAAGGGTGTAATATGGTTTCAAAAGAAATTCTTGTTGAAGTTAAAAAAGACCTTAAATTAGTTTCAAAATACTCAAAGTACTGGTTGGTTATATTAGCTGTTATAATCCTGACTGTTTTTTATAACTCATTTTCTTTTAAACTTGAGAGACAGATAATACAGCTAACAGAACAGAAGAACTACCTTATTGCAGAGAACATGCAGCTTAGAAAGGAAAAAGCAGTCCTTTCATCTCCAAAAAGGGTTTATTCAATAGCCACAAAATCATTAAAAATGAAAAAAGTTGATTACAGTAAAGTACACTTCATAGATGTGAACTGATTATGGTATGGAAAAAAACAAAGTTTATTTTGTCTCTGCTCTGATAACATTTTTTTTCTTTGTCCTTGTTTTAAGACTGTTTAACATACAGATTTTAGAAAAACAGAAGTTTATCTCATATATAGAAAAACAGTACCAGATGAAAGAAAGTATAGTCCTCCCACGGGGGGCTATACTTGATAGAAATGGAGATATTTTCGCAATCAGCGTTCCAACTATCAGTATATTTGCAATCCCTGAGTACATAAAAAACAAAGAGAAACTTGCTAAAGAACTTTCTAAAATCCTGAAGATACCAGAAAGAAAAATACTAAGAAAACTAAAAAGAAAAAAACATTACACAGTAATAGCAGAAAATGTAGATAAAAAACTAAAACCAAGACTTCTTGAACTTAGAAAAGACCTTCAGGAGTGGAACTTAGGTATACTTGAGAGCAGTAAAAGGTTCTATCCTTTAGGAGACGTTGCTGGTACAACAATAGGTTTTGTTAACAGAAAAACAGGTGTAGGAATGGAGGGGCTTGAGTATAAACTGAATAAAAAACTCGGTGGAGGATTAGGAAAAATACTACTTATGAAAGATGCCCTTGGAAACCCTTTTACAATAGAAAAAAAACTTTTTACCAGAAAGCAGTTTAACGCCCAGTTAACTATAGATAAGAATATCCAGTTTATGGCAGAAAAAGCCCTTGAAAAACTTGTTTCTCTAAGAAAACCTAAAGAAGCTGCTGTTTTAATACTTGACCCTTATACTGGAGATATACTTGCTGCTGCAACTTACCCTGATTATAATCCTAATAAATACTGGTTGTATAAAAACCACAGAAATATAATCTTTCAGAATGCCTATGAGCCAGGTTCCTTAGCAAAACCGTTCATATATGCCCTTGCATATGAAAAGGAAATACTAAATCCGAAAAAAAAGTACTACTGTGGAAATGGAAAGATAAAAATAGGAAGAAGAATTATAAGAGACCACGCCAGATTTAAATACCTTACGGCAGATGAGATTATAATACACTCATCTAACGTCGGGATAATAAAAATAGCTTTAGAACTTGATAAAAACGAGATATACAACTTCCTTAAAAAAGCTGGTTTTGGAACATCTACAAAAACCTTTCCAGGGGAAGCATCAGGAATATTAAGAAAACCTTATGGAAAAGGGGAAGTTGCTTATATGTCAATTGGACAGTCATGGATAGCATCAATAATTCAGATAGGAATGGCGTATTCAGCAATAGCAAACGGAGGATGGCTTCTAAAACCAAGGTTGGTAAAAAGTTTTATAGATACAAAAACCGGAGAAAAAGAAGAGGTACCAGTTGTAAAAGTTAGAAAACTTTTTAAAAAAGAAACAGTAGAAAAACTGAAAGAGGTTCTAAAACTTGTTGTTGAAGAAGGAACAGCGAAACCAGGAAAATCAAAATTTTTCACAATTGCCGGGAAAACAGGAACAGCCCAGAAATACGACCCTAAAATAAAATCCTTATCAAGGGAAAAGCATTACACATGGTTTGCTGGTTTCTTTCCAGTAGAAAAACCTAAGTACACAATTGTTATATTTGCAAATGAACCTAAGCAGATTTACAAATGGGAGCATATAGGTGGAGGTAAAGTCTCCTCTACAGTAATGAAAGAGCTTATAGACCAGCTTATGTTTTACTCAAAAGAAAAACCTGATAAAGTTTCAGTCTGGA
>CAZOTZ010000088.1:0-5626 GCA_964582875.1 uncultured Aquificales bacterium | reverse complement strand
CCATCCTACAAAAGTGAAAAATTTATAGCGAAAACAATAGAGTCTGTTTTATCCCAGACATACGAGAACTGGGAAATGATAATTGTTGATGACTGTAGTCCTGATAACTCAAATCTTATAGTAGAAAAGTATATGGAAAAGGATAATCGTATAAAGTTAATAAAACTTAAAAAAAACAGCGGTCCTGCAGTAGCAAGAAACACAGCTATAAAGGAAGCAAAAGGAAGATATATAGCTTTCCTTGATGCTGATGACCAGTGGCTTCCAGAAAAACTTGAAAAACAGATACTGTTCATGAAAGAAAACAATCTACCTTTTACATACAGTGCATATAAACTTATAGATGAAGAGGATAATATCCTGGGAGAATTTTATCCTCCAGCAGAAGCTAACTACAAAACCCTTTTAAAAACAAACTATATAGGTTGTTTAACTGCTATTTATGATTCTGAAAAGCTTGGGAAAATGTATATGCTGGATTTTTTAGAGAGACAGGAGGATTATGCTTTATGGTTAAGTATCTTAAAAAAAATAAACAAAACAAAAGGTATTCTTGAACCTTTAGCTCTTTATAGAATTAGAAAAGGTTCCATATCCTCCAATAAACTTAAACCTGCAATATACCAGTGGAAAATATACAGAGAAGTAGAGAAACTTTCTGTCCCTAAATCCATGTATTATTTTATCCATTACGTCTGGAATGGTATCAGAAAGTACAGAACATAAATGCATCGGAGGCTTATATGTACACACCGGAAAAAGAAAAAGAGCTTATAAAGAAAACAAAAGAGTTTCTTAAACTTACAGTAAAAGATATAACATCTAAAGAAGAAGCTAAAAAAATAATAAAAGACCTGAGGGAAGTTATAAAATACCACGATTGGAGATACTATGTACTTGCAAATCCTGTTATATCCGATTATGAGTACGATAAACTATTTCACCTTCTTAAAAATATTGAATCAAAATGGCCTGAGCTTATAACTCCAGATTCCCCAACACAGAGGGTAGCTTCTGAGCTTACAAAAGAGTTTCCAGAAGTGAGACACCTCGCTCCTATGCTTTCCCTTGATAACTCATATAATGAAGAAGACCTCAGGGATTTTGATAGAAGGGTAAAAGAGTTAACAGGATTATCACAGATTGAATACTCTGTTGAACCAAAATTTGATGGAGCAGGAATATCTCTTGTTTATGAAAATAACCAGTTTATAAGGGGAGCTACAAGAGGAGATGGCGTTGTTGGAGAAGATATAACACCAAACCTTAAAACAATAAGAACAATTCCTCTATCTGCAGATTTCAGTAGTTATGGTATAAAGACAGTTGAAATACGTGGTGAAGTCCTTATGAACAAAGAGATTTTTAAAAAACTTAACCATGAAAGACTTGAAGAAGGTCTTCCACCTTTTGCAAATCCAAGAAATGCAGCAGCAGGTTCATTAAGACTTCAAAATCCTAAGGAAGTAGCAAAAAGGAAACTTGAAGCATTTGTTTACCAGATAACATATGCAACAGATAAAGACGGTAATAACCTCCTTGGAACAAAAATAAAAAAGCATGATGAAGCAATAAAAATGCTTTATAACCTTGGGTTCAGGACACCTATCCCTGGGAAGGAACTTAAAGTTTGCAAAAACATAGATGAAGTTATTTCCTACTGTGAAGAATGGGAAAAGAAAAGAGATGAGTATCCATATGAAATAGATGGTATGGTTATAAAAGTTAACGATATATCTCTTTACGATAAGCTTGGTATGACATCACACCACCCAAGGTGGGCAATTGCTTTTAAATTTAAAGCAAGACAGGCAACAACCAGAATAGTAAAAGTAGTATTTCAGGTAGGTAGAACAGGAGCTATAACCCCTGTAGCAAAACTTGAACCTGTTGAGATAGGTGGTGTTACAGTTTCTTCTGTTTCACTTATAAACGAGGATTTTATAAAGGAAAAAGACATAAGAATAGGGGATATGGTTCTTGTTGAAAGAGCTGGAGATGTTATCCCTTATATAGTAAAAGTGATTAAAGAAGCGAGAACAGGAGAAGAAAAACCTATAGTTTTTCCAAAAAACTGTCCTTCCTGTGGGTCTCCACTTGTAAAACTTCCAGAAGAAGCAGTATGGAGATGTGTAAATATAAACTGTCCAGCACAGGTTGTTGAAAGGATTATATATTTTGCTTCAAAAGATGCAATGGATATAAGGGGATTAGGAGAAGCTACAGTCAGAAAGTTTTACAAGCTTGGATTTTTAAAAAAGATACCTGATATATACAGACTCCCTTATGAAAAAATTAAAAACCTTGAAGGATGGGGAGAAAAATCAGTTGAAAATCTAAAAAACGCAGTTGAAGAATCAAAACACAGACCTATAAACAGGCTTATAACAGGTTTATCTATAAGATACGTAGGAAAGGTTACAGCTAAAACCCTCGCAGACCACATAAAGTGTGTAGAAGAACTTAAAGAATGGTCTGTTGAAAAACTTGAAGCACTACCGGATATAGGATACGTTGTAGCAAGAAGTATTTATGACTTTTTCCATAATGAAGAGAACCTTAAAATGATTTATGAACTGAAAGAACTTGGTGTTGAAACCTGCAAAAAGGAAGAAGAAAAGAGAGAAAATATCCTGCAAGGAAAAAGTTTTGTTTTTACAGGAACCCTAAAATGTTGTCCAAGGGAGATAGCCCAGGAAATTGTGGAAGCTTTAGGAGGAAAAGCTACATCTTCAGTTAGTAGAAAAACATCATTTCTGGTTGTAGGGGAAAACCCAGGCTCTAAACTTAGAAAAGCCCAGTCCCTTGGAGTTAAAACAATATCAGAAGAAGAGTTTTTAGATATGGTAAAAGAGCATATACCTGAAGAGCTAAAACAGAAAATTGGAGGCTAACATGTCTAAAAAGTGGAGAACATCTATAAGTATGCATGATGGATATGAAGCTTATGTCAGGGGATATAAAATAAGAGACCTTATCGGAAACCTTTCCTTTTCAGAAGCTATTTATCTTGTTTTAAAAGGTGAGCTTCCTGATGAAAAAGAAGCAAAGATGCTTGATGCTATCCTTGTATCAGTTGTGGAACATTCTATAGCTCCTCCCTCTGTTATAGCAGCAAGGGCAGTAGCAAGCGGAGGAAACTCACTCCACGTTGGTGTTGGAGCTGGTATCCTTGCATTTGGGGAAGCCCATGGGGGAGCATTAGAAGGTGCTATGAGATTTCTCCAGGAAAATGTAGATAAAAATCCTGAAGAAGTTGTTAAAGATTTTTTCAGTCAGGGAAAAAGAATTCCTGGATACGGACACAGATTTTATAAAGAGTTTGACCCGAGAACAAAAACCCTCTTTGATATAGCAAAAGAGATAGGATTTTACGGAAAATTCTGCAGTTTTGCTGAAGAAGTGGAAAAGGCAATTCAAAAAGAAAAAGGGAAAAGACTTGTGCTAAATGTTGATGGAGCTATTGCCGCTATAACATCTGAAATGGGATTTGACTGGAGACTCGGAAAAGGATTTTTCATCATAGGAAGAGTTCCAGGACTTGTAGCCCACGTTTACGAAGAACTCACAATGGAAAAACCTTTTTCAAAGAGACTTGATGAAGAAAAAGAAGTTGAGTATTTAGGAGTTGAACCACGGGAACTTCCAGACAGATTTAAAAGAAGAAAGTAATGAACTTGTTTAGAAAAAAAAGAAAAAAAAGAGATATATTTATATTCACTGTTGTAACTTTTGTTTTTATATTTGGGAACATATATATATTCAAAGAAATATCTAAAGTAAAAGATGTATTTAACCCTTATATATTCTTAATCATAATAAACATAGACGTAGTATTTTTTCTTTCCATACTGGCAATATCCTTAAAAGAACTAATAAAGCTATTTTTTGAGAAAAAAAGACCCGCAGGACAGTTAAGAAAAAAACTTTCTTTTATACTGATTTCAATGGTTGTTATCCCAGCTATGATACTGTCTGTTGCCTCTATAAGCCTTATCTCTGATGCAACAAACTTATGGTTTAGTGGGAAGGTTGAAAAAGCTTTAAGAAATGTAGAAAAAATAACAGACGAAAATATAAAAGAGTACAGCCGTTTTTTAGATGGTATTGTATATCTACTTGGGGAGAAAAAAATCACCCCTTACGAAGCTTTTAAAAAGTTCAGAATAAAATCCCTCATTATTCTAAATAACAAAAACCAAAAAATAGGTGTTTACGGAAAACCTGTTCTCCCCTTAAGCGAAGATGAACTTGAAGAAGAAAAAAAGATAATAAATGTTAAAGGGAAACTTTACTTAAGGTATATAACCTCTTACAACCGACATACTTATATAATAGATTATCCTCTGCCTGATGTTTTATCAAAAAACAGGTCAGAAGTAAGGCATATATCAAAAGTTTACTCCCAGTTTAGATACTACAAAAACCCGATAAGAGTCAGTTATATCCTTACTATGATAATAATTACTGCTTTCGTGATATTCGCAGCTTTATGGTTTAGCCAGTACGTTGTTAGAAATCTAACATATCCCCTTGAAGAGCTGGTCAAAGGAGCGAAAAAACTTGCACAGGGAGACCTGAACACAAAAATAAATATATCAGCTCCAGATGAAATAGGAATTCTCATTCAGGAATTTAACTCAATGGTAGACGAACTGAAAAATCTGTATCTACAGCTTGAAAGGTCAAACAAAGACCTCAAGGCAAATAAAGAGTACTTAGAGGCAATTCTTGAAAATGCAAGGACAGGAGTTATTTACTCAAACAGATTTGGAAAAATAGAAAAAATAAACAAAGCAGCATCCCAGATACTTGGTATAAAACAAAAGGATATAGAAGGGAAAGATATTGAAGAGTTTATGAAAAGTATAAACCTTGATATAAAGAACATCCATAGGGAGCAGACAATAAATTTAGATGGGAAAATAATAATAGCAAAAATAACCCAGATTTCACCGAAAGGTTATGTTTTGATTTTTGATGATATAACAGATATAGTAGCTGCTGAAAAAATACTTGCATGGAAAGAGATAGCCCAGAGAATAGCCCATGAGATAAAAAATCCACTTACTCCTATAAAACTGTCTGCAGAAAGAATAAAAAGGCAGTATGAAAACAATAACCCAAGATTCCCGGAAATACTTGAAAAAGCTGTGAACGTAATATTTAACGAAGTAGACCACCTCTCAAAACTTGTTAAAGAGTTTGGACAGTTTGCTTCATCAGGAAACAGGTTAGAACTGGAAAAAATCCATTTAAAACAGCTTCTTGAAGAGATAAAACAGAGCTACCAAACAGAAAATTTCCTTATAAACATTGATGTTCCTGATTTAATAATAAAAGGGGATAAAAAACTCCTAAGACAGGCTTTTTTAAACCTTATCCAGAACAGCTATGAAGCAATGGAAGGAAAAGGAACTGTTTATATATCTGGAAAACAGGAAAACAACAAGGTTATCCTTACATTTAAAGATACAGGAAAAGGAATTCCTATAGAAGACCTTGAGAAAGTCTTTATTCCTTATTACTCAAAAAAATCAAAAGGAAGTGGACTTGGGCTTGCAATAACAAAAGAGATAATAGAGAAACACAGAGGTACAATAAAAGCCCTCCCTTCAAAGGAAGG
>CAZOTZ010000087.1:1955-5722 GCA_964582875.1 uncultured Aquificales bacterium | reverse complement strand
GCAAGGCAACATAACCTTAAAAACATAGATTTAGAGATTCCTAAAAATAAGCTTATAGTAATTACTGGACCTTCAGGTTCAGGAAAATCATCCCTTGCATTTGATACTATATATGCTGAAGGGCAAAGACGCTATGTTGAAAGTCTTTCAGCTTACGCAAGACAGTTTTTAGGTTTAATGGAAAAACCAGATGTTGATAGTATAGAAGGATTATCTCCAGCAATAGCTATAGACCAGAAAACAACATCAAAAAATCCCCGTTCAACAGTAGGAACCGTAACAGAAATATACGACTATTTGAGGCTTCTTTTTGCAAGGGTAGGTAAACCCCACTGTCCAGAGTGTGGAAATCTCATATCTTCCCAGTCTCCTGAAGAGATAGCCCAACAGGTTTTATCTTTTCCAGAGGGGACAAGAATTCAAATACTGGCACCTGTTGTAAAGGGAAAAAAAGGACAGCATAAAGATATATTAGAAAAAATAAACAGAATGGGATATCCAAGGGTAAGGGTAGATGGTGAAATATACCTTGTAGAAGAAGTTCCTGAACTTAACAAAAATAAAAAACATACAATTGAAGTTGTTGTTGACAGGATAGTTATAAAAGAAGGTATAAGGTCCAGACTTGTAGACAGCTTAGAACAGGCTTTAAAACTTGGTGATGGTCTTGTTATAGTTAGTAATCTAAATGAAGGAAAAGATTATCTATTCAGTGAAAAATTTGCCTGTCCAGAACATGGATTTTCCATAGCAGAGCTTTCCCCAAGACTTTTTTCTTTTAATAGTCCCTATGGAGCCTGTCCTGAATGTAAAGGTTTAGGTGTAATACACAAAATAGATGTTGATGCCCTTATTGATAAAAACAGGTCAGTAATAGAAGCTTTCAGAATAGCAGATAGCTTTTATTTCAAATACATAAAGGGAATGATTTTTGATATTCTCTACTACAACGGTATCAATAAATATACAAAATTCAAAGACCTTCCTGAGGATGTAAAAGAGGAGCTTTTAGTTGAGATTATCCCCCACCTTGAAAGGAAGTACCTTGAAACAGACAACGAGAAACAAAGGGAGGAGTTAGAAAAGTATATAAGAGAAGTACAATGCCCTGTCTGCAGAGGTTCAAGACTAAGAAAAGAAGCTCTTTACGTGTTTTTTAACGGCAAATCTATATGGGATGTTGTCAGAATGAATATAAAAGAAGCTTACCAGTTTTTTGACAGTTATAAACCTGTATCTGAAAAAGAAAAGATAGTAGGAGAAAAGATAATAAAGGAAATAAAAGAAAGGCTTAAATTTCTCCTTGATGTTGGACTTGACTATCTAACCCTTGAACGTTCTGCAACAACCCTTTCAGGGGGAGAAGCTCAGAGAATAAGGCTCGCAACACAAATAGGTTCTAAACTAAGTGGAGTTCTTTATGTCCTTGATGAACCTTCTATAGGTCTTCATCCCCGGGATACAGCAAAACTCATAAGCACGTTGAAAGAACTTAGAGACCTTGACAACACTGTTATTGTTGTTGAACACGACCCGGAAACCATTGAAGAAGCAGATGTTATTGTAGATATGGGACCTGGTAGTGGTGTTTATGGTGGTGAAGTTGTAGCTGTAGGAACTCCAGAAGAAATAATGAAAAACGATAAATCGTTAACAGGAAAGTATTTAAGTGGAAAACTTTCAATTCCTGTTCCAGAAAAAAGAAGAACCCCAGACCCAGAGAAAAAACTTGTGATAAAAGGAGCTAAAGAACACAACCTGAAAAATATAGATGTAGAAATTCCCCTCGGTTTATTTGTTGCTATAACAGGTGTTTCAGGTAGTGGGAAATCTACCCTCATATACGATATTCTGTGGCAGGCTGCAAAAAACAGGTTTTACCACAGAAATGAAAATGTAGGAAAACACGATAGTATAGAAGGATGGGAACATATAGACAAAGTTATTAATGTTGACCAGTCTCCAATTGGAAGAACACCCCGTTCAAATCCAGCAACATATACAAAAGTGTTTGACAACATAAGGGCTCTTTTTGCAGCTACACCAGAGGCAAAACTCAGGGGATATACACCAGGTCGTTTTTCTTTTAATGTCAAAGGTGGGAGATGTGAAGCGTGTAAAGGAGATGGTGTTGTAAAAATTGAAATGCACTTTTTACCTGACGTTTACGTAGTATGTGAAGTCTGTCAGGGAAAAAGGTACAACAAAGAAACCCTTTCCATAGAGTATAAAGGGAAAAATATAGCAGACGTTCTTGATATGACTGTAGCTGAAGCTCTGGAGTTTTTTAAAAACATTCCATCAATAAGAAATAAGCTACAGGTTCTTTATGATGTTGGTCTTGACTACATTAAACTTGGTCAACCTGCAACAACTTTGTCTGGAGGAGAAGCTCAGAGAATTAAACTGACAAGGGAGCTTTCCAAAAGGGATACAGGAAGAACACTTTATCTACTTGATGAGCCAACTACCGGATTACATTCCCACGATGTTGAAAAGCTAATACGGGTTCTAAACAAACTTGTTGAAAAAGGGAATACTGTTGTTGTTATAGAACATAATCTTGATGTTATTAAAAATGCCGACTGGATAATAGACCTTGGACCAGAAGGAGGTACAGGAGGAGGAATGGTAGTGGCAACAGGAACACCAGAAGATGTAGCAAACAACCCTAACTCCTACACAGGAAAGTTTTTAAGGAAGTACCTAACCCCTATCAGTGTTTGATATACTATTTATCAAAATAAAGTCAAAGGAAGAGAGTGAATAAAGTAGCTGTTTCTTTAATAGTTGTATTCTTAACCTTTGGGGTTTCATTTGCCCAGCAGGATATAGTATCCCAGACTTTAGACCAGATAAAAAACCTTGATATAACGTTAAAAATCTTATTTCTTATAACAGTTTTATCCCTTGCCCCATCAATACTTATAATGATGACTTCCTTTGTTCGTATTGTTATAGTACTATCTCTTTTAAGACATGCTCTTGGTATTCCCCAGTCTCCACCTAATCAGGTTATTGTAGCTCTTGCTCTTTTTTTAACCTTTTTTGTTATGAAACCAGTTTTTGAGGATATAAATAAAAATGCAGTTCAACCTTATTTAAAAAAAGAGATAACAGATATTGAAGCAATAAAAAAAGCAACAGAACCTGTAAAAAGATTTATGCTCCATAACACAAGAAAAGAAGACCTGAAACTTTTTTTAGACCTTGCTAAAGAAAAACCGAAATCTCCAGAAGAAGTTAGTATGCTTTCTCTAATACCAGCTTTTATGATAAGCGAAATCAAAACAGCTTTTGAGATAGTGTTCATCATATTCTTACCTTTCCTTATAATAGACCTTTTAATTGCAAGTATACTTATGGCTATGGGAATGATGATGATTCCGCCGATGCTTATATCTTTACCATTTAAGATAATCCTTTTTGTTCTTGCCGATGGTTTTGAGCTTTTAACAAAAGCACTTATAGAGAGTTATAAATGACAGTAGACCAGGCTATTCAGCTTTTTGAACAAACAATGGAAACAGCCTTGATAGTAGGCACACCAGTTATACTCCTGACTTTTATAGTCGGGCTACTTATAAGTATTTTTCAGGCGGCAACCCAGATACAGGAAATGACCCTTACTTTCATACCAAAAATTGTTGTTACGATACTTGCTTTGATATTTTTCGGTTCATGGATGTTCAGAACAATAATTGATTTTATCAGGGAACTGATGGTTAATATACTTACGATTATTCAGTAGTAGTTATTCTTGAAAA
>CAZOTZ010000087.1:0-1855 GCA_964582875.1 uncultured Aquificales bacterium | reverse complement strand
ACGACCAGATGATTATCAGATGGGGAAATGCTGTCCAGTGGAATGAAAAAGAGATAGGAAGGCTCAAAAATCATATAAAAGAAAAGATTGAACCTTACTTTAATGTTTTTTTTGAAGATGTTTTAACAGAGATAGAAAATCATATTCCTGGGAAGAAAAACGGTTTTTAACTAATCCCACTTCTTCAAACTGATTTTGTCATAAATATCAGGAAATCTATTACCAATAAAAATGAAAATCCTGTACCACCATGGAAATACTATTTCTCTTTTCCTTTTTTTGTAAGCCTCAAATGTTTTTTCTGCTAAATCTTCAGCTTTTGCTCCAAAAGGAGTTTCAGGAGGTTTCAAAGAGCCTAAAGAACGACTTGAGAACCCTGTATTTATCCTCCCAACAATAAGGTTTAAAACGTTTATTCCATAAGGTTTTAACTCTGCTCTCAGTGAGTATGAAAAAGCATTTAAGGCAAATTTTGAGCTACAGTATCCTCCCATAAATGGGACATGTATTTTTCCAGCTACTGATGACACATTAATAATATCTCCTTTTGTTTCCTTCAGATATGGTAAAGAGGCTTTTGTTAAAGAAACAACAGAGAAAAAATTAACCTCAAAAAGGTATCTTAGGTCTTTCTCGTTTGTATTTTCCCAGCTTTCATACAGACCAATACCAGCATTGTTTATAAGGACATCTAATCTGCCAGTTTTTTCTATAAGTTTTTCTACAACATCCTGGGGCTTATCTTTTGTAAGGTCTGCTTTTATAAATAAATCTATATCAAAATCAGGTTTACTCCTTGATAATCCTGCTACAAAAAATCCCTCTCTTTTAAACTTCAGTGCTAAGGATTTTCCTATCCCTTTTGATACACCTGTTATAAAAACTACTTTCTTCATAAAACAGCGTATATATCCTTTAGTGTTCTTCCTTTTTCTGCCCAGTCTAAACCATAACCAATAACAAATTTATCTGGGATAACAAAACCAGTGTAATCTGGCTCAAAATCAACTTCTCTTCTTTCCTTTTTATCAAGGAGGACACAGGTCTTTATAACTGAAGGTTCCCTCTGGGATAGGGCTTCAACAAGAGCTTCTAATGTTCTACCAGTATCTATAATATCATCAACGATTAGAACATTTTTTCCTTTTATATCTGTTGAAATATCCTTTACAAAGATAACTTCTCCACTACTTTCCATACTTGTATGGTAAGATGATACCTGCATGAAATCAACAAACACATTTCCTTTTATCTCTCTAACCAGGTCAGCTATAAAAATAAATGAACCTTTTAGTATCCCAACAACGAGGATATCTTTTCCTTCAAAATCTTTAGATATTTTTTCTCCAAGTTCTTTTACTTTTTTCTTGATTTCCTCTTCTTTTATAAGCACTTCTGCTTTTCTTCCGTTTATTTCCAACTGACCACTCCAGATATTTTTTTAACTATTATAGATTATTCTAAAACGTGTTTTTCAAGGACATAACAGTGGAAATCTCCTTTAAAAACAATTTCATCCCTTTGGTTTTTACCTATTACTTCTACTATCTTTTTCTTTCCTTTGTCTTCTTTTAGAACACCTTCAAAGATTACTTTGTCCCCTACTTTAACAGGTTTTATAAAAACAACGTCAGCTTTACCTAAAACTACATTTGGATGATTTACAGTTAGCATCGCACAGTAGTCTGCAGCTCCAAACAAAAAACCTCCATGGACAAGTCCTTTTTCATCAGCTGTCATCTTTTCAGTTGTATCAAGAACAACAGTCGCAAATTCGTTGTCTTTAATAGCCGTTGGTTTTCCACACAAAGACTGGTCTATCTTTTGGTGGGTTTTTATATCCATTATTTCCTCC
>CAZOTZ010000086.1:0-5843 GCA_964582875.1 uncultured Aquificales bacterium | reverse complement strand
TAAAGACTTCACTGCTTCTTCTTTTTTTCCTATCTCTTTTCTCATATTAATCTTCCCCATTTTCAAGTTTATGAACTCTTATAACACTTAGAACTGTTCCAACTATAAGTAAAAATGTTATCAGTGAAGTACCTCCGTAGCTTATCATTGGAAGTGTTATACCAACAACAGGGGCAAATCCCATAGTCATTGCAATGTTTATAAAAGCCTGAGTTGTTATAAGTCCACCTGCCATATAACATATGTACTTTCCTGACAGGTCTTCTACTTTATTTCCCCAGCTTATCATTCTAAGACCTATAAACAGGTATACAAAGATTAAGAATGCAGACACTATAAATCCCCACTCTTCACCGATTGTTGCAAAAATAAAGTCTGTGTGCTGTTCAGGGAGAAAAAATAATTTTGATTGGGTTCCATGTAAAAATCCTTTTCCAAAAATCTTTCCTGAACCTATTGCTATTTCAGACTGTAGTATGTGATATGCACTTCCAAAAGGGTCTTCTTCAGGTTTTAAAAATGCAATTATTCTCTTTTTTTGGTAATCTTTAAGGCTGTTCCATATAAAAGGGGAGGATATGAGAAAAATTAAAAAGGAGATAAGGATTGTTTTTCTACTTATTCCGGCAACAAAAAGGGCTATTAATACAGGGAGAGCTATCATCAATGATGTTCCAAGGTCTGGTTGTACAAGGGTAAGGGAGAAGGGAATAATCATCACAAATAAGACTTTAAGGACATCTATAATTCTTAATCTGTCGTGAACTTCCCCTAATATTTTTGCTGTCATAAGAATTACAACAAATTTCATAAGCTCAGATGGTTGTATATTCACAAAACCAAGACTCAGCCATCTTTTGGCTCCTAATATTGTTGTTCCAAAAAGTAAAACTCCTATAAGACCTAAAATTCCAGGTACATAAAGAAAAGTAGATATTTTTAAAAGTTTTCTGTAATCCCATTTCATTAATAAAAAAGATAAAGAAAAACCAACTACAGCAAATACTGCCTGTTTTATGTATAGGTATTTATACTCATTTATACCAGCACTGTATATATTGATTATTCCCCAGAGAACAACAAAAATAACAGCAAATACAAGAAGGCTATCAGTTTCTTTAAAAATGTTATTTATTCTCATTGAAGTATCCTTCCTGATAAAGTCTTGTAATAATATCTTTTGTTATAGGAACAGCTGTTTTGCTTCCTCCTATTCCGTGTTCAACAAATACAGATATGACATATTTTGGTTTTTTATAAGGGGCAAAAGATATGTACCATGCATGGTTTTGAAGTTCCCATTTATCTATTTTTACTTTATGACTTTCGTGTCTGTAAACCTGAGCTGTACCTGTTTTACCTCCGTTTTTTACAGGGGCGTCTCTCATATCTTTTGCTGTTGCTCTTCTTCCATAAACAACAAGATAAAGTCCTTTTTTTACGACTTTTAAAAACCTGTCGTTTACAGGAAGTTTTCTTATTATTTCTGGTTTAACTTCTATGTATTTGTTTTTATCCATGTCAAAATAAGCTTTAAGGAGATGGGGTTTGTAAACAAAACCTCCATTTACTACTGGTGCTAATATCTTTACACTGTCAAAGGGTGTTATTGCTAAAAATCCCTGTCCAATACTGTAGTTAACTGTGTCTCCAAGGTACCATGACTCTCCTATGTATTTCTTCTTCCACTCAGGGGTGGGTATTCTTGATTTTCTCAGTTCAATCCTTTTGTTGAGTTTTTCTCCTAAACCGAACAGTTTTGCGTATTCTGATATCCTTTCTGAACCAAGCTGTATTCCTATCTGATAGAAAAATGTATCACAGGACATCTCTAAAGCTCTTTTTACGTCTATCTTTCCACAGCCTGATAAATCCCAGTTTCTATATCTCCATCTACCTATCTGTATAAAACCTTTACTTTCTATTTTTGTATCCGGTTTTATAACTCCTTCCTGTAGGGCAGCAGAAGCAACTATTATTTTGAAAATAGAACCAGGGGGATAAAGTCCTTTTAAAGCTTTGTTAAAAAGGGGCTTATACTTATTCTTTACAATCTCTTCCCACTCTTTTTTTGTAAACCCTTTCACAAATTTTTGGATGTCATATATAGGATAGTTCAGAAGGGCAAGTATTTCATAGGTATTTGGGTTTATTATAATAACTGAGCCTGATTTCTGTTTTGAGGCTTTAAAAGCCTCATAAACAAGTTTCTGAATGTTAACATCAACAGTAAGGTATATATCTCTTCCCCTTTTTGGTTTAACTTCCCAGAGGACTTTTTTAATTTTTCCAAAGGCATCTACCATTACTGCTTTTATACCAAACTGTCCTGTCAGGTAATCGTTGTAAATTTTTTCAACACCTTGCTTACCTACAGGCATATCAGGGGGAAGTGAAGGGTTTTCCCTTAAATCTTTTTTTGTTGGATAACCTACGTATCCTATGAGATGGGGAAGGTATTTTGCGTGTTTAGTGTAAATCCTTTTTGGCTGAACCTGTACATAAACATTAGGGAATAGATAAGAATAACTGTAAAAAGTTTCTAACTGTTCCTTTGTCAGACCTTTGTATATTATTACTCTCTGGGAATATCCATACTTTATTTTTTGCTCTATCTTTTCAGATATATCTATTCCAAGGTATTTTTTTAGATTTTCTTTTAAGATTTTCAGGTTTTTTTTCACATCATAAGGGAAGACATATAAATTGTAGACAGGTTTATCATAAGCGAGGAGGATACCATTTCTATCGTAAATTTTTCCCCTTGGGGGAATTTCTATCATAAACCTTAAGTGATTTTTTGTTGATATAGCTCTAAAATAATCACCTTTTATAACTTGAAGGTATGCGAGTCTCCCTATTAAAACAAAAAATATCCCTACCAGTAAGTACGAAAAAATCTTAACCCTTTTTATGTTCATTTATTATGTAGTAAACCCCAAAAACAATAAGATTTAAAAAAATATATGCAAAAAATTCCAGGGATAAATAAAAAAACCCTGTCTCAAAGTAAACAAATATAACCTTTAAAAAAATATCAACAGCAGACAAAAGGGCAATTATCAAAAACTGAACAGCAAAATTTGAAACAAATATAACACGTTTAACGGAAGTTGTGAAAATAACCATTAAAAGCTTAGATACAAGATTTGCAACAGAAAAGGAAGGGGAAAACAAATCCTGAAGAAAACCTATAAACCCTCCGAATTTTAGGGAGCTGTAAGTAGAATGCCGTAAAACATAAAGTATTGTCAGAATAGACAGAAAATCTGGGGCAAAATTTGAAACGGTAATGTATTTTATCAGGACAGATGTCTGAAATATAAGTATTAAAAGCGCAAGTATGTAAAGTTTCATTTCTCTTTTCTTTTTACTATTACTACGTATTCTGTAGAGTATGGCTTTAGATTAATAGAGACAAAAACTCTTTTAAAGAATTCCCCTTCTACATATTCTACTGAGGATATTACTCCTATTGGTATTCCATCTGGATATGAACCATCAGAACTTTCTGTCTCAACAATATCTCCAACCCGGATATCCTGCTCTGGACTTACAAGGGTAAGTATTCCTTTTTTCAGGTCGTATCCCTGAAAAAAAACTGTTTCCCTTGTTTTTCTTGTTCTTGCAGTTATTTTAAAGTTTTTATCACCTATAAGGAGAATTTTTGAAGATAAGTTCCCTACATTTATTACCATTCCAAATAGCTTTCCATTTGCTAAAACTAAATCACCTTTTTTTATACCTGTTTTTTTACCTGCATTTACAAAAACAACCTTTGACCAGTTATCAGGGGAGTATCCTATTATTTTTGCAGAAACAAAACTGTAATCTTTTAAACTCTGTGAAAAATTCAAAAGGGTTCTAAGTTTTTGATTTTCAAGTTCTAAAAATTTAAGTGAAACAATTTCTGCTTTTAAAAGCTCAATATTTTTTTTCAAACTGTTGTTTTCTTCTATTAGAGCCTTTTTCTCTTTTAAAAGGGAAAAAAACTGTGAAAATTCATCTGAAACAACAGAAAGGGGATATAAAACAGGGTAAAGGGTATCGTAGAAAATATTTTTCACTTTTGGTGTAAAAAATAAAAGAACCAGAAATAACACTAAGAAAATAAAGAACATATACCTTTTTTTCATTTATATCTCACAGGTTTCTTTTTAGAAAGAAACTTTTCTTATCAACTCTATATCCTCCAGAGATTTTCCTATTCCTTTAGCAACAGCAGTTAAAGGTTCTTCACAGTAGTAAACAGGAAGGTCTGTTTCTTCTCTAAGTCTTATATCTAAGCCATGTAGAAGAGAGCCTCCTCCTGCAAGAATAATTCCCCTTTCAACAATGTCTGCAGCAAGTTCAGGGGGGGTTTTTTCAAGGGCTGTTCTGACAGTATTAACTATATGGGAAACTACCTCTTCAAGGGCTTCTCTTATTTCCTCTCCGTTGATAATTGCACTTCTTGGCATACCTGTCATGTCCCTACCTCTGATTTCCATCTCCTCTTTATCTTTTTCTGTTGGAAAAGCAGAGCCAAGTTTTATTTTTATTTTTTCAGCTGTTTGTTCTCCTATAAGAATGTGGTGTGCCCTTTTTAAATGCTGTATTATTGCGTTATTCATCTCATCTCCAGCTACTCTGATAGATGTAGACAGAACAAGACCTGATAAAGATATAACAGCTATCTCTGAAGTTCCACCTCCTATATCAACAATCATATTTCCACCTGGTTGTTGAATTGGAAGGTCAGCACCTATAGCAGCAGCCATAGGTTCAGCTATAAGAAAAACCTCTCTTGCACCTGCCTGTTTTGCTGCATCTATAACAGCTCTTCTTTCAACTGTTGTTATTCCAGAAGGAACACCTACGATAATTCTTGGTCTTGGTTTTAGTAAGGAAGCTATAGTGTTATCTTCATGTACTTTCTTTATGAAATACTTCAGCATCTCCTGTGTTACTTCAAAATCTGCTATAACTCCATCTTTTAAAGGTCTTACTATATTAATATTTTCTGGAGTTTTTCCTATCATTGACTTTGCTTCTTTACCTACTGCTATAACTTTTCCTGTTGTTTTATCCAGGGCGACAATTGAAGGTTCTGAAAGAACAATACCTTTTCCTTTAACAAAAACAAGGGTGTTAGCAGTTCCAAGGTCTATTCCTATATCGTTTGAAAACATACCAAAGGCAAGGTCTAACAGCTGGTTTCTGAACATGGTACCTCCTGTAAAATCATAAAGATGATTGAAAAAATATATTATAAACTATTGATTAAAATATTTTTCTCAAGATATTGTGTATAAAAAATCTTTAAGGAGGATTAAAATGGCAGAAAACATAGAAAACACTTTAAAAAAAATGGCTATAGTCCTTGATAAAGTTGTTAAAAAAGTTGATGAGTTAGACAAAAGGGTTACAAAACTTGAGATGAAGGTTTTAGCTGAAAAAGGAGAAAAAACAGACAGAACAATTACACCTCAACCACAAACACCACAAGCCCAGCCCCAAACATCATCAGGTTCAGGTTTTGGCGGTTTTGGAACAGGATTTTTAAGTTCTCTACTTGGTAGCTTTGCAGGTATGAGTTTATTTAATATGCTGTTTAATAATGATGTTTCTGCCCATGAAGTTGCAGAAAAAGCTGGTATTTCAGAAGAAGAACTTTCCCAGTTAGAAGAAAAACTTGATAATCTTTCCCAGGAAGTTTCAGAAATAGACCAGAAACTTGATGATATAGACAGCAGTCTTGATAATCTTGCTTTAGATGAAAATGATACAGATGTTGGATTTGCAGATTATACAGACGCTGACTTTGATACAGGTTTTGATTTTGATGGTTTTGATGATATAGA
>CAZOTZ010000085.1:0-5957 GCA_964582875.1 uncultured Aquificales bacterium | reverse complement strand
GATTTTGACCACGACATCTTTAATAACTAACGAAATAAAAATAGCCCTCCATATGGAGGGCTATTTTTTCAAAAAAATAAAAAAGATAAAAAAAGAAGCCCTCAAAGGGGAAGGGGGGGACTTTTCCTTATTTTTGTTATAATAAAATAAAAAAAAGAAAAATCAAGGTAGTTTTAGCCTTTCCTTGCAAATAAATCACTCCTGTTATAAAATCTCCAAAAGATTAATTTCTTAATAAAAGATTATTAATGAATTATATATTTCTGTTTACTTTTGTATTCTTTTCTTCAGGAGTTTTTTTAGGCAACTATCTAAATATTCACATAAGTCTCATATTAATCCTTTTTATTTTACCTTTATTATTTTTCGGAAGGTCTTTTCTTTCTGTAATCTCTTTCCTTTTGTTTTGTTTATTAGCTGGTATTTACCAGTCTCCTAAAGAGTATAACCCTAAACTACCAAAAAACGTTTTTGTTGAATGTCGTATTAAATCAATACCGGAAACGTACAGCGAAAAAAAAAGTTTTCTATGTGATGTAGTTAATTCTGACGTAGAGGGTTTAAAAAACAAAAGAATAAGGGTTATAGTAAGTTTCCCATCTCAATATATTTTTTATGGGACAAGAATTGCTTTTTTAGGAAGAACATCTGTTTACAAAGACAAGGTCTACTTTTTTCCAATGGAAGGTTTTCTTATTGTAAATAACAACGGAAATGTTTTTTATCCTCTATTTCTTTTTAGAAAATGGCTTATTCAACGTTATGAAGAAAAATCTTTATCTCAGGATAGTTTTTCTTTAGGGCTTGCACTAATATTTGGGGAAAAAACAGAAATAGAAGAAGAAACGAAAGAGATTTTTATAAAAACAGGTTTAGTTCACCTTCTTGCTATTTCTGGTTTTCATGTGGGAATTTTTATTTTTATTCTCACATCGGTTTTTTTCTTTTTAAAAAAATCTTCCCAGAGGAAAATAATTCTTCTTTCGCTACCTGTTTACAGTTTTTTAACAGGTATGAATATTCCTGTGGTTAGAGCTTCGTTTTTTGGATTTGTTTACTTTTTAGGGAAATCCTTTTATCTTGAAGTGAATCCTTTAAACCTTTTGTTCTTTGTAGCATTTTTAATCTCTTTCCTGTTTCCAGAAGTTTTATTTTCTCCTGGATTTCAGCTTTCTTTTTCAGCAACTTTAGGGATTTTACTTTTTCTTCAAAAACATTCACCTGAAAACAATTATGAAAAGTATGTTGTATACCCTTTTATTATTTCTGTTGTAGCAACAGTATTTACTGTGCCTGTTCTTATTTATCATTTTGGTTATCTTTCTTTATCTGGTATATTTCTTACTCCTTTAACGGTTCCCATTTTATACGTTTACATTTTTTTATCAGCTTTAAACCTGTTTTCTTTTTTCTCTATAAAACCTTTAGTTTATCTAATGGACTACACTGGAAATCTTTTTCTACAGTTTGTATCTTTTTTAGGTAAGCTTAGTGTCTTCTTAACAGGTTTTTCAAGCAGTTTATTTTTTGTATTCATCTTTTTTATACTTATTCTTTTTTTAACATTTCTACAAACAGACATTTATTTTAAAACTCTTCTTTTAGGTTTATCTTTATTACTCTTTTTATCTTTATCAAAAGAAAAACCAGCTTTTAGAATTGTTTCTATTCATGGTAAATTTAAGCCTGATATATTGGTTATGACTGAAAAAAGAGAGTGTTTTTTTAGTTTTTCTGGAATAAAAAACAGGTTTAGTTTTATTATGGATAAATACGGTTGTTTAAATAAAAAGTTTTTTTCTAAATCTTTACACTACAATAACATAGATATTAAGAAGGTTAAAAAAGGCTTTTTAATAAAAAGAGAAAATCAGCTGAAGCTGTTTATAAAAAATAAAGACCTGAACCTATCCTTTACCAAGGATATATAAAACAAAAAAGAATATAGCTGATAAAGTTGAAATAAGAAGAATGACTTTAAATATAAAACTCAGAACTCCTCCTACAAATCTAAGAAATACAATAAGGAGTATGATGACTACAGAAATAATAAAGTAAGTTCCTGTTTCAGTTTCAAGCATGTCTTTTATAGGTTCAGGAGAAAGGTTCTCTATTTTGTGCTTGATTTCTCCTATTGTTTCCTGGTATATTTTCTGAGCCTTTTCCTCTAAATGTTCAAGTTTTGTTTTATCAAAATAATCACCCATTCTAAACCTCTAAAAAAGGCATTCTTTTTTTGCAACTAAAGAGGAAACGCAAGCTTTCTCTCCATTTGGTTTTTCTACTGTTTTTTCACTGTAAAAAACAATCTGCATATCTAAAAAAAGATGTATAAGTTCATTTTTTCTCAATAAGAAATCTTTATTCTTTGGCTGGAAAACTCCTTTTTCATTACATAAAACAAATGTCTCAAAGATAACTACACCACCTTTTATTAAACCTTCTTTTATCTGGGGAATTAATCTTCTGTTCAAGTAGTTTATGTTTACTATTAAGGAGTATTTATTCTGTTCTATATTATAAAAATCTAAATCTGCTTCAACTGGGTTTATATTTTTCTTATTTTTCAGGTTTTTTAAGGCTATATCTGATATGTCTACAGCATCAACATAGAAACCTTTTTCTGCAAGAAATATACTATTTCTTCCTAATCCACATGCTAAATCAAGGGCTTTTCCTTTTGGAGCCAAAGAGTAAAATTCTTTAACTATTTTTGAGGCATCCTGCCATGGAAAGTTTTCCTGTGAGTACTTTTTATTCCATTTTTCTTTGTCTTCTAACATCTTATATTAAATACTCCTTTATAGCTTCTGTGTATTCATTTCTTAACTTTAATATATACTCAACTGTTTCCCTAACAGCTCCGTCTCCTCCATTCTTCTTTGTTATGTATACACAGTATCTTTTAACTATCTCAGGAGATGAAGGAACAGAAACAGGAAAACCAACTCTTTTTAAAACAGGTAAATCTACCAAATCATCTCCTATATAAGCTATTTCGTCATAACTGAGAAAAAGTTTTTCTCTTATTTCATCTATAATGGCAATTTTGTTTTTTACACTCTGGTATAAAAAGTCTATTTTTAATTCTCTTGCCCTTTTTTCAACAGGAAAAGAGTCTCTGCTTGTAATGATAGCTGTTTTAATACCAGCTTTTCTTAAAAGTTTTATTCCAAGACCATCTTTAACATTAAAATGTTTAATTTCTCTTCCGTCTGAGTCGTATATTATTTTTCCATCTGTTAAAACTCCATCTACATCCATCGCAAAAAGTTTTATTTTTCTGGCTTTTTCCATAAGTTTTTGCTTTTGCATTTGACTACACCTTGATTAGATGATTTAATTAATAAAAGAGGTGCCTTTTAAAAGGCACCTAAAATTGGTAGGCCCGGTAAACACTTACAGGAGGGTAGCAAAAGTATTATATTATAATATACGAATATTTTCAAAATACTCTAATTAATGTCATATTTTTGCCGATAATTATTTGAATAAATTACAGACTAAGGAGGTACAAAAGTCATGAAAAGATTTCTCAAAGCAGCTGCAGTATTTGGTGTATCAGCTGTTGTTCTCTCTGGGTGCGCTACAAAATCTTATGTAGACCAACAAATCAGCCCTTTAAAATCTAAAATTTCTGATATTGAGAAAAGATTAGGTGCTGTTGAAAGTGAAATTTCTGGATTAAAGGCTCAAAATACAGATATTTCAAATAAGCTTGAGCAGATTGAAAGAGAGCATGCTGATATTAAAGCAAGATTAGAACAGGCTGAAGGAACAGCTTCAGCTGCTTACAAAAAAGCTTCAAGTAATGAACAGGCTATTGAAGACTTAAATGCAGCATTAAAAAGACAGAGTGTAAACGTAGAAAGAATTTTAGGAAATCACTACGCTAAATAATCAGTTTAAAGGGGTTGCGAACCCCTTTCTTTCCTCTCCAACATATTTAAGCAAATCTTTATTTATAAAAATACCTTTTTCAGATAAATTTTTTAAAATTTCTATTTTGTCTTTTTCTGATAAAGAATATACTTCTATAAACACTTTTTTATCATTGTAAAGTTTAAAATCCTTTTCAGTGATGTGTACTTTTGTACCTTTATTTACTACTTCAAAAATTCTTTCCACATCTTTGTTGTACATTCTTATACATCCGTGGCTTACTTTCATCCCTATTCCAAATTTTTTACTTGTTCCATGCATTAGATATGAAGTATTACCAAGTCGCATAGCCCTTGTTCCTAATGGATTATCTGGTCCTGGAGGTACAACTTTAGGCAGGTCAGGTCTTTCTTCTCTTATGCTTTCAGGAACAACCCATTCTGGATTTTTTTTCTTTTCTGTTATTTTAAAATCCCCTATAGGAGATTTATTTTCATCTGTCCCTATTCCTACAGGGATTGAAATAACATATCCTTCACCATTTATTTTAACTGGATAGTAAAGTCTTTTTTCTGAAAGATTTATATAAATTTCCCAGAATTTAAAATCTTTTTCTGGAATTAACCTCCTCCGTGGAACAAAGACAGCTTCCCCTTTTCTTATATCATTTGGATTTATATACTTATTAGCTAATCTCATTTCATCATATCCCATGTCTAACTTTTTAGCTATTTCTACAAGGGTCTGGTCTTTATCAGATATGTACACTTCATTTCTTCCAAATAAACTACCTTCTTCTATCTTAAAAATATTAACATTAGGGTCAAAGGATGAAAATTTTTCATCTTCTATATAAAAGGTTTTCTTTCTAAGCAGATATTTGTAATTATTATTCAGTATTTCAAGTTTTTTTATCTGTTTTTTTCTTAAAAAAAGATTATTTGCAAGTATAAACAGTCTTAGTTTCGCATCCCTTGAAATAGGTGTATAGTAAACCTTCCTCAAAAGGTTGTTCATTTTATTTATATAAGGCTTTGCATTTTCTATTTTTTTGTCTATTGCTAAGTTGTAGTATGAAATACCAAGTATTTCATAGGCTATCTCTTTTTCTTTTGTTAGCCCTTCATTATGTTTTAGATATTCTTCGGCTGATTTAAGTGCAATAGAATAAGCCCCATCTATAACAGCGTTAACAGCTTTTTTAAAAAGAACTTGGCTTTTTTCTTGTTCTATCTGCCTTTCTGCTTCTTTTATTAAATCGTTGATATCATATGAAAAAGCTGGAATACTTAAGAATAAAAGCAGTGATAAAATGTAAAACATAGAAACAATTTTAGCAAAATTGTTTTCAAAGTAAAACATAAAAAGGTGGTTTCTTCTTGGAATTGGAAAAGGTTTTCCTTGCTTTAGGTTCAAATATTGGAGATAGAGAAAAAAATATAAATGAAGCATTAAGACTTCTTAAAGAGAAAATAAAGGACTTAAAGGTTGGGAATATTTATATATCAAAGGCTGTAGGGTATGAAAATCAACCTGATTTTTATAATACTGTTGTTTCCGGTTATACAGATTTATCCCCAGAAGAACTTTTTTATTTTGTTAAAGGAATAGAAAAACAGATAGGTAGAATTTATAGATTTCACTGGGGACCAAGGGAAATAGATATTGATATTCTTTTTTATGGAAATCAGATAATAAAGAGGGATTTTCTGGAGATACCGCATCCAAGACTCCATGAAAGGGATTTTGTTTTAAAACCAATGTTAGATATAGATGCTGATTTTGTTCATCCAGTTTTGAAGAAAACAGTAAAGGAACTTTTTGAGGAATTAAGGACGAAATCAATCATAGGAGTATTATAATGGTGGCCAAGGGCGGAATCGAACCGCCGACACCGCGGTTTTCAGCCGCGTGCTCTACCAACTGAGCTACCTGGCCACTACGGATTAAATAGTTTAAGGAAATTTTTTGAAAATGTCAAGACTTGTTTGAGTTTGTTGTATCAAATCAAAAATAAATGTTGACAGAAAATGTAAAGATGATTATAATGTTTATCCGTTTTAGGGGGAGCCGCT
>CAZOTZ010000084.1:2163-6188 GCA_964582875.1 uncultured Aquificales bacterium | reverse complement strand
AAGGAGGTTTAAATGGAAGAGTTAAAAAGTCTTATAACTGAGGCATGGGAAAACAGGGAACTTTTAAAAGAGAAAAAATATAAAGATGCTGTTAGAGAAGTTATTGATATGCTTGATAAAGGGAAAATAAGAGTAGCTGAAAAAAAAGAAGACGACTGGGTTGTAAATGAGTGGGTCAAACAGGCTATTCTTCTTTACTTCCCTATCCAAGAAATGGAAGTGATAGAAGTAGGACCTTTTGAGTATTACGACAAAATACCCCTTAAGAAAAACTGGAAAGAAGCAGGAGTCAGGGTTGTTCCACCTGCAACAGCAAGATATGGTTCTTACATAGAACCAGGAGCTATCCTTATGCCTTCTTATGTAAATATTGGTGCCTATGTTGGAAGTGGAACCTTAGTTGATACATGGGCTACTGTAGGTTCATGTGCCCAGATAGGTAAAAATGTTCACCTTTCTGGAGGTGTTGGAATAGGTGGTGTTCTTGAACCTCCTTCCGCAAAACCTGTTATTGTAGAGGATAACTGTTTTATAGGTTCAAGGTGTATTATTGTTGAAGGTGCTGTTATAGAAGAAGAAGCTGTTTTAGGTGCTGGTGTTGTTATAACAGGTTCAACGAGAATAATTGATGTTTCAGGAGATAAACCAGTTGAGTACAGAGGAAGAGTTCCTGCAAGAAGTGTTGTTATACCAGGTGTGATGAATAAAAAATTCCCTGCAGGTGAGTACGGGGTACCAGTTGCCCTTATAATAGGAAAGAGGAAAGAATCTACAGATAAAAAAGTTTCTTTAAACGAGGCTTTAAGGGAGTTCAATATAGAAGGCTAAAAAGGGGGGCTTCTGCTCCCTTTTCAGGAGGGAAGAATGGATATCCCTTTTATTGAAGGACTGAGAAAGTTCAAGTATATGAAATTCAAAGAAAATGAAGACATTTACAAAAAGCTGATAAAAGAAGGTCAGCATCCTAAAGCCCTCTTTATAACCTGTTCAGATTCCCGTATACACCCAGACCAGATAACTGGAGCTGATATAGGAGATTTATTTATTGTAAGGAATATAGGAAACATGGTACCACCATTTAAACCTGATAATGAGTTTCATGGTGTAGCTGCTGCAGTTGAGTACGCTGTTTCTGTACTTAACGTCCCTGACATAATAATATGTGGTCATTCCCACTGTGGAGCCTGTGAAGCTTTATACAAAGACCTACCAGATGATACAGAAATAATACATGTGAAAAAATGGCTTTCCCTTGGTGAAACTGTGAAAAAAACAGCATTAAAACAGTTTCCTGAAAAAGGAAGAAAACTTTTAGAACTTACAGAAAAACTAAATATAATTCAGCAACTTGAAAACCTCCTTTCATATCCTGGGGTTAAAAAGAAGGTAGAGGAAGGTTCTTTGAGACTACACGGCTGGTACTACATCATAGAAAAAGGGGAAGTTCTTTATTACGATGCTGAAAAAAGCGATTTTGTCCCATTAGCTTAGAGGAAGATTTTGAAAGTAAAAGGTATAGGCGAGTTTAACCTGATAGAAAAACTAACTTCTATAATTGATATAAAAGATAAAGATGTTCTTGTTGGTTTCGGTGATGACTGTGCCTGTATAAATGTAAACGGTAAACTTCTCCTTTTTTCTTCAGATATACAGATAGAGAATGTCCATTTTATAAAAAATAAAATAAAACCAGAGCATCTTGGATGGAAGCTAATTTCTGTTAATGTAAGTGATATTGTTGCGTGTGGAGGAGTCCCCAAGTGGAGTTTAATATCCCTTTCTGTACCTGAGGAAACCAAGCTATCTTTTCTTGAAGATATTTACAGAGGAATAAAAAAAGCCCTTGATTTTTACTCTTTATCACTTATTGGAGGAAACACATCTAAATCCTCTGAACTGGTGCTTGACCTTTTTATTGTTGGTGAAACAGAAAGGTTTGTTCCCCGTAGTGGTGCAAAAAAAGGGGATACAGTTTTCCTGTCTGGATATACAGGTCTCTCTAAAGCAGGACTGGAACTAATTCTCATGGATAAAAAAATTTACGAAGACTGGGAAGAAGAAATTATTATGTATCACACAAAACCAACAGCAAGAATTGATATTCAGCCATTGATAAGTGAATTTGCAAATAGCTGTATAGATGTAAGTGATGGCCTTGTAGGTGATTTATCCCATATAGAAAAAATGAGTAATGTAAAAATCGTTATACAAAAAGAAAATCTTCCTGTCCACCCTCTTTTAAAAAGATTTTGTGATAAATACGGAAAAGACCCTTATGAGTATATACTTTACGGAGGAGAAGATTACCAGCTTGTTTTTACAGTAGAGAAAAAAAATGAAAAGAAAATAAAAAATGCTTTTAAGATAGGATACGTAGAAGAAGGAAATGGAATATTTTTAAAAGAAGAAAAAAAGCTAATAAAACTAAAAGAAAAAGGCTTTGAGCATATCTGATATAATGTTGTTATGTCTTACAGGGAAAAGCTTGAAGAACTCAGGAAACAGATTGATAAGGTAGATGAAGAAATTCTTAAGCTTTTAAATAAAAGGGCTGAGCTTGCCCAGGAAGTTGGACATATAAAAAAACAGCATAACCTTCCTGTTTACGTTCCAAGTAGAGAAAACGCAATTTTTGAAAGACTGAAGAAACTAAATAAAAACTACGGTGAGGTTTTCCCAACAGACGCAATAATTCCTGTTTATAGAGAGATAATATCAGCTTGCCGTTCAACAGAAGAAAATCTAAAAGTAGCCTATCTGGGACCAAGGGCAACATTTACCCATCAGGCAAGTATTAAAAAATTTGGACAGGCTGTTGAACACATACCGGTTCAGACAATAAAAGATGTGTTTGAAGAGATAGTAAGGGGAAAGGCAGATTTTGGTGTTGTTCCTGTTGAAAACACAATAGAAGGAATAGTTAACTACACCCTTGATATGCTTGTTGATTATCCATTGAAAATAACAGGAGAAATAATCCTTGAGATATCTCTCCACTTAATGGGAATAAATCCAAATCTAAATGAAATAACAAGGGTGTATTCCCACAGACATGCAATAGCAGAGTGTAGAGAATGGCTTCAGGAAAACCTGCCTGGTGCCCAGCTGATAGAAGTTGAAAGCACAGCAAAAGCTGCAGAAATGGCAAAAGATGATTATGAGTCAGTTGCTATAGCAAGTGAAGCAGCAGCCGACATATATGGACTTCATATAATAGAAAGAAAAATAGACAGGCATATTCATAACTTCACAAGATTTCTTGTTATAGGAAAAGATATTCCACCTCCATCTGGAGATGACAAAACAACGTTTATATTTTCTTTAAAAAATGAAGTTGGAGCTTTATACAAAACACTCCAACCTTTATACCAGCACAACATAAATATGACAAAAATAGAGTCAAGACCTTCTAAAAAGGAAGCATGGGATTACATATTCTTTACAGATATAGAAGGTCATATAAATGAAGAAAGAGTGAAAAAGGCTTTAGATGAACTGAAAAAAATGAGCCCTTTCTTCAAAATATTAGGTTCATATCCTAAGGCAAAAGACTAAAGAATTACTCCCTTTATAGTGTGGATAAAACCGTTATAACACACAATATTAGCTGTTTCTATTTCACAGTCATTAATTTTTGCATCTACAAAACAAGCATTATCTATTAAAAACTCAAAATCTTCCCTTATATTACAGGAAACATCAATTCTTATTTTTTTCCCACTGATTGTTTCAAGTTCTTTTATATCAAGTAGTTCTCTTAAGGAATAAGCCCCATAAACAATATGATTTCCTATAATCTCTTTTGCTTTTGTTTCATCATTTAACGCTTCTTTCAAGATTGAGTGTTCCTTTTCTGTTATAAAATCAAGGGTGTCTTCAACAGGTGTAAACACAGTTATAACAGATTCAGTTAGTATATCTGCAAAATCTGTACTGTTTACAAGCTAAAAAAACAAAGGGAAAAAACTTCCTTCTTTCAGTCTATCAAGTATATTTGGGAGATTTTCCATAGGTGGTTTCCATTT
>CAZOTZ010000084.1:0-2063 GCA_964582875.1 uncultured Aquificales bacterium | reverse complement strand
AAACTAACAATAAATCAACAAAACGTGCATTACTTTCCAAGTAGATAGCTAAGGAATTTCCTTTCAAGTTCTGGAAGTCTGATATTTTTCTGGGTGATAATGTAGAGTTCCCTTTTTATGTAAAAGTCTTTTATCTTTACCTGTCTTATCTCTTTGTCGTCTTTTATAACAAGTTTTGATATAAAAGATAGGAAAGGGGTATTTTTTACTATTTGGGCAATAGCTTTACTACTACTTATTTCTAAGTGTGGTGTTATACTTATACCCTTTTCTCTTAAGTGTTTTTCAACTATGTTTCTTGTTCCTGAACCTTTTTCCCTGAAAATAAATCTGTACTTTTTCAGGTCTGAAAGGGATATACTTTCTGGAATACTACTTTTTTTAGAGGCGATTAAAACAATTTCATCTGAGTAAAAGGGTATTTTTTCAAATTTTGAAGATGTTATCTCATCCTCAATAAGTCCAATGTAAAAACTCTTAGAGAGAATACCTTCTTCAATCTCCTTTGAGTTTCCAATAAAAAGATTAAATAACACATCGTTTTCCTGTAAGAAAGAAGAAATCTTTTCTGGAAGTAAAAACTCTCCTATTGTAGTACTTGCGCCGACAACAATCCTTTTTTGGAGCCCCTTTTTTACATTTGATAGTTTTTCTTCAAGAAGTATATAGTCTTCTATTATCTTTGATGCGTACTGGTATAAAATCTTCCCTTCTTCTGTCAGAACAACCTTTTTCCTATCTCTTTTGAATAAAACAACACCAAGGTAGTTTTCTATTTTTTTTATCTGAAGAGTAACAGTAGGCTGGGATAAAAAAAGGAGTTCTGCTGCTTTTGAAAAGCTACCAGTATCAGCAACAGTTTTAAAGATTTTTAGTTTATGATAGTCTAAAACTTCCATTATGTTGTGTACTCTGCATTGATTTCAACGTATTTATACGTTAAATCACAGGTATAGTAAGTCCAGCTTTTTTCTCCTCTACCTAAATAAAGGTCAATAACAACTTCTTCATTGTTTTTCAGGTACTCTTCAGCTCCTTTATAGTCAAAATCTACAGGTTCACCACTGTAGAGTAAGAAATCTCCTATATAGAGCTTAACTTTTGAAAAGTCTATATCTAAATGTAGCTGTCCAACAGCTGATAGTATTCTTCCCCAGTTAGGGTCATTACCAAACATGGCTGTTTTGAATAAATTTGAGAGGGCTATTGCTTCCCCTACTGCTTTAGCTTCTTCTTTGTCTTTTGCCTGGTGTACGTTTATCTGAATTAATTTAGTTGCCCCTTCCCCATCTCTGACAATCATTTTCGCAAGATTTGTTGCTACTTCAAGGAGTTTTTTCGCAAAGTAAGTTTTATTTTCTTCGTTTATTTCAACATCTGATTCTCCAGTTGCAACAACGAGAAAGCTGTCGTTTGTACTTTCACACCCATCCACATCTATAGAGTTGAAACTCCTTTCAACAACTAACCTTGTAGCCCTGTCTAAAAGCTCTTTATCAATCTTTACATCGGTAAATATATAAGCAAGCATTGTAGCCATATTTGGGTGTATCATACCGGCACCTTTCGCTATACCTTTTATGTGAAACTGTTTTCCATCTATCTCTCCTGTTGTTTCATAAAACTTAGGAAAGCTATCGGTGGTTGATATGGCTCTTGCTGCAAGCTCAAGGTCTAAATCCTGCATATTCTCGTATGCCTCATTTATCCCTTTCTCAACTTTGTCCATAGGAAGCTGAACACCTATAATTCCTGTGGAGAACACAAGAACTTCCTCTTTATCTATATCAAATTTCTCAGAAACAATCTCAGCCATTTTTTCAGCATTTTTTAAACCTTTCTCCCCTGTAGCAGCATTTGCATTTCCACTGTTCACAACAATTGCTGAAATCTCATCTTGAATTTCCCTTATCATCTTATCGTAAAGAACTGGTGCAGCTGCTAAAGAATTCTGGGTTAAAACAACAGAATAAGGGGAAGGGGGGAACTTTAAAACGAGAATATCATAGTCCCCAGAAGGCTTTATACCTGCTTTAGCAACACCCATTTTTATATTCATTTTT
>CAZOTZ010000083.1:1954-6320 GCA_964582875.1 uncultured Aquificales bacterium | reverse complement strand
AAAATGTCAGAGCATAAAGATGAAGTTTTATTAAAAGTCAATGCTATCTACAATCCACCAAAAAGGGTTCTTGAAAAAGCCTATATCTCAGCTGAAGAGTTTGACAGGTTATACCAGGAGTCTATAAAAGACCCTGAAGCTTTCTGGGCTAAATTAGCTGAAAAAGAGCTCCACTGGTTTAAAAAATGGGAAAAAGTTAGAGAGTGGAACTTCCCAGACTACAAATGGTTCATAGGTGGAAAACTGAATATAACCTACAACTGTCTTGATAGACATGTGAAAAACGGTAAAAGGAACAAAGTAGCATACATATACACAAATGAAGATAATCAGGAGAGAAAAATAACCTATGGAGAACTCCTTGAGCTGGTAAACAAAATAGCAAATGGACTTAAATCTTTAGGGGTTAAAAAAGGTGATAGGGTTGTTATATACATGCCTTTAGTTATAGAACAGCTTGCATCTATGCTTGCCTGTGCAAGGATAGGAGCAGTCCATTCTGTTGTTTATGCAGGCTTCAGTGCAAATGCTCTTAAGATGAGGATAGAAGACGCTCAGGCTAAAGTAGTTATAACTTCCACATGGACTAAAAGAAGAGGGAAAAAGATAGATTTAAAATCAGTTGTTGATGAAGCTGTTGATGGTCTTGAATTTGTTGAAAATATCGTTGTTTTACAGAGGGAAGGAGATGAATTTGAGTTAGGGGAAAAAGAGGTAGATTTTTACGAACTTATAGAAAAACAATCTCCAGAGTGTGAACCTGAAGTAATGGACGCAGAGGACCCACTTTTTATACTTTACACTTCAGGTTCAACAGGAAAACCAAAAGGTGTTTTACACACAATTGGTGGATATAACCTTTATACCCATGTAACAACAAAGTACGTTTTTGATATTCATGAAGATGATATTTACTGGTGTACAGCTGACCCAGGATGGATAACAGGTCATAGCTACATGGTATATGGTCCTCTATCAGTAGGAACCACTTCAGTTATAGCAGAAGGGGCTCCAGACTATCCTGACCCAGGTAGATGGTGGTCTATTGTAGAAAAGTACAGAGTTAATATCTTTTACACAGCACCTACAGCTATAAGACTGTTTATGAAATATGGCGAAGAGTGGCCAAATAAATATGACCTTTCATCTTTAAGAATTTTAGGTTCTGTTGGGGAACCTATAAATCCAGAAGCATGGATATGGTACTACAGGGTGATAGGAAAGGAACAGTGTTCAATAGTTGATACATGGTGGCAGACAGAAACAGGGGGACATATGATAACCACAGTTCCAGCTTACCCACAAAAACCTGGAAAAGCAGGAAAACCTTTCTGGGGTGTTGAAGCAGATGTTGTAAACAAAGAAGGTAAACCTGTTGAGCCAAACACTGTAGGATATCTGATTATAAAACAGCCGTGGCCTTCAGCTTTAAGAACATGCTGGGGAGAGCCTGAAAGATATGAAAAGTACTGGACAGAGATAGACCACTACTACTTTGCCGGTGATTTAGCAACAAAAGACGAAGATGGATACATCATGATTTTAGGAAGAGCTGATGATGTTATTAACGTTTCTGGGCACAGGATAGGAACAGCTGAAGTAGAAAGTGCTCTTGTTTCCCATCCAGCTGTTGCTGAAGCAGCTGTGATAGGTAAGCCCCACGATGTAAAAGGTGAGTCTATAAAAGCTTTTGTTATACTAAAAGAAGGACACAGTCCTTCTGAAAACCTTGTAAAAGACCTTAAAATGCATGTTAGACACGAACTTGGTTCTTTAGCAGTGCCTGATGAAATTGAGTTTGTTGAAAAGCTACCTAAAACAAGAAGTGGAAAGATAATGAGAAGGGTTTTAAAAGCCAAAGAACTTGGTATGCCACTTGGAGATATATCCACATTAGAAGACTAAAAAAGGGGCTTATGCCCCTTATCTTATTCTTTTTTTTCTGTAAAGAACATTTCCTTTTTGTTTTAGTAAAGGTTCAGAAGAAGGCTTACCAAAGTAATACCCCTGTACATAATCAACACCAAGTTCCTTTAGTGTTTCAAGCTCATCTTCTGTTTCAACCATTTCTGCAAGGAGTTTTATACCTTTTTTCTTACATATATAAGCAATAGCTTCAACAATAATCTGGTTATCTCTGTCCTTGTCTATATTCTTTATAAGGGAACCATCAAGTTTTATAATATCAACGTTAAACTGTTTGATGTATGTAAATGTTGAATATCCAACACCAAAATCATCTAAAGCAAATTTTATCTTTCTATCCTTTGCAAGTCTCATAACTTCTTTTACAACGTTTATCTCACTAATAGCCTCTTCTTCTGTTATCTCAAAAACAACCTTATCACTCGGGAATCCTTTTTTGAAAAGATGTTCTTCAAAACTTATTATTTTTGAAGGGTTTTCAATAAATCCCCGGGAAAGGTTAAAGAAAAACAGCTTATCTTTTATACCTTTTTCAAGTGCTATCTCAATCGCTTTCTCCTGAACCTGCTCATCAATAACATCAGCTACACCAAATCTTATAGAAGATTTAATAAACTTGTTTGCTGCAGTTACCATGTTTTTATCTTTTATTCGGGCTAAAACTTCATAACCAATTACATCAAGGGTATTTATATCAAGTATAGGCTGGAAGTAAGGGATGATATTACCTTTTTCTATTGCATCTTCAATAAATCTTTTATCTTCAAACTCCTCCTGGAGTATCTGTTTTATATCTGTTTTTGATAGTACCTGAACCTGATTCTTTCCTTCCTTTTTTGCTTTATAAAGGGCTAAATCCGCAGCCTGTAAAAGTTCGTAAAAGTTTTCCCCGTGAATTCCAAGAGATGAAACACCTACACTAACAGTTATTTTTAGCTCTATTTTTTCTCCATTGTTTTCAATAGGAACCCTCTGGGATTCAATAGCCTTCCTGACTCTTTCAGCGACTTCTACTGCATGTTCTAAAGGGGTATTAGGCAGAATAATTATGAATTCTTCCCCACCGTATCTACCTGCTTTGTCAGTTTCTCTAATTTCTGTTTTCAGCACATTTGCAACAGTTTTTAAAACTTCATCTCCTACAGGATGCCCATACGTATCGTTTACACCTTTAAAGTTATCTATATCCATTATTATTATGCTTAAAGGCTTCTGATATCTTAGGGCTTCTTTAACCTCTGTTTCAGCAAAAGAAACTATGAACCTTCTGTTGTAAAGCTTTGTAAGTGGGTCTATAGTTGCTAAACTTAAAAGGTGTATGTTGTATATAAGATGGCTTAGTATTGAATCTATATAGTGCATATCTTCTGATTCAAGTTTTTTTCCCTCTGGAAGAACTGTGAAAGCAAAAAGGTAGTAATCTTCACTACTGTCAACTTCTTTTTTAATACCAAATATTGACCTTATTTCCCCATCAAAAATTTTGTAAACATTCCTTTTATGGATGTTAAGAAGCTCTTTTATTTTTGTATCTATTGTAGATTCTGGAACATTATTTTCTATAAACCTGTCTGAATACACCCTTAAATCAAATCTATCTTCAGACTTTGAATAAAGACATATGATACTTCCTTCTGCACCAAGAAGTTTGTCTATATTATTTGCAACGTAAAGGGCAAAGTTATGTAAATCTGAAGAGAATGAGTACATTTTTGTTGTTGTTTCTTTAACAAGAATCAGTTTTTTCTTTTCTGATAGAAGCTTAACCCTTGCGTCCTCAAGAGCTTTAGATATCTCTCCAAACTCGTCATTTGTGTACCTGTGAAGTTCAAAAGAAGTAAACTCAAGGTTCTTTTTCATCTCTTTTATTCTCTTTTTCAGGTAAGAAACAGGGAAAGAGATAAGCTCCTTAAAAAGATTGTTATAAACAAGGTTAACTATTATTGTTAAAATCAGTAAAACAAATATGTTTTTTAAAAGTGTGTTTATTATTACAAATCCAACTATTTTTGATTTATCTACACATCCGGTTATATAAAGATTACTGTCTTCAATTTTCTTTGACTTGCATATGAAACCGTCTTTCTTAACTGGAGATGTTGAAAGGTGAAACTCTGCAGGCAGATTTGAAGATGGGATAATATCTGCATTAAGATTTGCCATTTTTATAAATTTATCAAGTTTAACAAAAACAAAGTACTTGCCCTGTCCTTTTATGTTTATAACCAGATATTTACCTCTTTTTGTGGGAACAATAAAGTATTCAGAGTACCTGAAATTATTCAGCAGATTTTTATCTACATCTACAGGTTTAATTAAAAACTTATTTTTCCCACTTAAATAAATACTATCAATCTTAAGGACAGTAAAATACTTTAAGTCCTGGTTTTTGCCTTTTATATACGACGTTAAAGCAACCTTTGCTTTATCTTCAACATCT
>CAZOTZ010000083.1:0-1854 GCA_964582875.1 uncultured Aquificales bacterium | reverse complement strand
TATTATTGTCAAAATTCCAAAAAAGTAAAATCTAAAAATACTATTATAGAGGAAGTAGATGGAAAATAAAGGAAAGTTTTATGTTACAACACCTATATACTATGTCAATGATGTGCCCCACCTTGGACACGCTTACACAACTGTGGCTGCAGATGTATTAGCCCGTTACAATAGGCAGAAGGGTAAAAACACGTTTTTTTTAACAGGAACAGATGAGCATGGCTTGAAAATTCAAAAATCTGCAGAAGAAAAAGGAATAACTCCAAAAGAACTTGCAGATAAAACCCATAAGAAGTTTAAAGAGCTTTGGGGAGTGCTTAATATATCTTACGATAGGTTTATAAGAACAACTGATGAAGACCATATAAAAGCTGTTCAGTATATTTTCCAGAAATGTTATGAAAATGGGGATATTTATCTCTCTGAGTATGAAAGCTGGTACTGTGTAGGGTGTGAAGAATTCAAAACTGAAACAGAGATAAAAGAGTACAATTACAAATGTCCTATACATAAAAAAGAATGTGAGAAGGTAAAAGAAGAAAGTTACTTTTTCAGACTTTCAAAGTACCAGGACAAACTCCTTGAGCTTTACGAAAAAAAACCATATTTCATCCAACCAGATTACAGAAGAAATGAAGTTGTTTCTTTTGTTAAACAGGGGTTAAAAGACCTCTCTGTTTCCCGCCCAAGAAATAGGGTTAAATGGGGAATTACTGTTCCTTTTGATGAAAACCACACTATATATGTGTGGTTTGATGCTCTCACAAACTACCTTACAGCAGTAGGTTATCCTGATACAGAAAATGAAAGGTTTAAAACATTCTGGCCTGCTGACGTCCATATAGTAGGTAAAGATATACTCCGTTTCCATGCTGTATACTGGCCTGCATTTTTAATGAGTGCTGGTCTTGAAATTCCAGAGAAAGTTTTTGCCCATGGGTGGTGGACAGTAGAAGGACACAAAATGTCAAAATCCCTTGGGAATGTTGTTGACCCATTTAAAGTAGCTGAAGAGTATGGAGTGGATGAACTTAGATACTTCCTACTGAGAGAAGTTCCTTTTGGATTAGATGGGGATTTCTCTAAAAAAGCCGTTATTGGAAGAATAAACTCTGACCTTGCAAATGACCTTGGAAATTTATTTTCCCGTTCCCTTTCAATGATAAACAAGTTTAAAAAAGGTGTTGTATCCTGTGGTACCGAACATACAGACTTAGAAAAAGAGTATAAAGAAATCTACCTTTATACATTTGAAAACTTTGACAAACATATGGAAAAACTTGAGTTTAATAAAGCTTTAGAAATAGTCTGGGAGTTTATAGATTTTCTAAATAAATACATTGTAAAAACTGAACCCTGGAACCTGAATAAAGAAAACAATCGGTACCTTGATACGGTTCTTTACAACCTTGCAGATGGGCTTTTCTTTATAAGCTGGCTACTTTATCCATTTATGCCTGTAAAAATGAAAACAGCTTTAGAGTACCTGGGAGTAGAAAAACTCCCAGAAAAACCTTCTCCATTTTCTTTTCCAGAAGGTACAAAAATAAAAAAGAAAATAAAACCTCTCTTCCCAAGAAGAGAATTAAAAGAGGAGGAAAAATTGGAACAGAAAGAACAAAAAGTAAAAGAGATAGAAGAAGGTGTAGTATCAATTGAAGATTTTGCAAAACTCAAATTTAGAGTAGGTGAGGTTTTAGAAGCAGAAAAAGTACCAAAAGCAGATAAACTCCTTAAACTTACTGTTGATTTAGGAGATGAAAAAAGGACAATTGTCTCAGGGATAGCCCAGTTCTACACTCCAGAAGAGCTTATAGGTAAAAAAATTATAGTTTTTGCAAATCTTAAACCAAG
>CAZOTZ010000082.1:0-6397 GCA_964582875.1 uncultured Aquificales bacterium | reverse complement strand
GACATTGCCTACCATCTTTTGTTTTTTCTATGAAATCTTTAATCTCGTTGAATTGACCCGCCGTATTACTCAGGTATAATTAACCTATGCTTAAACGGGTTCTTCTTTTTCATTTTTTGCTTTTAGACATAAGGGTTCTTTATGTTTTATCCGGTCATATAGACCTCTCCACAGAGGAAGCACAGTACTGGCTATGGTCTAAACATTTAGACCTTTCTTATTATTCAAAACCTCCCTTAATCGCTTATATGAATGCAGTATCAACCTCTATACTTGGAGATACAGAACTTGGAGTAAGAATAAATGCTATCTTAATAGGTTTTTTTATTGGGATTATTACTTACTTTATCGCTAAAGAACTTTTCAATAAATACTTTGAAAATAAAAGAGACCTTGAAGTTTTTGCTTTTTTAACATCTGTTTTTATATCTGCTATTCCTGCTTATGAGCTTGCTTCTGTTCTTTTCCTGACAGACTCACCCCTTGCTTTATTCTGGTTTTTAACTGTTTTCCTTTTATGGAAAAGCATAAAAACAGATAAGCCTGTTTTTTGGATACTTACAGGTATTTCAGCAGGACTCGGTTTTCTGTCTAAGTATTCCATGGTTTTTATACTTCCACCTGTTCTTATATATGGATTTTTTCTCAATAGAAAACTTTTTAAAAATCGGTGGTTTTATGTATCTATATTCGTAGCTTCTCTTTTTACACTTCCTGTTATTGTCTGGAACGTATATCACGATTTTGTTAGTTTTGAACATGTTTCAACCCTTGAAGGAGCAAAAGTAAAAACAATAACTTTTGCTAAATCCCTTCAACAGATAGGAGATTACATTCTTGGACAGATTGCAATAAACTCTGTATTTTTCTTTCCTTTCTTTGCTTATACTATCTACAGAGGTTATAAGGATAGAAAAAAAGAAGAAATATTCTTTTTGTGGATACTTCCAGTTTTTACTTTTCTGTTTTTTATATATGTAGCCTACAAAAAAAGAGTTGAAGCAAACTGGCCAGCTTTTGCGTATGGTACCCTTTATATTCTTACAGTTTTTTATATTTTCAGAAAAAAACTTTTTAAATCTTTTATATTTTCTTTTTTAGCATCTGCTCTTTCTATTGTTATTCTTTTTTACACACCAATTCTTGATAAAATTGGACTTGGTGAGCTTCTTCCCCCGAAAAAAGACCCTACAAAAAGACTTGTTGGATGGAAAAAACTTGGAGATGAAGTTTCCTCAATAGTAGAAAAGCTTGATAAACCTTATGTTATATTCAGTAATACATATCAGATAGCCTCAGAGCTTGCATTTTATGTGAAAGGACATCCTCAGACATTTTGTATAAATCTTGGAAGGAGAATGAACCAGTTTGATTTGTGGCAGTCTATAAATGATTTTAGAGGAAAAGATATTTACGGTATATATGTAACCTACAGTTCTTCTTTGCCGAAAGAAGTTAAAGAAGCTTTCCAAAAATATCTCCAAAAAAGAGTGTTTAATGTTGTCTACAGAGGAGAGGTTGTCTACAAGATTTACATTTACACTCTAAGAGGATTTAAAGGCATAAAGGAGAGAAAATTTGACAGATTTTAAAATCTGGATAAAAGTTCTCTTTATACTGTTTTTCTTTTTTCTTTCTTCTAATGCTGATGAGCTTGTAATAAAATCAAACTACCCTATCCCAAAAAACAATATTAATGAGATATATAAAAAAACAAAAAACATAAGCTATATAATAAAACTTCTCAGAAAAACAGAAGAGTTTGAAAAAATCTCTTATAGAAATGGAGTTCTATACCTGTGGAAAAAACCTGTCTTAAGAAAAGTTTCAATAAAAGGGAATAAATCTTTCTGGAAAAGAGAAATCCTTGCTGTTACCGGTCTTATAGAAGGACACCCTATTGATAGAGAAACTGTCCATCAGATAGTAAGTAGGCTGAGACAATTTTATTTTGATAAAGGTTATCCTTTTGCCAGTTTTAAAGTATCTTTAAAAATAGATGATAAAGGTGATGCCACTGCGTTTATTGATATAAAAGAGGGAAAAAGGGCAGTAATAAAAGGAATTAATGTATTTTCTGACACAAAAATACCTGAAAATCTTATTAAAGAGATAAAAAAGCATTTTGGAATTGAAAAAGGAGATGATTTTAGTTTTGTTAAAGTTCAGAGAAACATAGAGAAAGTAAGTTCTTTTCTAAAAGAAAAAGGATATTTTGATAACTTTGTCATTTTTTACAGTCTTTATACAAAAAAGAAGAAATATGTAAAGATAAACATTTTTGTGAGCTTAGGTTTTAAATACGTGATAAAAATAGAAGGAAGCAAATTTTTTCCAGAGAAAACTCTAAAAAAACTCTTAACCTTTTCACAGGGAGTTAACTATTACCAGATAACAAAATCTTTAGAAAACATAATCAACTTTTATAAAAACCAGGGATTTTTAGATGTTGCGGTTATCCCTGATTACAGGGAAGATTATGAAAAAAATGAAACCTATATAACTTTCAATATAAAAGAAGGAAAAAGATATGTGATAAATAACCTGAATATAAAAACGGACATTAAAGGGCTTTCAAAGAAACTTCTTTCTTTTAAAGGGGATTTTTACCAGAAAAATAAGATAAACGAGTTTCTACAGAAACTTTTCAAAGAGTACTACAATAAAGGTTATCTTTCATTTTTCTACAGTATAAAAGAGCAGATAAATCAGAAAGAAGGTTATGTAAACCTGTTTATAACAGTAAAAAAAGGAAAAAAATTTATCATTAAAGATGTAAAAGTATCAGATAAAAAGTACAGGCTTCAATTAGAGCTTCCATCTACCTATAAACCAGAAGAAATACTTTCTTTACTTGATGATATAAGGAAGTTTTACAATGATAAAGGTTTCCTTGACGCACAGGTTTTACTTGATGTTTCTTTCAAAGAAAGCAAAAACGTAATGTACGCTTATGTTTCTTTTAAAGTTAATAAAAATGAAAGATATAAAACAGGAAACACTTTTATATACGGAACAAAACATTTATCTACAAAAGCAATAGAGAAAAACCTTTCTAAGGATAGATACTTTTCTATGGAAGAATTTGATAAAGAGCTTGATTTCTTTTACTCAACATACGTTTTTGATACTATAAACCCTTACCTTAATATTGACAGGAAAAAGAAACAGGTAAACAAAGAGTACGTTTTTTATGAAGATAAAAGGGGAATTTTTCAGGGCTCTATAGGATACAACACAAACCAGAAATTTAAGTTAGCCCTTCAAGGTACCCTAAAAAACCTTTTCAACTACGGTTTTGAGCTCTCTGGATACATAGAAGCTTCTTCTTTAGGGACAACATATCAGGTTTCCCTTGGAAATAAGTTTGTACCTTTTAGAAGGTCTGTGTTCTTAAACCTTTTCAGAAACTACCAGAACCACAGAATATTTGACTTACTTGAGAAAGGTTCAGAACTTTTAACAGAAAAGAAAATAGATAAACACAGAACATATAGCGTGGGTATTTCCTACTCAGATAACTGGCTTTACAATCAAAAGATATTTGACAGTAGATACACAATCTATAAAGTTTACTACTGGTATAAAGACTTACATGGAAAACCAAAAATAAACCCTGAAGAAGGATACGACCTTAAATACGGAGTTATCCTTGGATTTGGAGATTACCCTTTTCAGAAGATAATGTTTGCTTATAGACATTTCTGGAGCTGGAGAAGCTTCATTCTAACACCAAAGATTAGTCTTGGATATATATTCCAGAACATAGATAACATTCCTCTTCCTGATAGATTTTTCCTCGGAGGAATATCAAACCTCAGAGGTTTCAGATATGAAAATGTAAACGGTAATAACAACAAAGGCGGAAAAATCTCAATACTTTTTAACAACGAGATAAGATATCCCCTTTACAAACCTTTTAACCTGTACGGTTTTGTTTTTTATGATTTTGGAAATGTTTATGAAAAAAAATCACAGATAAAATCTCTGTTGTTTAGAGATTCCTTAGGAAGTGGTGTTTATGTTCCAACTCCTGTTGGTTCTTTTATGTTTTATTTTGCATACAACCTCCACAGGAAGGAAAAAGAAGATAAATACAGGTTAGAGTTTAGTATATCCACAGAGTTTTAAGATATAATTTAAAAACTAACCTGTATAGGAGTTAAATATGTTTGGAATAGGACTTTCAGAAGTTATTCTTATATTTGTTGTAGCCCTACTTGTGTTAGGTCCAAAAAGGCTACCTGAGGTTGCTAAAACATTAGGAAGACTTTACAGAGAAGTAAAATCCACTGTAGATGAGGTTAAATCTGTAGTAACAGAGGAAGAAGCGAAACCTTATCATCCACATCACCTACCCCATGAAACAACAGTTTCTGAAAAAAAGAAAGACAGCTGGGAAGAAGAGTTTGAAGAAGAGTTAAAGAAATCAGATAAAGGGGAATATCAGCCAAAAAGGGAGAAAATAACTTTCAAAAAGGAAAATAAAGAAAAAGAAGAAACTTAAAACGAGGATTAAATATGTCTAAAGAGTACAGGTCTCCTGAAGAGTTTGAAGCTCCCCTAACAGAACATCTTGCAGAACTTAGAATTAGACTTTTTAGAAGTTTAATAGCGGTTGTTATTGCAACAATAGCAGTTTTTACTAAGGTTGATTTTTTCTTTTCAATATTTAAAGAACCATTAAGAAGAGTCTTCCCGGACCTTAAACTTGTTGCACTGACACCTACAGAATCCTTTTTTACAGCTTTCAAAATAGCTCTACTTGTTGGGTTTGTAATAGCTTCGCCTTTTGTTTTCTATCAGGTATGGAAGTTCATAGAACCTGCCCTTTATGAAGAGGAAAAAAGACTTGTTGTTCCTTTTGTTTTCTTTACAACAATATTTTTTATTTCTGGTGCTTTATTTGCTTTTTTTGGTGTTTTGCCCCTTGCAATTAAATTTTTACTAACCTTTGGCTATACCCAGCTTGACGTTGAAGCTATGATATCTGTAAGTTCATATATATCTTTCGTTATAAGACTTATCCTCGCTTTTGGTATAACTTTTGAACTTCCTGTTATCCTTTCTTTACTTGCAAGGTTAGGGCTGGTAACTCCCGAAACATTAACAAAATTCAGACCTTATTTTGTGGTTGCTGCTTTTGTCATGGCTGCAATACTTACACCTCCAGATGTTATAAGTCAGGTTTTTCTTGCTATGCCACTTATCGTTTTTTATGAAATATCTATAGTAATGGCAAAAATACTCTACCCAAGAAGTGAAAGAAGTAAAGCCCAGCAGTAAGGAGGAGGTTATGGATATAAAAACATCTGATATAGATAAAAAACAGATATACAAACTAATGACAAGTACAATAGTCCCAAGACCTATAGCATGGATATCAACAGTTAGCAAAGAAGGTATTTATAATCTTGCACCTTTTAGCTACTTTGCAGGTGTTTCAAGCTCACCACCCCTTGTTATGGTTTCTATAGGAAGTAGGGAAAATGGAGAAAAAAAAGACACCTGGAAAAACATAGAGGAAACCGGCGAATTTGTTATAAACATTGTAACAAAGGAACTTTTAGAAAAGATGAACATATCATCAATAAGCTTTGATGCTGAGATAGATGAGTTTGAAAAAGCAGGGCTTACACCGGAAAAATCCACTATAGTGAAAGCTCCACGGGTTGCTGAATCTCCTGTATCTATAGAGTGTAGAAAGTTTGAAATTATAAATATAGGAAAGATGGGAATAGTTTTTGGAGAAGTTTTGAACTTTCATATAAAAGATGAGATTTTAAATGAAAAAGGGTATGTAGACACAACAAAACTTGAGATAGTAGGAAGATTAGGGGGAGCAAACTACTGTATAATATCTGCTGAAAATACCTTTGAAGTAAGAAGACCTGATATAGGAAAGAAAAAATGAGGATTAACAAGAAAAAACTCATTGAAGATTTTAAAAAACACCTGAAAGAAGAAAATCTTAAATACACCCCCCAGAGGGAAGAAATTTTAAAAGAAGTTTTATCAACTAAAACCCATTTTGAAGTTGAAGATATTGTCCACAAGTTAAAGAACAAGAAAAAGAGTGTTTCAAGGGCAACAGTTTACAGAACGTTAACAATACTAAAAAATATGGGAATAATAGCTGAAGTTATAAAGTATAAAAACAAGACTATTTATGAGATAGGACTGAAAGAACACCACGACCATTTAATCTGTGTAAACTGTGGAAAAATAATTGAGTTTTCAAACAAAAAAATTGAAGAGCTACAGGATAAAATATGCTCAAAGTATAAATTCCACCCATACTCCCACAGATTAGAAATCTATGGACTGTGTAATGAATGTTTCACAAAGAAAAACAAAGAAACTTAGCCTTCTCATTGTTATACTGATTTTTCTTATA
>CAZOTZ010000081.1:0-6508 GCA_964582875.1 uncultured Aquificales bacterium | reverse complement strand
TCCTTTCAGTTATTTGATAAATTACAACCTGGGAACCTATTTTTATTTTATAATCTTTTCATGCATGCTCTAACAGAAGGCTGGTTATGATTGAATTTGAAGAAAATGTAGACCTTTCCCGGTTTTCTACTATGAAAATCGGAGGAAAAGCAAAAAAGTTTTTTTTCCCAAAAGATATAAAACAGGTTAGACATCTTGTATTAGAGTCTTTAGATAAAGACAAAAAACTTATTCCTGTAGGGATAGGAAGTAATCTTATTTTTAAAGATGGTACGTTAGATTACATTTTTGTGTCCACTAAAAACCTGAAAAAATTTTCAATAAAAAAAGAAAAAGATTTTTTTATCTTAGAGTGTGAAGCAGGTGTTAGTTTTAAAACTATAGTCAGTATTGTAAAAAAGTATAACCTTGCAGGATTTGAAAACCTTTCTGGTATACCAGCATCGTTAGGTGGAGCAGTTGCTATGAATGCAGGGGCTTTTGGAACAGAAATATTTGATATTCTTGAAGAGGTTGTATGGATAGATAAAAAAGGAAACATCCATATATCCAAAAAAAAGGAAATAGAGCACTCTTACAGGTATACCCAGTTTCAAAGAGAAGGGTTTGTCTACTCTGCAAAACTTATTTTAAAACCTACTGAAGAAAATATAAAAGAAAAGATAAAAAAACATTTACTTGAAAGAAACAGTAAACAGCCCCTTGACCTTCCAACAACAGGTTCAACATATAAAAATCCCTGTGAAGCCCCAGCAGGTCTTTTACTTGAAAAAGCAGGATTTAAAGGGAAAAGAGTAGGAGATGTAGGATTTTCAGAAAAACACGCAAACTTTTTAGTTAACTATGGAAACGGAAAGTATTCCCAGTTAATAAAATTACTTGAAAATGCCGAAAGAACTGTTAAAAACCTTTTTGGAATACAGTTAGAGAGGGAAGTAAGGATTGTTGAATAACATAAAAGTTGCCTTACTTTACGGTGGGGAGTCAACAGAAAGGGATATATCAATCAAAAGTGGTAAAGCTGTTGAGGAAGCTCTAAAGAATCTAAATATACCGTATAAAGTTTTTGACCCTGTAGAAAAAGATAGCTTTATAGAAAAGATAAGACAGTTCAATCCTGATGTTGTTTTCATAGCTCTCCATGGGAAAGGAGGGGAGGACGGAACTATTCAGGGAGTACTTGATTTCCTTGGATACAGGTACACAGGTTCTCCTATGAAAGCAAGTGCCGTAGCAATGGATAAAGGATTAACAAAAGATATACTTAAAGGTTATGGAATACGTGTACCTGAAGGAATGACTTTTTTTACTGTTGAAGAAGCTTTATCAGTAAATCCAGATTTTCCTGTTGTGGTAAAAGCAGCAAATCAAGGCTCTTCAATAGGTGTATATATATCAAAAGATAAAGAAGAGTACAGGAAACATATACATGAAGCGTTTAGTTTAGATAATAAAGTTATTGTTGAAGAGTTTATTGAAGGAAGGGAGATAACTGTAGGTATATTAAACGGAAAACCCCTTGATATTATTGAAATAAAAGTTGAAAAAGGTTTTTATGACTTTGAAAATAAATATTTCACTGATAAAACCAGATATATCTGTCCTGCAGAAATAGAAGAAAAAATATACAAAAGAATTCAGGAAACAGCCCTTAGATGCTATCAGATAATAGGCTGTAAAGGAGCTGCAAGGGTTGATTTTATTCTAAAACAGGATAAGGAGTACTTTCTTGAAATAAACACTATTCCTGGTTTGACAGACCACAGCCTTTTACCGAAAGCTGCTTTATGTAAAGGAATAACATTTGAAAAACTGATAGAGGAAATTTTAAAAGATGGTTTACAAAAAGAAAGTTAAAATCCTGCTTTTTTCTGCATGGATTTTCTTTTGTGCTGTTTTTGGGTATTTTGCACCGACTTTACCTGTTGTGAAGGATTTCTTCGCTATAAAAAAAGTTAATGTCATAGGTACAGATAAATTTACAAAAAAAGACATTGAAAACATCTTCTCAAAAGAAAACTGGTTTTTCTTAAACACTGACAGAATAAAAAAAGAACTTAAAAAGTACAACTTTGTAAAAGAAGTAAAAATAGATAGATATTTTGTTGGAAATGTTGACCTGACTGTACTTGAAAGGAAACCTTTTGCTTACTTAGTATACAGAGGCAAAAAAATTATGATAGATGAAGATGGAACACATTTAGACGAAAGATATTTTCCCAAAAAAAAGTATAAAAATTTACCTATTATCGTATATAATGATATTTCTATAAAAAATGACAAGTTTCTAAAGGTGAAAAAAATTTACGAAACACTTGAAGGTTTTAAAGTCAAAAAATACCTGATTAGTAAAAGTCAGATATCCTGTGTATTGGATAGTGGAAAAATCCTTGTTTTTAACATTTTTGACCTTGACGAAGGACTTGAGAAAGCAAAAATCTTTATTAACAGAGTAAGTTTAAATGATTTCAAATACATAGATTTTAGTTTTGATTCTATGGTTGTTACAAGGAGATAGCAAATGGGAAAAGAAAGAATTATAGTTGCAATGGACATAGGAACGTCAAAAGTTACAACACTTGTTGGTGATATAGACAACGTTGATAATCTTTATATAGTCGGATTTGGAGAAGCAAAAACAAGGGGAATAGAAAGGGGAGTTATAGTTAAGTCAAATGATGTGGTAAGGTCTATAAAAGAGTCTATAGACATGGCTGAATCAACTACAGGTTCAAAAATAAGTAGCGTCATTGCCAATATCGGTGGGTATCACCTTGAATGTAGAAATGATATGGAAGAAATCTCATTTGAAAACCCTAAAAAAACTATTACAGCAAATGATATTGCAGAGCTTACAGCTAAAGCAACATCCAATATCGCAGATGAAGAACACCAGATAATACATGTAATACCTAAAAAATACATCCTTGATGAAGAGTACAGTGTAATAGACCCTGTAGGTTTATACGGTTCAAAACTAAGGGGAGAATTTCATATCGTTTTAAATAAAACAAACAGCTATATGAACCTTAAAAGGGTTATTGAAGCAGCAGGCATAAGGGTACTTGATTTCGTCGCAAACCCAATAGCATCTTCCACAGCAGTGCTGTACCCAGAAGAAAAGGATATGGGGGTTGCTGTCCTTGACATCGGTGCAGGAACTACTGATATAGCTGTTTATAAAGATGGGAGCATAGAATACTTAAAATCTCTTCCTATTGGTGGAAACCAGATTACAATGGATATAGCCCACAGGTTTAAACTTTCAAAAGAAGAAGCTGAAGACCTGAAAGTAAATTTCGGAACTGCTGTTGTTGACTACACACCAGATGAAATAATAGAAATACACCCAAGGGGAAGTGAAGAACCTATTCATATAAGTCAGAGGGAGTTAGCTGATACAATAGAAGCACGTATTTCTGAGATATTTGAACTTACCTTAGCAGAACTTGAGAAAGAAGGATTTATTGGAAAAATAAATGGTGGTATAGTATTGACAGGAGGAGTAGCTAATACTATTTATATTAGGGAGTTAGCTGCAGCTGTGTTTAAAACAAATGATGTCAGAATAGGAAAACCTAAAGATTTTAAAGGATTTGCTGATAAAATAGCCTATCCCCAGTACTCAACAGTTATAGGTATGCTTCTTTTCAAGAAAAACAGTATAGGTGTAGAACAGATGCCTGTAGTAGACTCTAAATCAGAACTGAATATATTTGAATTTGGTAAAAATCTTATACAAAAACTTAAGAACCTTTTTTAGTGTATCAGGAGGATATTATGGAGAATTTTGATTATGAATCCAAAAACCCATCAAAAATAAAAGTTTTTGGTGTCGGTGGTGGTGGAAGCAACGCTGTTGCAAGAATGTACGAAGAAGGACTTCAAGATGTAGAACTTTACATTGTTAATACTGATATTCAACACCTAAACTCTTTACCTGTCCCTAATAAAATACATATAGGAGAAAATCTCACAAAAGGATTAGGGGCAGGTTCAAAGCCTGAGGTTGGAGAAGAAGCGGCAAAGGAAAATATAAACGTTGTGAAGGAAAAAATGGAAGGGGCAGATATGGTATTCATAGCCGCTGGGCTTGGTGGTGGAACAGGGACAGGAGCATCTCCTGTTATAGCTCAGGCAGCTAAAGAGATGGGAATTCTAACTGTTGCTGTTGTTACAAAACCTTTTGATTTTGAAGGACCAAGAAGAGCAAAAATAGCAGAAGAAGGACTTTTAAAGCTTAGAGATGTTGTTGATACATATATAGTGATACATAACCAGAAACTCGCACAGATAGCCGGGAAGAGATTTACATTTGGGGAAGCTTTTAAACTTGTTGATAGTATACTTTACAAAGCTGTAAGGGGAATAACAGACCTTATTCTTGTTCCTGGACTTGTTAACGTTGATTTTGCCGATGTAAGGACAATAATGGAAGGTGGAGGAAAAGCTTTAATAGGTGTTGGTAGTGGAAAGGGCGAAAACAAAATAGAAGAAGCTGTTATGTCTGCAACAACATCACCTTTACTTGAAGGGACATCAATAAAAGGAGCTAAAAGATTACTTGTGAACGTTGAAGTTAGCCCTGACCTTTCTTATCAGGAAGTTGATGAAGCAATAGCAATGATTAGAGAAGAAGCCCACGAAGATTCCCATATAATATTTGGAGCTGCCTTGAATCAGGATATAGAAGACGAAATAAGGATAACTGTAGTTGCTACAGATTTTGAAGATAGGAAAAGAAAAGAAGAGCAACCTCAACAGGTAATTGAGAAAAAACCTGTAAGCTCTATGCCACCTAAACAACCACCAAAAAAACCAATAAGAGAAATAAAAAGAGAAGAAATAGATAATGTTGAAAAACCACCTATAAAAGAAACTGTTTTTGACCCCCTTGATATTCCTGCTTACATAAGAAGGAGAAAGGGAGAAATTAATTGAATGTAGACCATCACCATACAGTCTCAAAAGGAAGTTTCAACACAAAAGCCAGCACTGGTATAGGGCTGGCTAATATAATAACCTTTTCACGTTTACTTATAGTGCCAGTACTTATTTATACGATACTAAAAGAATACACAGTTATTTCCGCTGTTCTGGTTGTTCTTGCTGTTCTTTCAGATTGGTTAGATGGCATTATCGCAAGAAAGTACAACGCCGTAACAAAACACGGAGAACTGTTAGACCCTGCAGTAGACAAAATATTCACAATATCTGTTTTAGTTGCTTTCGTTGAAATGAAGTATATATCCACCTACCTTGTTTTCTTAATTGTAACACGGGAAATGCTTGTTACATGGATGAGAAGTGTTCTTGTGAATAAAAATATTGTTGTACCGGCTTCTTACCTTGGTAAGGTTAAAACCACTATCCAGCTTATTGCTATTCTACTGTTATCTTTAAAATTTATTTTTTTAGGCAATCTTGTTCTATGGGTATCAATTGCTGTAGCCTATATATCAGCATATGACTACCTTAAGATATTTATCAAGGAAAAAGGATGGAACTTGTAAAGGTTCTTTATATACTTGGGACATATCTTATTGCCTCAATTCCATTTGGATATGTAATAGGAAAGCTATTTGGCAAGGACATAACAAAAGAAGGAAGTGGAAACATTGGTGCAACAAATGTAACAAGAACAATAGGCAAAAAAGCAGGGGCTGTTGTACTTATACTTGATATGCTTAAAGGATTTTTACCTGTTTTTTATGCAAAGCAGATATTTTTTCCTGATTTTAAGTTTATATCCGCTGTTGCATTAACTGCTGTTTTAGGACACTGTTTCTCTATTTTTATGAAATTTAAAGGTGGAAAAGGCGTCGCCACAGGAATTGGAGTACTTCTCGCAATCTCTCCAAAAGTTGCTTTTATTGTTATCCTCCTGTGGCTTGGAACATTCTTAGTATCTGGTTATGTGTCCCTTGCTTCTATAATATCAGCTTCTATTTCATGGGTTCTTTATTTCTTCTTAGAAGGTAATATTTACATCACCTTTGCTGTTTTAGTAGCATCATTTGTTATTGTATCAAAACATTCTTCAAATATAGAAAGACTTATAAAAGGAACAGAAAGCAGATTCTTACACAAGTAGTTATTGTTTTCTAAGAGCTGCCATTAATACAGCTTCACATACAACTTCCCCATCTACTTTAGCAATACCTTTTATTTTCCCCATAGACCTTTTTATATTCAATCCTTCTATCTCAAAAATTATCTGGTCTCCTGGAACTACAGGTTTTCTAAATTTTGCACTGTCTATTCCAGCAAACAAAACAGTGTAGTTCTCTGTATCAAGACCTGCCTTTTTTATCATAAGATAAGCTCCTGCCTGAGCCATAGCTTCTATAATTAAAACCCCTGGCATAACTGGGAAATCAGGGAAATGCCCATTGAAAAACTCTTCATTTACAGTAACATTTTTTAAAGCTACAAGTCTTGGTTTTTCAGAATCTATGTCTATTTCAAGTATTCTATCAACAAGAAGCATAGGGTATCTGTGTGGAAG
>CAZOTZ010000080.1:0-6540 GCA_964582875.1 uncultured Aquificales bacterium | reverse complement strand
TTTTCCTCCTTTATTGGTTTTTTGCGTAAGCTAAAGCTCCATAAGCACCACTGAATTCACCTAAAGAAGCAAGCCCTATTTCTACATCTCTAAAAGGTAAAGGAAAAGAAAGTTTTTTCAGGTTTGAGACAGCAAGTTCAACAACAGCTGGATAATGCTCTGGGATACCACCAGACAACAGGATTTTATCAGGGTTAAATATGTGGAGTATATTCATAAGACCGTAAGACAGGTAAACAGAAAATTCCTCTATACTTTCCATAGCTTCTTTATTACCTTCGTTTGCAAGAAGAATTATTTCTGATGAAGGTATATGCCTGTCTGTTTTGAAAAAATAAATCCTTTCTAAACCGTAAGAGGATACATAGGCTTCTAAACAGCCCCTTCTTCCACAGTGGCATAACCAGCCGTTTTTGTCTATAGTCATATGTCCTATTTCCATTCCGCTTCCAGAGACTCCGGTTAAAAGATTTCCGTAAACAACAGCTCCTCCTCCAAGTCCTGTACCAAGGGTAAGACATACAAGTATTTCTGAATTTTTCCCTGCTCCATATTTATATTCCCCATAAGCTGCAAGGGTGGCATCGTTTTCAACAAAAACAGGAATATTAAGTTTTTCCTCAAAAAACTCTTTTATATTAAGGTTTTCTATTAGCCTTATGTTAGGTGAGTTTGTTATTTTACCTTCCTTCTTATCTATTAAACCTGCTACGGCTATCCCAAGCTTCGTAGGGGATTTTTCTTCAACAAGCTTAAGTATACTGTTAAGGAAACCTTTCCTATCATTGTTTTCTATAAAATCTTTTACAAAAATCTTCCCTTTTTCTATGTCCCTATCTTTTTCATATACGTATTTTACAAATGTTCCACCTATATCTATACCAAGAACTTTCATTATTCTTTTTCCCTGAGCATTGCTATAACAATTTTCATCATCTCAGGCATTGCTTTTGGGTCTGTTCCTGTGATAATGTTGCCATCTACTTCAACAGGTTTCCCTGTATAAGTTGCTCCTGCATTCTCAATATCGTCTCTTATAGAAAAAAATCCTGTTATTCTTTTTCCTTTTACAATTTTTGCAGATATCAGTGCCCAGGGTCCATGGCATATAGCTGCAACAATTTTACCTTCATCGTACATTTTTCTTATAAATTCAAGGGTTTCCCTATCCCTTCTAAATCTGTCTGGGGCATAACCTCCAGGGATAAAAACACACTCATACATATCTGTATTATCAGGGTCTATTTTTTTGCTCGCATGGAATATCATTCCTTTTTTTCCTACAAATTCACCTATCTTTGGTGCAAGGACATCAACTATATAACCTTCCTCTTTAAACCTGTACAATGGATATATGAACTCAACGTCTTCAACTAAATCTTCCAATAAAAGGGCTATTCTTTTCATGTTTATCACCTCTTAAAAAGTGTTGTAACTGTTTAAGTAAAGAAGTTTTAAAGGATTTATAAGTTTACCGTATCTTTTTACTTCGTAATGGAGGTGAACACCTGTTGAACGTCCAGTACTCCCTGCGTACCCTATGATATCTCCAGCTTTTACAGGCTGGTTTATACCAACCCTTTTATAGGCAAGGTGGGCATATATAGTTGTAAACCCATACTTATGTCTGATTATAACAACTTTTCCATAGCCTCTTTTCCATCCTGAAAAAATAACAACACCGTTAGCTGTAGCCCTTACAGGTTGTTTGTAAGTAGCTCTCAAATCAATACCTGTATGAAATGCTCTTCTTCCATTAAAAGGGTCTATTCTGTACCCAAATTTTGAAGTAAGTCTTCCATAAAGGGGAACTCCTACAGGAATATCTGACATAACTTTAACAAATTTGTCTATAGATTTTTCAAGGGATTCTAAGCAAAGGTCAGAAGGTTTTATTTTATCTGCAGGGATGAATAAACCTCCTTCTGGTTCAGGGATTTTTATTCTTATTCCTTTTCTTCTTAATGTTTTATTTGCCTTTTTTATTTTTTCTTCTATAGCCTTTACCTTTAAGGCGAGTAGTGTTTTTTCTTTTTCTAATTCTTTTATCCTTTCATCTTTTTCTTTTAGTTTTGATTGAAGAGTCTCAATCTGGGATTTAGTTTGAAAAATGCTGAACAGGGAAAAAGCTGTAATAACAGAAAGAACAGCTATCAAAATCCTTTCTACTTTCATTTACACTGCTCCTTAAGAATTCTGGCAGCCTCTTTAGCATGGTAAGTGATTATAATATCAGCTCCAGCTCTTTTTATTGACGTTAATGTTTCCATCATAACTTTTTTTTCGTCTATCCATCCTAATTTTCCAGCAGCTTTAATCATTGAGTACTCACCACTTACATTATAAGCGGCTACAGGTAGATTGAAGTTTCTTTTTATATCACTGATAATGTCAAGGTAAGCAAGAGCCGGTTTGACCATTACTATGTCTGCTCCTTCTTCTATATCAAGGGAAACTTCTTTCAAAGCTTCTCTTCTATTGGCAGGGTCCATCTGATACGTTCTTCTGTCCCCAAACGCAGGAGCAGATTCTGCAGCATCCCTAAAAGGTCCATAGTAAGAAGATGCATATTTTGCAGAGTAGGACATTATAGGTATGTTTGTAAAACCTGCTTCATCAAGGGCTTCTCTTATTGCCTTAACAACACCGTCCATCATACCAGATGGAGCAACCATATCAGCTCCTGCTCTTGCATGGGAAACAACCTGTTTCTTTGTGTTTTCAAGGGTAAGGTCGTTATCTACATCATGTTCATGTAAAACTCCACAATGTCCATGCTCTGTATATTCACAGAAACAAACATCTGTTATTACATAAAGCTGGGGAAATTTTTCTTTTATATATCTGATTGATTTCTGGATAATACCTTCATCACTCCAGGTATCACTCCCAACAGCATCTTTATGTGAAGGGATTCCAAACAGTAAAACCGCAGGAATTCCAAGCTCAACAACCTGTTCTAACTCTTCATCAATTCTATCAAGGGAGTATCTGTATATTCCAGGCATTGAAGGAATTTCAACTTTTATATTCTTTCCATCTTCTATAAAAAGAGGATATATAAAATCGTCAACAGAAAGATATGTTTCTCTAACTAACCTTCTTATGTTTTCATTTTTTCTTAATCTCCGTGGTCTGTGAACTGGAAATCCCATTGTTTAACCTCGCTGTTGATTTTAATGATATTATACAACCTGCTTTAGATTATTTTTGTGAAAAAGGTAAAATTCTCATATATTAATAAGGTTTGGTATATAAGCTTCCCTCTGGTTTATATAAAATATTCCAAAAAAGGAGGTTATAAATGGTGAAACAAGCTTTCCCAGAGTTTGTTTATTCAGATGAAAACCTTGACCAGTTAAAGGAAGAAGTACTTAATCAGATAGAAGAAAATAAAAAAACAGTAGAGCAATTACTAAAAATAGAAAACAAAACTTACAATAACTTTGTTAAACCTTACCAGATAATACATGTAAAACTTGGGGCTCTATTTTCTCCTATATCCCATCTTAACTATGTAAAGAACTCAAAAAAGACACAGGAGGTTTACTCATCTTTACTCCCTGTAATAACTGAGTACTACACAAACCTTGGACAGGATGAAAGACTTTACAGAGCTTTTAAGGAGATTTATCAGAAAGAAAAAAGCAGTTTAAATCAGGAACAGAAAAAAGTTCTTGAAGATGCAATAAGAGATTTTGAACTTTCAGGGGTTGGGCTACCAGAGGAAAAAAGAAATAGGGTAAAAGAGATAAATATTAGACTCTCACAGCTCCAAAACCAGTTTGCACAGAACCTTTTAAATGCAACAGACAGTTATGAAATGATAATAGAAAATTTTGAAGATATAAAAGAACTTCCAGAAACAGATATAGAATCAGCAAAAATAGAAAAAGATGGAAAAACCGTTTACAGGTTTACCTTACAACAGCCTTCTTATATAGCCTTTATGACTTACTCTTCTAACAGGGAGAAAAGAGAACAACTTTATAAAGCATACGTAACAAGGGCACCGGAAAATGACAAAATCCTTGAGGAAATACTTGCCCTCAGACACGAAAAAGCAAATTTACTTGGGTTTAAAAACTACGCTGAGTTATCTTTAGCTACAAAAATGGCTCAGTCTCCAGAAGAAGTTATCCAGTTTTTAAGAAAACTTGTAAAAGAAAGTAAACCAAAAGCAGAAAAAGAGTATGAAGAGTTAAATCAGTTTGCAAAAAGTTTAGGTTTTGAAGACAAAATACAGGCTTATGACTTTTCTTACTACGCAGAAAAAATGAAAAAAGCGAAGTTCAATGTAAACGATGAAGAGTACAAACCTTATCTTGAGAAAAACAACGTAATAAATGGCCTTTTTTCATTTCTTAATAAACTATTTAAACTTGAATTTAAGAAGGTTGATGTTCCTGTGTGGCATCCTTCTGTTAATGTTTATCACATTTACAGGAAAGGAGAGCTTTTAGGAAGAATTTATATGGATTTAGAAGCAAGAGAAGGAAAAAGAGACGGAGCATGGATGGATGAATGGATACCCCACCATGAAGATTTAGAAGGAAATGTAGTATTACCTGTAGCTTATATAGTTGCTAACTTCTCACCTGCTACAGAAAAAACACCTTCGCTTCTCAGACCTTACGATGTTGAAACACTTTTCCATGAAATGGGACATGCCCTTCATCACCTCTTAAGTAAAGTAAAAGAACCTTTTGTCAGTGGTATAGCAGGGGTTGAATGGGATGCTGTTGAATTCCCTTCACAGTTTTTAGAGCAGTTTGCATATGAACCATCTGTGCTGAAGACATTTGCTAAACATTACAAAACAGGGGAAGTTATGCCTGAAGATATGATTAAAAGATTAAAAGAGTCAAAAAACTTTTTGTCTGCCCTTGCTATGGTAAGACAGCTTGAGTTTGGTCTATTTGATATACTTATACACCTTGACAGATACTCAGCTAAGGAAGTTCAGGATATACTGAATAAAGTTAGAGAAGAAGTTGCTGTTATAAAACCACCGCAATACAACAAATTCCAGTGGTCTTTCAGCCATATTTTTGCTGGTGGATATGCTGCAGGGTACTACAGTTACAAATGGGCAGAGGTGTTATCTGCAGATGCTTACTTTATGTTTGTAGATAACGGTATTTATAACGATGATGTAGCAGAAAGTTTTTATGAAGAGATACTTAAAAAAGGTGGAAGTAAACCTGCTATAGAACTCTTTAAAGCTTTTGCAGGTAGAGAACCTGACGTGGAAGCTCTTTTAAGACTTAGTGGAATAAAATAAAACCAAAGGAGGTTGTAAAATGGTAGTAGTTTTCACAAAATTTCCAATTAATCCAGAGTATGTTCAGGATTTTGTTAAGTTTGCAAAGGAAAACTTTGGAGAAAAAGGACTTGCAGAACAGGAAGGATTTATAAAAATGAATTTGCTTGAACCTAAAGAGTTTCCACCAGGAAATAAAAACAATACATTTATAATAGAAACTTACTGGGAAAGTTTTGAAGCTTTTGTTAAATACACCAGGAGTGAGTCTTTCAGAAAATCCCATGAAACACTTCCACCTAAAGAGTGGTTTGCAGGAAGAGTATCTGTTGAACTGTACGAAGTTATAAAAGAAAAATAAGAGGCGTAAAGCCATGAATTTTATAGAAGCAACTTATCTTGTAGAAGGGATAAAAGAAGAGTCATTAAAAGATTTTTCTGAAAATTTGGCTTTACATCTATCAATTGGAGGATGGGGGGAAATCCCATCTTCCAAAAGAAAAGAATATAGAAAATTTACAGGTAAAGTTATTGATGCCGTTTACTCAGAAAAGAAAGGCTTAATAAAAGTTGCCTTACCTGTTGTGATTTTTGAACATAGGGTATCTTCTATTTTTTCTATTCTTGCAGGAAAACTTCCTTTTATGAAAAATGTAAAACTTATAGATGTAGATTTCCCACCTCAGTTTTTAGACCATTTCCAGGGGCCAAAATTTGGAATTAACGGTATCAGGGATATATTAGGTCTCCACCATGAGCCACTTCTAATGACCACAATTTACCCAGCATCAGGTTTATCCTTAAAAGATTTTGAAGAAGAATTTTTTAAACATGCTTCAGGTGGCTCTGACATTGTAAAAGACAGTGAGATTTATTTTGATGATAGCTTTGCACCTTTTGAAAAAAGAATAGAAATAGCATTAAAGAAATCAGAAGAGGCTGAAAGTATAACCGGAAGAAAAACATTATACGTTCCTTTATTAAAAGGAAACGTTGATGAGATACTGAAAAAAGCTGAAATAGGAGTCAGTTTAGGGATAAAAGGGTTTTTGATAGATGGTTTTTCATACAGTTTTGAACTTCTCCAGTATTTAAGTGAAAAATTTGATGCTTTTCTTGTTATATCTCAACTATTAGTACCACAGTCAGTCAGTTCATCTTTACTTTTAGGAAAACTTGTAAGACTTGCTGGAGCTGATATTGTGATATTCCCATCTTATTATACAGGTATTCCCCATACAGACGTTATGGAAATTTCAGAAAATCTACGTTCAGAA
>CAZOTZ010000079.1:0-6683 GCA_964582875.1 uncultured Aquificales bacterium | reverse complement strand
CAAGGAGGATTAAGATGCCAAAACTGGTGTTTAGAGATACAGGAGAAACAATAGAAGGTGTTGAAGCTGTTAAAGAGTTTTTAAGTAAATATGGGATAACTTATGATAACTGGGGAGTTGATAGACTACCTGAAAAATTAAGAACCGAATATAACCTTACTGAAGAAGAGCAAAAAGCCATTATAGATGCTTATAAAGAAGAATTAGAAAAACTGAAAAAAGAAAAAGGATACATAACAGAAGATATAGTAGTACTGTCTGAAGAAACCCCTAATCTTGAGCAACTTATGGAAAAGTTTAAAAGAGAGCATCACCATGTTGATGACGAAGTTAGATTTGTTGTAGATGGCAGTGGTATATTTCCTGTAAAGATAGAAGGAAAAGTTGTAGAAATACATGTTGGACCTGGAGATTTGATTGTAGTTCCTGCAGGAGCAAGACACTGGTTTGAGCTTGACGAAAACAGAAAAATAAAGTGTATCAGGGTGTTTAAAACACCTGCAGGATGGGAAGCTATTTACAATGAGAATGAAAAAGCAACCATGAACGATTAGGAGGTTTAAATGGGCTTACTTGAAGGGAAAAAGGCTCTTATTTTAGGTGTTGCAAATAACAAAAGTATTGCTTACGGAATTGCAAAAGCATTCCATAGAGAAGGAGCTATTTTAGGTTTTAACTATTTAAATGAAAAAATAGAGAAAAGGGTTAAACCTATAGCTGAAGAACTTGGAGCAGAAATTTTAACAAAGTGTGATGTTTCTTCTGATGAGGATATAAAGGCTCTCGTGGAAACTGTGAAGGATAAGTGGGGAACAGTTGATATAATTGTTCACTCCATAGCTTATGCAAATAAAGAGTTTCTCAGAGATTATTACTATAAAGTTGATAGAAAATCCTTTCTTGAAGCTATGGATATAAGCGTTTACTCATTTACAGCTATAGCAAGGGAATTTATGGAGATTTTCAATGAAGGTGGAAATCTTTTAACCTTATCTTACTACGGGGCTGAGAAGGTTATTTATAACTACAACGTAATGGGGGTAGCAAAAGCTGCTCTTGAAGCTTCTGTAAGGTACCTTGCAAGGGATTTAGGACAGTTAAAAAATATCAGAGTAAATGCTATATCTGCAGGTCCAATTAAAACCCTTGCTGCATCAGGTATATCCCAGTTCAGTGAAATTCAAAAAATGGCAGCAGAAAGGTCTCCTTTAAAAAGAACTGTAAGTATAGATGAAGTTGGGAATGCAGCAGCATTTTTATGTAGTGAACTTGCTTCTGGAATAACAGGAGAGATACTGTACGTTGACGCAGGTTATAACATAATAGGTATGTAAGGCGGTCTTTCCCGCCTTCTAAGGATAAAGTATCGAAGATTTTGACAGTTCTAAAAGTTTTTCTGTTTCTTCCCTTCCTGTCATAATATTGAAGTTTTGAACTGCCTGTAAAGAAGCTCCTTTCCCAAGGTTATCTATTGCTGAAATGATAATAGCCATTCCTGTTCTTTCATCTTTTTCAACAAAAATATCACAGTAATTACTACCTACGACCTGCTTTATTTCAGGTGGTTTTTTAACAAACCTGATAAAAGGCTCGTACCTGTACTCTAAATGGTAAAGCTCCCTTAACTGTTCTCTTGAAAGGGAGGTTTTTACTGTAACTGTTGATATCATTCCCCGTGATACAGGAAGTATATGTGGAGTAAACCTGATTTTTATATTTTTCCCTGTTATATTTCTGGAAACATCTTCCATTTCTGGTATATGTCTGTGTCCTGTTGGGGAATAAGCATACGCATTTCCAAATGCTTCAGGATAATGAAACTGCTCTTTAAGTTTTCTACCTGCTCCAGATATTCCAGAAAGGGCATTAACAACAACAGTATCTTCTTCTATCAGGTTTTCTTTTAAAAGTGGATAAAGTCCAAGTAATGTAGCAGTAGGATAGCATCCAGGATTTGCCACTACAGAGGAATTTTTGATACTATCCCTGTATATCTCCGGTAAACCGTACACTGCCTTTTCAAGAATATCTGGATACTTGTGGGAAAATCCATAATAATTATCGTATGCTTTTATTTCTTTAATTCTATAAGCTGCTGATAAGTCTATAACTTTTTTTCCTTTTTTGTAGATATCCTTCACAAGTTCTACTGAAGGTTCATGGGGAAGACACAGGAAAAAAAAATCTGATTTGTCTAAATCTAACTCTTCCTCAAAAACAAGTTCACTAACATAAGATGAGAAGAAAGGAAATACTTCTTTTAACTTTTTTCCCTTAAACTGACGGGAGGTTATTTGATTTACTTCAATATCTTTGTAAAGCTGGAGAACCCTTAAGAGTTCTAATCCTGTATAACCTGAAGCTCCTGCTATGGCTACTTTCATCTAAAGCCCCAAAAAGTATAAAAAGGGGCAATGCCCCTGTATGTATATTAACGTTTAGACCATCTGTATTTGGCTCTCGCACCCATTTGAGCGTATTTTTTCCTTTCTTTCACCCTTGCATCTCTTGTAAGTAGTCCTGCTGGTTTTAATAACTTCCTGTACTCAGGGTTATACTCTTGAAGAGCTTTTGCAATTCCATACATTACAGCTTCAGCCTGAGCAGGTTTTCCACTACCTTTAACTGTAGCATAAACATCAAATTTTCCAAATGTTTCAGTTACAACAAATGGTTTGTTTATTTTTTCTATTAATATATCTCTTTCAAAATACTCTTTTGCTTCCCACTCTTTTCCGGAAGAACTTTTAACGTATATTTTTCCTTCTCCAGGGAAAATCCATACCCTGGCAACTGCTTCTTTTCTTCTTCCTGTTCCGTACTTTGCAACTTTAGGGTCTATTTTTACTATCTCTGCCAAGACTTACTACCTCCACCTTAAAAGTTTTTCCAGAGCTGTTTCAGCTCTTCAAGGTTTTTTGGTTTTTGTGCCTGATGTGGATGTTCTGAACCTGTATAAACTTTTAATCTTTTCATAAATCTCTTTTGAAGTTTATTTTTAGGAAGCATTCTCTCTACAGCAAGTCTAATAACTTCTTCAGGTTTGTTTTCAAGCATCCATTTCAAGCTTCTTACATTTAAACCACCTGGTCTATTTGTGTGCCACTTGTACTCTTTATCAGTTAATTTTTTCCCTGTTACAGTTATTTTGTCTGCGTTTAAAACAATAACAAAATCACCAACATCAACATCTGGCTGGAAATATGGTTTGTGTTTTCCTCTAAGAATATTTGCAATTAAAGTTGCAAGTCTACCAAGGTTTTTTCCAGTTGCGTCTATAACATACCATTCTCTTTTTACATCAAGTTTACGAGCGTCTACAGTTTTCATTAATCCTCCTCTTTGACAATTAGTGATACAAGTTTATTATTATCCCATATCAATGACTTATATGTCAAACTTTATGTTCCAGGGACTATAAGACCGTAATTTCCCGCCTTTTTTCTGTATATAACGTTAATTTCCCCAGTTTCCGCATTTCTGAAAGGTAGGAAAAATGCTCCCATTTCTTCAAGTAGAGCCTTTGCATCTTCTACAGTTAAAGGTTTTTCAAGGGGCATTGGCTCTTCAACTATAAGGGCTCTTTCTATACTTGGTTCTTCTGTAACTGTTCTTTTTTCAAGTTCTTTTAATTTTGCTAATCTTCTCCTTTCTTCTTTCCTTCTTGCCTTTAATCTTACTAACTGTCTTTCTACTTCATCAATAATGAAATCTATTGCAGAATAAAGGTCATTACTTTCTTCCCAGGCATGAATTACACCTCCACCAGGTGTATTGAAATATATATCTATATCTACTCTGTTTCTGTGTCTGTGGGGTTCAAAAGAATAAGTAACCCTTACCTGAACAGAGTCTTCAGAAACATCAATGTCTTTTAAATAAGGTTGTAATCTTTCAAGTTTGTGTTCAGTATAACTCCTAATAAAGTCTGTAACGTCAATGTTTTTCCCAACGTGTTCAACTCTCATTGTTTTCTCCTCCTTGTTCTTGAATCAGGTATTCCTAATTCTTCTCTATATTTTGTAACTGTTCTCCTTGCTATTTTTATTCCTCTTTCTTTAAGAATATTTACTATGGCCTGGTCGCTCAAAGGTTTCCTTTTATCTTCATTTTCTATAAGTTCCTGAATCATATATTTTACTCTTTCTGTTGATACTTCTCCACTTGTTGTTTTTAGTTTTGCAGAGAAAAAGGCTTTTAATGGGAAAATCCCGTACTCTGTCTGTATATACTTACTGTTAACTGTCCTGCTTATTGTTGACTCGTGGAGGTCTACTTCTTCAGCTATATCTTTTAATGTTAAAGGTTTTAAATGTTCCTTTCCTTTTCTGAGAAAATCTTTCTGTCTGTTTAAAATTGCTTTTGTTATTTTGTAAAGGTTTTCTCTCCTCTGTTTTATTGCCTCTATAATGCCTTTTGCTTTCTCATACTTTTCATCTAAAAACTTTTTAGTTTCTTCTGGTAAATCTTTCCTTGATATAAGTTTTCTATAAGCAGTTGTTAGCTTTAACTCTGGTATACCTTTTTCGTTTATTTTAATCTCAAAGTCATCACCTTTATCGTACACAAAAATATCCGGTTCTATGTACTGTTGAACATCATCTGAAAAATTCACAGTTGGATAGGGGTTTAAAGATTTTATATTTGAAATAACTGTATCAATTTTTTCTTTATCAACATCTTTGTATTTCTCATACAGGTAATCTAAATCGTTCAGGTTTAATAAATCTTCGTTGATTATTTTCTCAGCTAAAAAATCTTCTCCATATCTTTCCTTATACTGAACCAAAATTGCCTCTTCATAGTTTCTTGAGGCTATCCCCACTGGTTCCATCTTTGTTATTCTTTTTCTTATTTCTTCTACCTTTTCTACAGGAACTTTAAATTTAGATGCTATATCTTCAAGGGGAAGTTTGAAAAATCCTTTCTCATCAAGATTACCTATTATCTCATAAGCTATATCCCTATCAATTCCATCAAATTCAAGGTCTACCTGAGATTCTAAAATCTCTGTAAGTGTTGGTTTATAAACAAATCTATTTGAACGTAGCTTTTCTTCTTCTTCATCTTCTTCATAATGTTTAGCTAAATCTTTTATAGGTTCTATATCATAATCTGTCTCTATTGTATACACTTCTTCTAAAAAAGGGTTCTCTTCTAACTCCTGTCTTATGGTGTTCTGGAATTCAAGTTTAGGTTTAACAAGGAGTGTTAACTGATATTTGTATTTAAGTGTTAAGATAGGTTTTTGCTTTACTGTTATTGTAAGTGTCTGTTTCATGGTGCCCTCTTGTTTATATTATTTTTTAAAGAATTTCTTTGAGTATTGAGTTAATGGTTTCTCTCCTATTTTTTGAATTAAGGATAGGTCTACCAACAACGAGGATATTGGCTCCCTGTTGGATTGCTTTTTTTGGTGTGGAAATTCTTGCCTGGTCATCTTTACTCTCCCCTTCTTTTATTCTTATACCTGGTACTACAGCAATAAAATCTTTTTTTATTTTTTCTTTTATTTCTTTTACTTCATAGGCGGAACATACTATACCATCTAAACCGTTTTTTATTCCTTCTTCTGCAAGGTGAAGAGTAAGCTCTTTTAATGAGTATTTTGTTCCTATATATTTTACATAATTTTCATTATGACTTGTGAGGATTGTTACTCCAAGTAGTTTCAGGTCTGAATTATTTTTTGCTTCTACAGCCTTTTTTATCATTTCCACTCCACCAAGGGTGTGGAGCGTCAGATAATCTACACCTATATCAGCAGCTGAAGAGACACCGTTATAAACAGTATTTGGAATATCATGGAGTTTAAGGTCTAAAAAAACTTCAAATCCTCTATTTTTTATCTCTTTTATAAACTCTTTACCACCTTTTATAAACAGAACATAACCTACTTTTATTATTATCTGGTACCCAGATATTTCATCTAATATCTGATATGCTTCTTTCAGGTTTTTTACATCAAGGGCAAAAGCTAATTTTCTGTTCAAGATAACCTCTTATCAAAAAATATGCCAAATATTTAACCATTATTAAAGTATATAAATCAAGAGTTATAGGCAAGTTCTATAGCCTTTTTTATATCTTCAAAAAGGGTAATTTCTGCGTTTGGATTTCTCAGAACGTAAGCTGGATGGTAGGTAAGATACAAAAGCCTGTTTTCCCAGTTTATAACAGAACCCCTTTCTTTAGTTATTGCTACATTTCTTCCAAGAAAAGCCCTTGCAGCTGTAGCTCCTAAAAGACATAAAACTTTAGGATTTATAACTTCAATCTGTTTTTTCAGATAAGGGAAACAGGCTTCCATTTCCCATGGGGTTGGTGTTCTATTATTTGGAGGTCTACATTTACATACATTTGATATATAGAACTCTTCTCTTTTATGTCCTGATGCTTCTATAAGTTTTGTTAGGAGTTTCCCTGCTCTACCTACAAAGGGTCTTCCTAACCTATCTTCATCTGCACCAGGAGCTTCACCTATAAACATAAGTTTAGCATTAAGATTTCCTTCTCCTAAAACAGCCTGTTTACGGTTTTTATAAAGGTCACACTTTTTACAATCCTGTATTTCCCTATCAAGTTCTTTAAATATTTCTTCTTTTTCTTCCATTTTGTTGATTATCTCCTTATTTAAAACTATCTCATCAAATCCAAGTTCTTTTAATATGTGTAAATGCTTT
>CAZOTZ010000078.1:0-6979 GCA_964582875.1 uncultured Aquificales bacterium | reverse complement strand
GGAACATTTGCAGTATCAAACCTTGGTATGTTTGGTATTACTTCTTTTGATGCTATTATTCCACCAGAGCATGTAGGAATAGTTGCTATTGGTAAGGAAAATGAAGAAAAAAAAACTAAACTAACTTTCAGCTTTGACCATAGAATAATTAATGGAAGTGAGGCAGCTTTAATAGTAAAAGAGTTGGAAAGTATTTTTTTAGATGAAAAATATATCAGCTCATTAAAATAAAGCGCCTGTACAGGCGCTTTACTGTTTTTCTAATCTTACTTCAACACCTAACCTGTGGGCTTCAAGACCTTCTGCAGTTGCAAGCGTTCTTGCGTATTTCTCAACTCTCCTAAATCCTTCTCTGTTAACATAAATCACAGAAGAGCGTTTTATAAAATCATACACACCGAGAGGAGAGGAAAACCTTGCAGAACCACCTGTAGGTAGAACATGGTTCGGTCCAAGAATATAATCACCAAGTGGTTCAGTAGAGTACTCCCCTAAGAATATAGCCCCTGCATGTTTTATTTTATCAAGAAGGCTAAAAGGTTCTTTTACAACAATCTCAAGGTGTTCTGGAGCTATAAAGTTTGAAACCTCTGCTGCTTCTTCAAGGTTGTCAACTATAAAAGCATGACCATACGTGTCAAGGGATTTTCTCGCAATACTTTCTCTGGAAAAGTTAACAAGGTATCTGTTATAAAGGATATCCTTTACCTGTTTTGCAAGTTCTTCTGAAGTTGTTATTAAAATAGCCGCAGCAAGTTCATCGTGTTCAGCCTGGGATAAAAGGTCAGCAGCTACCCATTCAGGATTAGCAGTTTCGTCAGCAATAACAAGTATTTCTGAAGGTCCAGCAATTGAATCTATATCAACAGCTCCGTAAACATTTTTCTTAGCAAGGGCAACAAATATGTTCCCAGGACCTACTATCTTGTCAACTTTTTTAACTGTCTCTGTTCCATAAGCCATTGCAGCTATTGCCTGGGCACCACCTATTCTGTAAACAGTTTCTACTCCACATATAAAAGCAGCTGCAAGGGTATATTTATTCGGATTAGGAGAACACATAACTATTTCTTTAACTCCAGCTACAACAGCAGGCATAGCATTCATAATAACACTTGAAGGGTACGCAGCTTTTCCTCCAGGAACATAAAGACCAGCCCTTTCTATAGGAATAACTTTTTGACCTAAAATCATACCTTCTTCTTCAAGGAAGTAGGACTTTTCTATCTGGGCTTCATGAAACTTTCTGACCCTTTCTGCAGCTATTTCTAAAGCCCACCTTACCTCCTCTTCTATCTCTTCATAAGCTTTTTCTAACTCTTTAAAAGGAACAACAATCTCTTCAGGGGATAGTTTTACTTTATCAAACTTTTCTGTGTATTCTATTAAAGCTTCATCTCCCCTTTCTTTTACGTTTTTTATTATTTCCTTAACTGAGCTTTCAAACTGCTCAACCTCCATTTCACTTCTTCTAACAAGATTTAAAAGTTCTTTGTTTTCTTTGAATATCTTTCCCCTTAAATCTACAATCTTCATTTCCCACTCCTAAAGTTTTTAAAAATTTTAACAATTACCTTAGCTCTTTGTAAGCTTTAAAAATACTAAACACTTCCCTTTTTAAGTTTTCTTCTGATTTTAACCTTTTGAAGCATATGTTTGTATTACATATGAAAACTGCTTTATCTTTTGGAATCTTGTAGCCTAAAGCTTTTATCCTGTTTTTGTCATTAATGTTTATGAAATGGGAAAAAGACCAGAAAGGAAAAACTGTAAAGGTATCTCTGTAAGGGTATGTTTCCCCAATGAAATGGATAACTACAGGAGGTTTAAAATAAAGGTAATAAGCAAGAGCAACACTTAAATTTGGTTTATCAGGAAGTCTCTTTATGACACTGTCTGCCTTTTCTTTGTATAAATCTTTTCCAGTAAACAGGTAAAGTTTGTACAGGTTCTTAGCCACCCGGTAGTTCAGATTTATAATGTCATCAATAAACGATATATGTTTTAAACTGATGCCAGTATCATTGAGGTCTGTAAATATGCCATTTTTTTCTGAATAGTATTTATCTAAAATGATACCCATTAATCTTTCAGCTTTTTCTAAATAAACAGTTTTTCCAGTGGTCTGATATCCTGTCAAATATGCTTCTACAGTATAAACCTGAGTGTTAAGAAAGTATTTATTTATATCAGGTGAATACCTGATTCCTTTTTTTGTCCACCCTAATTTTTCTATATTTTCTAAAACTTTTTCAGCTATAACTCTATCTTCTCTTGAATTGTTGTATGCATATGAGAAAAATAAAGCCTTTACCATAAGAGCGTTATTTGAAAAATAAACACTCTTTTCTATTTTTGGAGAATATCCAAGTATAGATATGATAGTTTCCCTGTCTTCTTTACTTTTTGTAAAAAACTCTTCCCCAGACATTAAAAGGGTTCCATTTTCATCAACAATGTCTGCTCCTTGTGAGTTGTAAAAAACAAACCTGTTTTTATCTAAAAGTTTTTCTTTAGTAAATCTAACTATAGAGTTTGCATACTGGAGAAATCTTGATTTTCCTGTGAAACTGTACCCATTAAAGAACAAAACAGATAGGTCAGCCTGGTCTTTAAGTAGTTTTTCGTAATGGGGAAAAGTCCAGTAAGCTGTTGTTGAATACCTGAATATTCCCCCTTCTACTTTATCAATAAGTTTTGCGTATCCATCAAGGGTTTTTACAACCCAACTTCCTATTTCATCATTGTCAAATAAAGTATAAAGCATTAAAAAGTAAGGTAACTCCTTTATTGGGAATTTAGGTGCTCCAGAAAAACCTCCTAACCTTTTGTCAAATCTTATTTTTACAACCTTAAAAGTTTTTTTTATCAGCTTACTGCTAATCTCTTTTTCTCTGGTTTTTTTAGAAAAATGCTTTAGCTTAGCTTTTATCCTTAGTTTTGTTTTATCTTCATACTCTTTAATCTCATTTTCAGAAAGAGAAGAAAAGAAATTGAGGAGTTTAACCATATCCTCAGGGGGTATGTATCTGCCTGTTCCAAAAAGAATATTTCCATCTGGAGATAAAATGACAGTTGTTGGAAGTCCGCCCTGATTGTACCTTTTGTTAATGTCTGGTTCTTTTTCAGCATCAACTCTAACAGGTATAAAATCTTCTTCTATTTTTTCTATTACAGTTTTGTTTCTATACGTGGTGTTTTCCATAACATTACACCAGTGACACCACTGGGCGTATATATCCATAATTATTAGCTTTCTTTCTTTTTTTGCTTTTTCTAATCCTTCTTTGAAGGACAGCCATTTAATCTCAGAAGCTAAGGATATATTAATAAGTACAAGTATCATAAGAAGTACTCTGACCATAGCAAAATCTCCTTGATAATTTTTAAATCTTATATACCATAAACTGATTTAACTAATATGATTTAAAAGCTTCCATTGTCTATAATTAAAGAAAAAAAAGAGGTTCAAAATGAAAAATTTAAAAGAGCTTATAAAAGAGAAAGTCCTTGTTATAGATGGTGCTATGGGGACAATGATTCAATCAATGATTATCCCCATTGAGGCATGGCAGGGAAAAGTTGGATGTAATGAGATACTTAATATTGGAGCCCCTGAGATAATAAAATCAATCCATGAAAAGTATGCTCAGGCAGGGGCAGACCTTATAAAAACCAACACATTTGGAGCTTTGCCTTGGGTTCTTGATGAATACGATATAGGGGACAAAGCTTACCAGCTTGCAAAAGCAGGAGCACAGCTTGTAAGACAGGTCTGTGATAAGTATTCAACTTCAGACAAACCCCGTTTTGTAGCTGGCTCACTTGGTCCTGGAACAAAACTACCTTCATTAGGTCATATACATTATGACGAGATGTACCAGGGATACAAAATAGCAGCAAAAGGGCTTATTGATGGAGGTGTTGATGTTTTTTTACTTGAAACATTTCAGGACCCTCTCCAGATAAAAGCTGCCCTCCACGCTGTTCAGGATGCTTCAAAGGAAGCAGGGAAAGATATACCTGTAATGGTATCGGCAACTATAGAACTCTCTGGAACTATGTTAATAGGTACAGACGCCCAGACCCTTGCTGTTATCATGGAGCCTTTTGATATACTTTCCCTTGGATTTAACTGTGGAACTGGACCAGACCAGATAGAGCAACATCTAAAGAAACTTTCAGAAGTGTGGCCTAAACCAATATCTATCCATTCAAATGCCGGACTTCCAGAGAATAGAGGAGGACATACCTATTATCCAATGGGAGCTGAAGAGTTTGCAGAAAAAGAAAGTAAGTTCTTAGATATAGACGGAGTTGCAATTGTAGGAGGGTGTTGTGGGACAACCCCTGCCCATATAAAAGCCTTAGTAGAAAAAGTAAAAGGTAAAAAACCAAAACCTCCAAAAGGAAAACAACCAGGAGCATTAGCATCTTTATATGGAATACAACCATTAAAACAGGAGCCACCCCCATTCCTCGTTGGAGAGAGAACAAACGCAACAGGTTCAAAAAAGTTTAGAGAGCTTTTGCTTGAAGAAGACTATGACTCAATACTATCTGTCGCCCAAGAACAGGTAAAGGCTGGAGCCCACGCTTTAGATGTATCTGTTAATTTTGCTGGGAGAGATGAAATCAAAGATATGAAAGAAGTTATAAGCAGGTTTAATGAAAAAATCCCTATTCCTTTAATGCCAGATTCAACACAACCTAAGGCACTGGAGACAGCATTAAAGCTAATTGGAGGAAGACCAATACTTAACTCTGCAAACCTTGAAGATGGTGAAGATAGATTTAACAAAGTATGTCAGTTAGCAAAAAGATACGGAGCAGCTGTTGTTTTACTTACAATTGATGAAAAAGGTATGGCTAAAACTAAAGAAAGAAAAGTTGAAGTAGCTGAAAGAATGTATAAACTTGCAACTGAAAAACATAAGCTAAATCCAGAAGACCTTGTTTTTGATGTCCTTACATTCACTGTAGGTTCCGGGGATGAAGAGTATAGAGATGCAGCATTACAGACAATAGAAGCAATAAAGGAGATAAAGAAAAGGCATCCAGAAGTAGGTTTTGTCCTTGGAATATCAAACGTATCATTTGGTCTTGATACAACAGCACGGAAGTATCTGAACTCTGTTTTCCTTCACCACTGTGTAGAAGCAGGTCTTACGATGGCTATTGTTAACCCTAAACATCTGATACCCTATCATAGGATTTCAGAAGAAGATAGGAAAGTCTGTGAAAACTTACTTTTCAATAGATGGGAAAACGGAGAAGACCCTCTTTTTAAGTTTATTGAACATTTCTCAAAAGCTAAACAGAGAGATACACAGCAAGAAGAAGACCTGCTCCAGAAACTTCCTTTAGAAGAAAGAATAAAAAAACTTCTTATAGATGGGGAAAAAGAAAAGCTTATAAAAACAGTAGAAGAAGCAAGACATACAATTCCTCCTGAAAGGATAATAAACGAAATCCTTATAGATGCCATGAAAGTTGTAGGAGATTTGTTCGGTGAAGGAAAGATGCAACTTCCTTTTGTTTTACAATCTGCAGAAGCTATGAAAGCAGCGGTTGATTATTTAAATCAGTATCTCCCGAAGAAGAAAAAAGAAAAACAAACAACACTTATACTTGGGACAGTTAAAGGTGATGTTCACGATGTAGGAAAAAATCTCGTGGATATTATCCTGACAAATAACGGTTTTAAAGTGATAAATCTTGGGATAAAAGTTGAACTTGAACAGTTTTTAAAAGCCTATGAAGAACATAAAGCAGATGCTATAGGTATGAGTGGTCTTTTAGTTAAATCAACTTTAGAGATGAAAAATAATCTGGAAGAGATGCAGAAAAGAGGAATAAAAGTACCGGTTTTACTTGGAGGAGCAGCTTTAAATAAAGCTTTTGTAGATGAGTACTGTAGACCTGTATACGATGGACCTATCTTTTACTGTAGAGACGCTTTTGATGGAATTGAAGCTATGACAAGAATAGAAAAGTGGGACAAAAAATCACCCCTTAATACAGACTTAGGTTATGACAGAGAAGAAGAAGAAATAGAAGAAAAACTCCATGAAAAGAAAGAAGAACATATACCACCATTATCAGAAATAAAAATGCCAGATATGAACTATCCTGTTCCTACCCCTCCTTTCTGGGGAAGAAAAGTCTGGGTACATCCAGATATGGAAGATAGAAAGTTTTACAGGTATATACAAAACCTTGCCTTTGATTGGATTAATAAAGGAGCCCTGTTCAAAAGAGCGTGGGGGTATACAAGGGGAAATAAAACAAAAGAGGAATATGAGAAACTGAAAAACGAGGAAATTATTCCTACCTTTGAAAGGTTAAAAAAATTACTCATAGAAGAAGACATATTCCAACCAACAATAATATACGGATACTGGCCCTGTAGGTCTGATTTTCCAGAAGAAAAAGAAGAAAATAGGGAATGTTCCCTGATTGTCTTTCCTGAAACAGAAGGCTGGAAATCAGAAAAAGATATAAATAAAGAACCATTAAAAGATATAATTGGAACAGCTGAAGTTGTAATGAATTTTCCCCGTTCAGCAAAACCGCCTTACAGATGTCTTGCAGATTACTTCCACAATGATAGACATGATGTTGTTGCCTTTACTGTAGTTTCAGCAGGAGATAAGCTATCCCAGTATGAGAATCATCTTTTTAAAGAAGGTAAGTATAAAGACTACCATCTTATCCATGGTTTAGGTGTAGAATTAGCTGAAGCCCTTGCAGAGGTTGTACATAAGCAGATAAGAATAGAGCTTGGCATTGCTAAAAAAGAGGGAGAAAGTCTTGAGGATGTAAACTGGCAGATTAGAAATTATCAGGGAGCAAGGTATTCTCCTGGATATCCAGCCTGTCCAGACCTGTCCTTGAACGAAAAAATCTTTAAGCTTTTAAAGCCTGAAGAATATGGAATAAAACTTACAGAAAACTATCTTTTAGTTCCAGAACAGTC
>CAZOTZ010000077.1:3583-6996 GCA_964582875.1 uncultured Aquificales bacterium | reverse complement strand
CCCTTATCTGCCTGTTATTGCGTATTTTAGTTTTCCTATCTCTTTTTTCATTGTTTCAAGAAGTGTTTTGTACATTATTGAGCTTTCTGCAAGTTTTGCTAACTCTTTGTCAAGGTTTACTTTGTTCTGGTCGTATCCGGATACATCAGAAAGCTCAACAACTTTAAATTTTTTGTCTGTTGTTTCTGGCTGAATATGCTTAGGGTCTGTTATTTTCAATTTTATCTGATTGTCTAAAACTTCATTAAATACAAGGTCTTTCGGTTTGTAAAAAGGTGTATCAGCGTTTGCTATATTACTCTGTATTATTTTTGTTCTTTGTAAGTAGTAGTCTGCCTTTTCCCCAAGTTTGTCTATGTGGGAAAATATATCTGACATCACTCTATCTCCTTAACGACTTTATATGTTTTATATATATTTTTCGCAATTTTACTTATCTCGCTTGAGCATGTATTTATTTTATCTAAAAAGATTTTAATATTCTTTTTATCATCTGTTCTTACTGATGTAATAAGTCCTATGCTGTTTAAATAGCAGTCTTTCTCTACTCCTTTTGTTAGTGTAAGAACAAGTTTATGGACAGATTGGTAATCTTTTTTTGCAAGCAGTTCATTTATTATCTTTCTGATACTGTTTTTTATAAACGGGTCATTTCGGTAGTAGTTTGAAAGGTTTTCTATAGACACTAATTTATTTACTGCTTTCTCAGGTTTATTGTTCAGATAGTACGCAACAGCAAGATAAACATTTGCCTCTTTATCATTGACACAGGCTCTTTCCATCTGAGGTAGTGAAACATCTGGTTTTTTATTCATAAGGAGTGAAGCCTGAACGTTTATTTTGTAATATCTACAGCTGTTATCTTTTATATTTTTTAGTATTTTTATTGCTTTTGAATACATCTTGTTATCAAGGTATGCTTTTGCAAGGGTAAGTTTTGAGTTCTTTGTGTTCCAGTTCTGGTCTGCGTACTTAGCCAAAGAGAGTTCATACTTGTTTTTTCCACACAAATATAAGGAGTTGATAATATATGAAACGACACTCCAGTTTTTTATAAACACTTTTTTAAAGAAATCAGGATTTGTTGTGTACATCAGGCATATTTTCTTAGTGTCTGTTTTTGGTAATACGTCTTTTAACAGGTTGTATATATGTTCCTTATGTTCATATTTAAGGGAACTGCTACTTAAAAGGGAAAGTTCCCACAAAAACTTTTTAAAGAGATTTTCTGATTTTATATTTAAAACCATATATGCAAAGTTTCCAAAAGCGAAATCTCCTAAATAGTTATTTCTGTTAGAAATCCATGTTTTGAAAACAAATACAAACGGCTTTTTAAAATCCTCATCTTTTTCTTTCAAGTAATTTATTTTCCTTTTTATTTTTTTGTACTTTTCACCTGCAGACAGGATTTTTAGTTTTGCTATTTTAGCTTCCTGGGTTTTTGGATATTTTTCTACAACAGAATAGTAGTAGTTAAAAGCATACACTGGGTAGTTCTGTTTAAGCTGAATATCCCCAAGTCTAAGTAAAGCATTTCTTATTATGTACGGGTCTTTTACTGTACTTATTATTCTTCTAAAGAGCTGTTGAGCAAATGTTAGTTTTCCATACCTGTAAGCTGTTTCTGCAACAATAAGGTAGTAGTAAGGGTTGTCTATTAGAAGCTGCTCGTACTCTTTATATACTTTAGAAAGACTGTTAAACGCCTCTTTATATTTTCCTTGCTGGAAGTTGAGAAGACCTTTAACAAAAAGAAACTCATTTTTCTGTTTTTTTGAAAGCTCCTCAAGGTTTATAAGAAACAGGTATCTTGTGGCTATATCAATGTTGTTCATCCATGCTGCTGTTCTTAAAAGGGCTATAAGTGATTTAAACTGGGCATCAGGGGTTTTGGCTTTTACATAAGCAAGTTTGTAATCACTTAAGGCTTTTTCATACTGGTAAAGGTTTTCGTATATACTTCCCCTTGTGTAGTAAAAATCCCAGTTCTCTGTGGCATTTTTTGAAGAGTAAAGGTAGGTATTCAAAAAATATAATGATTTAACTAAAAAATCTTTTTTTCCTGTCTTTTTACCTATATGAAGGTAAATTTTTGACATTAAAAAAAGTGCATCTGGATAATACGGGTTTTTAAATTTTCTTAATACCGGGTAGATTTCCTCTATTGCAGAATAGTAAGAGCCTTTCCTGTACATATCTACAGCTGTTTTATATCTAAACTCAAGTTCTTTGAGTTCTTCCTTTTTGAAGAACATATCATTATCGTTCTTAATATCGTTATCAGCAAATACAGGTAAAAAAAGGATAAGTATTAGTAGAAGTAATTTTTTAAGCCCTAACATTTATTTCTCTTTTCTCTTCTCTGTTGTTGTTTGAATAATAGATTTTCTTTCCTTTTGTATGTATTTTCAAGTTGTAATTTTCAAATCCTGCTTCTTTCAGTATATTTCCAATATCTGTTTTTAGCGATGGAATATTTGTAAATGATGCGTTGCTGAGGATTATAGATAGAGAAAGGGTGTTATTTCTCAGCTTTGCTGTAATACTTGTGTCGTTAAAGTTAACAGACAGGGTAAATACTTTTCCAAAGGAGTTTTCTTTATTTTCCTTTTCATGTTTTGTATGAAAGTAGTTTTTGTCTTCTAAAGTAGTTTCTGATTGAGTATCAGAGAAGTTATCTGGATTTTTCTGGTTGTTTTCAAAAATATTTTTGTCTATGTGCTTTTCTGGTATTTTAGTTTCTAATTTCTCATGTTCTTTTGTCTGTTTTACATTTTCTTTTGGCTGATTTGGTTTTACATCAAAAACTAACTCTTGATGGGTATTCTCTGTATCTTTTTTCTCCTGAACATCTTTTTTTTCAGGTTTGTTTTCTCTTATCTGTTTATTTACTTTATTTACAGTTTCTTTAGTGAACTTAAATGGTTTCTTTTCTACTTTCTGCTCTAAATGGTTTTTAGTGGCTTTTTTCCCTATGACTTCTTTCTTGTCTTTTTCTGGTTTTTTTTCTATTATAAGGTGTTCTTTGTGTTCTTCTATCTGTACCTGTCTGGCAGGGGTTTCTGTTTTTATAACTAAATTAAAACCTTCTTCTAAAGGTTTTTTATATTCTGGTTTTATCTGGACTTTATTTTCTAAATAGGTTTCTTTGTAAGGTTTTATATTACTATTTTCTTGTTTTTCAGGGGTCTTAGTGTATATTGCTGTTTTGTGGAAATCTTTTTCTCTTTCAGTTTTAACAGTTCTTTGCTCTGTTTTTTTTGTGTTCTCTGTAGATATTCTATTTATTTTCTTTTCTTTTGGGACATGAACTACTGGTTCAGTATTTGTGTTTTTCTGTATCTGTTTGTTATTTTCTTTTAAAACTGTTTGTTTTTCTGTATGGGAAATTTTTACAGAAAAGTCTTGAG
>CAZOTZ010000077.1:0-3483 GCA_964582875.1 uncultured Aquificales bacterium | reverse complement strand
GATAAAGCAGAAAGCTCTGCATTTAAATGAGAAGAGGAAGTTCCATGTTTAATAGGAAGTTCATGTTCTATAAAGTGGTTTAAGTGTTTTAACTCTTTGTTAAGACTAACAGTTTTTGTATTCTTTACTGCTTTTTGATTTTCTTTCTTGAAATGTGTTTCTATAGGAAAATCAGTGCCATGATGTTCTGGTTTTACTTCTGATGTTGTATTGAAAATATGTTTCTTTTCTGTTTGTATATACCTGGTTTTTGTTTTAGTGATATTGTTTTTTATGGAATTATGTTTAGTGTCTGTGATTTCTGTATGGTTTTCAAACTTTTTCAAAACATCTGAAAATAGTTTAGAAAACAGGTCTTTTTTTACCTTTGTTTTTTTCTTATGTAGTATGTGTTTTAGTGATTCACTTACTCCCTGTATTCCATGCATATTTTTTTCCTGTTTTTATTTTCTTATCGTATAAATTGAAAAGCCCCTTAAGGGGCTTTTAGTTAAATAAGGTTGTACTCTTTTAATACCTGTTTTAACTTCTCTTCGTTTTTAGGGTTCATGTAGTAAAGAGGGAGTCTCATCTCTATATCGTCTATAAGTTTCATATGGTATGCAGCTGTCTTAACTGGAATTGGGTTTGTTTCTATAAATAGAACTTTAAAAAGCTTCCAGTATTTATCATGTATTTTTCTTGCTTCGCTAAAATTACCTTCAAGGGCAAGTCTACACATCTCTGCTATATCTTTAGGGACAAGGTTATTAGCTACAGATATTACTCCTTTTGCTCCTACAGACATCATAGGTATTGTAAGGGCATCATCTCCAGAAAGTATAATAACATCAGGATTTGTTAAGGCTATTGTTTCAGAAACTCTTGCAACATTTCCAGTTGCTTCTTTTATACCTATAACATTTGGGAAGTCAGAGTAAAGTCTCGCAAATGTTTCAGGTAGCATATCTGTTCCTGTTCTTGATGGTATGTTGTAAAGTATTAATGGTATGTTTGTTTCTTCACATATTGCCTTAAAATGCTGATAGATACCTTCCTGTGTAGGTTTGTTGTAGTAAGGTACTATCTGGAGGGAGCCGTCAGCTCCTGCTTTTTCTGCTGCTTTTGTTAAGGCTATAGCTTCGTGGGTTGCATTTGCACCTGTTCCAGCAACAATAGGAATTCTTTTATCTGCGTACTCTACAGCAAGATTTATAAGCTCTTCATGCTCTGAGAAAGTGAGTGTTGCTGATTCTCCTGTGGTTCCAGCAACTACAATAGCATCTGTCCCGTTTTCAACATGAAAATCTATAAGTCTTTTTAAAGATTTTTTATCTATATTCCCATCTTTAAAGGGGGTTATAAGGGCTACAAGGGAACCTTTAAACATCTATTTCCTCCTACTTTTTCTTGTTTTCAATTATAAATTGAATGGAATTTATAAAACAATCAACTTTCAAAAAGTTCTTCCTTGATTGAGTTTTTTATCTTTAGATTTGTAAGGTTATCTGAACGTTTAGAGAAATATCCAAAATCCCACAACTCAATAAACTCATCTATAAAATCTGGGTAATCATAGAAGGATATAGAGTATTCTTCCTGTTTTATATCCTTTCTTTCTACTTTTTTCAGTATCATATCTACAATATCTTTTTCCTGAAGGACTTTTTTATAAGGAACTGATTTTCTTTTTCCATAAAAACCTTCTGTTTCTCCTTCTTCTTCAAACCATAAAGAAGAACCAATCGCTACGTTTGAAGAAAGGGCTAATCCATCATTAAAAGGTGTCATCACAACAGTGTTTTTCAGTTTCATAAACAGTTCTTTCATTTTATCTTCTTCTATACAGTGAACTATGTCTTCTCCTATTAGTACAAGATTTTCTATTTTTCCTTCTTCTATCTGCTTGATAATATCAGGTAGATAGTAAAGTTTACTGATGTTGTTTATAACTCCAAATGCGTTTCTTTCCTGTGGGATAATAAGAACTTTTGCTCCTGTCTGTTTATGTAATCTTCCAAGTTTTTTACCAAATTTAAAAGCCTTTTCTCCTTTTAAAGAGGTTGTTGAATAAATAATAACTGTACTTTCATCAATATCTGCAAAAGCTTTTATCCTTTTTCTTAAAAGTTCTTCATTTGAAACCTGTTTATAAACAGGATTGTACTTTTTTAACCTGTCTAAAAATCTTCCCATGTAAAAAATCTTTTTATCTTTTCCTATTTCCCTTCCTTCAAAGTAGGCTTTGTGGAAAAAGTAAGATAAAACAGGGGTTGTATTTGCAACATCATCTCCAAGGACAACAATCTTTTCAGCTTTTAAAATATCCTCTTCTGTTGGAAGTACATACTGGTTTCCTGTTTCTTCTACAAAACCTTCAATAGTTGGAAGCGTATCTACTGTAGTGGTTGAGGTTAATTTTAAACCTGTTTTTTCTGCAAGTTCATTTATTCTTTTTAATGTTTCATTTGAAGAGTAAGGAGATACAACAACTGCTGTATTTTCTGACTGGTTGTTTATCAAAGATATAACTTCATCTAAAGCTTCATTAAAGGAAACAGGTTGTCCGTTTTTTAGACCTCCTGTAAGTCTGTTTTTGCTGTGTATATCATATCCAAGGTAAGCTCCAAGACATACCTGTAAGTCGTTTGTTGAACGTATCCTGTATATTTTTTGTCCGTCGTGGTCTACTGCTACAGGGCACTGCATAGAACACATCCCACATGTTGAAACAGTTTCTTTTAAAAGCCATGGTCTTGCATTGAACTTAAATGGTTTAAAGATTATTGCTCCAACAGGACATATATCAACACATAAACCACAAAACTCACAGGAACTTTCGGTATCCATAGGTTTTTTGTCTGGAGATATTAAAATCTCAAATCCCCTTTCTTCTTGAAAGAGTGCAGATGCTCCATTCACATTATCACAGACACTTACACATCTGAGACATAAAACACACCTGTTAGAAACAAACTCTAAATAATCGCTTTCCCAGTTTTCTTCAGGTCTGATTTTGTCGTATGGTGTGATATCTTCATAAGGGTTTTTCTGGGGTCCATAGTATGTTCCCCAGTTTTGGAGGTCACATTCACCGGCTTTATCACAAATCGGACAGTCAAGGGGATGTCTTGTAAAAAGCATTTCAAGTATAAATTTTCTGTCTTCTAATACCTGTGGATTTTCTGTTTCTATTTCCATTCCATCGTAAACTTTTGTTCCACAGGCTATTATAGATGATTTCCACTTTTTGTCCCATACAAGACACATACGACATCCGCCAAATATAGGGAGTTTGTCGTGGTAGCAGAAGGTAGGTATCAGCTTATTTATCTTTTTTGCTGCTTCAAGGACTGTTGTTCCTTCTGGAACTTCAACGGTGATACCATCTATGATAACTTTAACTTTCTTCATGAAATCACTCCAAAATGGAATAAAAAAAATTATACCAGTAATGAACAGTAGTAATTTATATCAAAAAGCAGAAAAACACTTCAATTAGAA
>CAZOTZ010000076.1:0-7087 GCA_964582875.1 uncultured Aquificales bacterium | reverse complement strand
ATCCATCCTTTTCCTCCTGAATGATATTTAATGATAACAATAATGATTATTAATATTTATGTCAACTGTTTTAAATCATAAATCTTGGAGTTATCATTAATTAATAAATAACTAAATGGAGGTTGGCAATGAGAGTTTTTCAACCATCTGCAGTACTTTTTTTACATGCATTTCCATTAAACAAGAATATGTACAGGTATCAGTTTTCCTGTTTTGAGGAAGAAGGAATTCCTTACATAGCTGTTGATTATCCTGGCTTTGGGGAAAAAAGAAATTTTTACTCAGATTATTCTATAGAACAGTTAACAGATTTTATTGTTGAAAAGGTTAACAGTTTAGGTGTTAAGAAAGTAGTTCCTGTTGGGGATAGTATGGGTGGTTATATAATGTTTGATATGTGGAGAAGGTATAAGGAAATAGTTTCAGGCTTTGTTTTTGTTTCAACGAGAGCTGAAGCTGATACAGAAGAAGCAAGAAAAAGCAGATATGCAACAATAGAAAAAATAGAAAAAGAAGGAAAAGGTTTTTTAATAGATTTTATGCTTGATGCCCAGACATCTCCAAAGACTAAAGAAAATAAAGAAAAGATGGAAGAGTTAAAATGTATAATGAATGAAGCAACAGAAGAGGGAATTATCAAAGCTTTAAAAGCTCTTGCTGAAAGACCAGATAATACAGATTTATTAAAAACAGTAAATGTTCCTACCCTTGTTATAGCTGGTAAAGATGATGAAAAAGTCACACCTCCATCTATAGTCAAGAAAATTTCTGATGGTATAGATGGTTCTGTATTTGTTGAAATCCCAGATTCTGCACACCTTCCACCTTTTGAAAACCCAGAAGAGTTTAATAAGGTAGTAATTCCTTTTATAAAGCAGATTATATAAAAAGCCATGGTTTATGTTTACACAGGAGATGGTAAAGGAAAAACAACAGCAGCTATAGGTGCAGGTATCAGAGCCATAGGGGCTGGAAAAAAAGTCCTTATGGTTCAGTTTTTGAAAGTTAAAGAGTTAACATCTGAGTATAAAATTATTCAGTCTTTAGACGGCTTTGATATTGAAAGCTTTGGTAGAGCTGGATTTTACGTTCCGAAGGAGTACCTGGATAAGAATCCAGAGGCTAAAAAGTACGGTGTAAAACCTCTCTCTGATATAGACTACAAATTTGCCTGTGATGGGATAGATTTTGTTTACAGTAAAGCTAAAGATGAGATATACAATCTGATAATACTTGATGAGATATGTGTAGCTCTGAGTTTTGGTCTTATTGATACTGAAGTGGTTTTAAATCTGCTAAGCAGGTACAGGGATAATATTCATTTTATACTTACTGGTAGAAACTGCCCAGAGGAAATACTTGATACAGCTGATTTAATCACAGAGATGAAAGATGTTAAGCATTACTTTAGAAAAGGAATAAAGGCAGTAAAAGGAATTGATTTTTAAAAGGGAAGCCCTCTTTATGAGGGCTTTTTATTTGCTCTTGCAAAAACTTTTAAAGGCAATCCCCACACTTTTGTAAAGTACTCTCCAGCTTTATGGTCAAATTCATCTTCAGGGCTGTAAGTGGCAAGTTTTTCAAAGTAAAGTCCGTTAGGTGATTTTCTACCTACTATCTGGGCAGAACCTTTATAAAGTTTCATTCTAACAGTTCCGTTTACAAGTTTAGCTATTTCACTGGTAAAGGCATCTAAAGCTTCCCTCAGTTTTGAGAACCAGAGTCCATTATATACAAGGTCAGCATAAGGTTGAGCTACATGTGTTAGTTTGTAATGGTATGTAAACCTATCTAAAACAAGGCTTTCTATCTCGTCATAAGCTTTTATAAGTATCAATCCAGCTGGGGATTCATAAACTTCCCTTGATTTTATACCAACAAGTCTGTTTTCAACCATATCAATTCTTCCTACACCATGTTTGCCTGCTATCTCATTTAAATCCCATATTAACTTCCATAACTGTTTGTACTCTTTGCCGTTAATAGAAACAGGAATACCTTCTTTAAACTCTATTTCTATGTATTCTGGTTCATCTGGAGCCTTCTCTGGAGATACTGTTATCTCAAAAGCATCTTCTGGTGGTTCCTGCCATATATCTTCAAGGGGACCTGCTTCTATTGCTACTCCCCATAGATTTCTGTCGTAAGAATAAGGTTTTTCTTTTGTTGCTTTAACTGGTATTCCGTGTTTCATTGCATATTCTATTTCTTCATCCCTTGATTTAAACTCCCAGTCTCTAACAGGAGCAAGAACCTCTATATCCGGGTCTAAAGCCCAGACTGATGTTTCAAATCTAACCTGGTCATTTCCTTTTCCAGTTGAACCATGAGCTACATAATGGGCGTTGTACTTATGGGCAAGTTCAACTAATTTTTTGGAGATTAATGGTCTTGATAAAGCAGATAGTAAAGTGTACCTGTTTTCATACAAAGCTCCACTTCTCATAAGCGGTATACAGTATTCCCTTGCAAACTCTTCTTTTATATCATCTACAATAGCTTCAACAGCCCCTGATGCTTTTGCTTTTTCTGGTATTTCATCAAGTTCTTCTCCCTGTCCTACATCAGCAGTATAGGTAATAACCTCAAATCCTTTATCAGTTAACCATCTAACAATAACAGAGGTGTCTAAGCCTCCTGAATAGGCGAGGATAACCCTTTTTTTCATAAAAACCTCCTTCGTTGGTTTTTAATTATTCTAACAGCTTAACTATAACTTTCTCCCCTGTTTTCAGGTTAAACCTGTCTTTTGCACTATCCATAGGAACAAACAGCTCATAGAAACCAAAGCTTCCTTTTATAAGATTAAGTTTGTCTTTTTCTCCTTCTAAAAAAGCTTTACATACTTTCTGGATTTTGTATCCATTGACAGTTATTTCTTTTGGATTTTCAGGTATATCCGTTAAATTTGTTATTCCATTTCCAAATCTATCAAACTTTATTATCTGCCCTACGATTTCCTTATCTGTTTTTAATGGTTGAGGGATGTTTAGTTTTTTTATCTGATTTAATTTTTTTCCTAACTGATGTATTTCTACACCTTTTGATAAATAGGCTGCTGCCGGTGCAAATATATCCCTGCCGTGGAAAGTTTCAGTCTCCCTTTCCAGAATGTACTTTTTATTAGATATCTCAACTATACTCTTGATTTTCTCATTTTTTAGTGGGAGAGTTAAAAGTCCGTTATCTGGAGCAATAAAGATATATTTTTCTGTCTCAACAGCTATAGGTTTTCTTTCTGTTCCTACACCTGGGTCAACAACACAAACAAATATAGTTTTTTCTGGGAAATACCTGTAGGAAGCATTTAAAACAATGGAAGCTTCAAGGATGTCAAAAGGGGGTATATCATGGGAAATGTCTATAATGTCAGCATTCTTGTTTATGCTTTTTATAACCCCTTTAACAGACCCTACAAAACCATCACTGGTTCCAAAGTCTGTTAAAAGGGCGATTATTCCCATCTTTTATTTGTCATTTTTGTGTTTTTTATAGTAGTTGTTAAAAAAGTTTAAAAATTCTTTTGTTTTGTTTAGCTTACTGCTTCCGTATATTATAGGGTTTTTATCAAGTACAAGGTCATAACCGTTCTTTTGAGAAAACTCTTTTACAGCTTTTTCTAAGATTTTCATAAACTTGCCTGCCATTTCTTGACGCATTCTGTTGAGTTCTTTCTGCTTTTCTATAATGAGTTTTTGTAATTTTTCCTGTTTTTCCCCTTTTGCCTGTTTACTCTCAATCTCTTTTTTTAGTTTCTCAACTTCTTTGTTTAGTTTTCCCTGGATTTCTTTACCTGCCTGTGATTGGGATACTACCTGTTGCATGTCAATAAATACTATACTCTGTGCAAGTACTGCAGAGAAAATAACTAAAGAAAATACAGATGATAAAATTAGTTTAAACATAATTCCTCCTTGAAGTTTTATTTGAAAACCAATTATAACAGCTTTTTATTTATAGTTCTTCAAGTTTGATTTTCCCTTCATAAAGGGCTTTTCCAACAACTACCCCGTAAACTCCTAATTCTCTTAATCTGTAAAGTTCTTCTATATCTTTTTTAGAGCTAACTCCACCTGAAGCTATGACAGGGTGTTTCAGGTTCTCAGCGAGGAGTTTTGTTCCTTCTATATTTGGTCCAACAAGGGCACCATCTCTGTTAACATCTGTATATAAAAATCCCCATATGTTTAACCTATCAAACTGTTTCGCAAATTCTAAAGGTGTATATTCTGTTTTTTCTACCCAGCCTTTTATAGCAACTTTTCCATCTTTTGCATCAATCCCAACAATAACCCTGTTAGGGAATTTATCAACTATTTTTAGAAACTCTTCCTTATCCTGATAGGCTAAACTACCGATAATTACCCTCTCAACTCCTACATTAAACATAGTTTCAACAGCCTCTAAACTTCTTAAACCTCCTCCAAACTCAACAGGTATAGAGACTTCTTTAACTATCTGTTCAACAATTCTGTAGTTTTTGGGCTTTCCTTCAAAAGCACCATCTAAGTCAACTATATGTAAATGCTTTGCCCCTTTTTCTTCCCATTTTTTTGCAACTTCAACAGGATTTTCACCATAAACTGTAACTTCATCAGCTTTTCCTAAGAAAAGTCTTACAGCTTTTCCATTTTTTATATCAACAGCTGGTATAACAAAATCTCTTAAACTCATATGCTCTCCTTTTCCATATATTTTAATATTTGATTAGGAAGAACATCCCTGTTGCTGTAAGAAACCTCTATAACAGGGAAGTTTTCCCTTAAGTATTTTACAAAAGGATGAACGTTTTTCACAGGTATTGTCGCTATGATTGTTTTTTTATTGTCCTCAAAAAGCTCTTTAACCGCTTTTAGAAATTTTTCTGAAAAAAGCTCCATTTTTCCTATTTCATCTATAATCACAACTTTTTCTTTCTTTTTTGCCTCTTCAAGAACAGGGAGCACGGTTTTCTCAAAAGCTTCAATGTCAACACCGTACAAACCAACTGAATAATTAGAATGTAAACCTTTCTTTGCTAATATTGAGTTTTTCCCATCTGTAGTTATAACTTTAAAACCTATTCTTTTTCCGTTTTTATCTCTTATCTCTTCTGTCCAGAAACCTAAAGCTTTGTTCTTTAGATTACTTGTAATCTTTTTGATAACAGTTGTTTTTCCAATACCTGGTTTTCCTGTGATTAGTACCTTCATAGTTTTAAATATATTCCTGTTAAAAGTATGTAAATAAAAACATAAAAAAAACCAGATACAAGACAACCTCTGATTAATGAAAAGATGTAGTTTTCCTTTGAAAACTTATGAAAAACAATTGACAGTATCCCACTTTGAAATACCCATGAAATAACAATTTTTAGTGAAAAGTCATATCCACCGTAAAGGTGGTAAAAAACTTTATCCTTTATTCCAGCTAAAGAAAACGCATAGTCCACAAGACTGTAAACAAATAACCACGCAAAAAATGACGGCAAAAAAAGAGTTGCTTTTTTCACAGTTTTATTCCCTATAGGTTATTTTAATAATAATAATAAAAAGAGTTCCTCTTCTGGTAGTTTTTGTCAGTGTTGTTTTATGTTTTTTGTTAATTTACAATGAATTGTGGGTAGTTTCACTTAAGGAGAGGAGATGGTAAAAGCTATACTTATTGATATAGAAGGAACTGTTGCACCTATATCCTTTGTAAAAGACGTTCTTTTCCCCTACTCTAAGGAAAAAATGGAAAGCTTTGTGAAAGAAAATGAGAACAAACCAGAAATAAAACAGATATTAGAAGATGTGAAAAAAATTGAAAAAAGAGAGATGTCCACAGAAGAGGTTATAGATACCTTAAAGAAATGGATTGATGAGGATAGAAAAATAACACCTTTGAAAGAAATTCAGGGTTATATATGGGAAGAAGGATTTAAATCTGGAAATGTGAAAGCTCCTTTATATAAAGATGCATATGAAAAGATGCTCTATTGGAATAAAAAAGGTATTCCAATGTACATATACTCTTCCGGTTCAGTTAAAGCTCAAAAACTGTTTTTTTCCCATACAGAATACGGAAATATAGTAGATTTCTTTAATGGTTTTTTTGATACAAAGATAGGAAACAAAAAAGAAAAAGGTTCTTATGAAAAAATAGCACGTGCTATAGGATTGAAGCCTGAAGAAATTTTATTTCTGTCTGATAATCCAGATGAGATAAAAGCAGCTGCAGAAGCTGGAATGCAGGTAATGAGAGTTGTTAGGGAAAAAGATGCAGAGTATATTCCTGACTTTCCATATCCACAAATAAAATCTTTTGAAGAGATAGAGGTTTAATATATGAAAATAAGAATAGGTACCAGAAAAAGTAAGCTTGCCCTCTGGCAGGCAAACTACATAGCTGAAAAGCTAAAAGAACACTTCCCAGACCTTGATGTTGAGCTTGTAAAGATAACCACAAAGGGAGATAAAATTTTAGATGTTCCCCTTGCAAAGGTTGGAGGCAAGGGACTCTTTGTAAAAGAAATAGAAGAGGCAATGCTAAGGAATGAGATAGATATTGCTGTTCATTCCCTTAAAGATGTTCCTACATATTTTCCAGAAGGTCTTGGACTTGTTGCCATTACAGAAAGGGAAGACCCGAGGGATGCGTTTTTATCTGTTAATTACAGCTCTATTGATGAGATGCCAGAAGGAGCAGTTCTTGGGACAAGCTCCCTCAGGAGAAAAGCTCAAATAATGATAAAAAGAAAAGACCTTGAAATAAAAGACCTTAGAGGAAATGTGGATACAAGGATAAGAAAGCTTGAGGAAGGACAGTACGACGGTATCATTTTGGCTTATGCTGGGCTTAAGAGATTAGGTCTGCAGAATAAGGTTAAACAGGTTTTTGACCCAGCTTATATGATACCAGCTGTTGCACAGGGATTTTTAGGGATTGAAGCAAGGCTTGATGATGAAAAAACAAAGGAGATTGTGTCTGTTCTAAATCATGAAGAAAGCTTTATAAGAGCTACAGCAGAAAGGGCATTTTTGAAAAAACTTGAAGGAGGCTGTCAGGTTCCTTTAGCAGCTTATTCAGAGATATCTGATGGTAAACTGAAGATAACAGGTTTTGT
>CAZOTZ010000075.1:0-7100 GCA_964582875.1 uncultured Aquificales bacterium | reverse complement strand
AAAATTATACATAATTATGGACTATATTAATCTTTTAAAAACAGATAGCAAAACCCTGCAACTGTAGCAGCCCCAAGTAGTATAAAAATATGAACAAAAACAGAAGCTAAAATAGAAGTGTCTCTGTCCACTCCAAGGAAGATAAGAACACCGGCGAAACCACCTTCATAAGTTCCAATACCTGCTATTCCGTGTATAGGAAGAACTGTTGTTAAATCCCCTGCTGCAGAAGCAAAAAATGCCTGTTGAAAGGAAAGTTTAAGATTTTCAGGTAAAACAAAGAAAAATCCTGTAAATTTTGAAACAAATGTAAGTATTGAAAGGGTATAAAGAACAATAAGATTTTTCAGATGTAAAGTTTCTTTAGAAAAACTTTTAAGTTTTTCTATTTTTATTACAGAGATAATACCTTTAAATAAATAAAAACTAAAGGGCATCAAGAAGAAAAGTAAAATACTGTATAAAAAATAACCTTTAAGTATCAGATAGGAAATTGCAAACAGTGTAAAAAGGGAGATTGCATCAAACATTCTTACAGTTAGAAAACTTACAGCAGATTCAGAAAAAGGTACATTTTCTTTTTTTAGCATATAAAAAAAAGATACCTCACCTGTGCGAAAAGGAAGAAATATGTTAAAAACAGTGTTAAAAGAAGTTATCTTAAATAGTTTTTTAAAGTTTTTTATGTTTAAAGTGATTTTAAGTCTAAAAGCCCTTGTTATATAAGAAAAGACGTACAGTCCAAAGGCAAGTATTAAATTAACAGGGGATATTTCTGTCAAAAACCTTAAAAATGTGTTAAAGCCTATTACCTTATAAAAAAGATAGATAAAACCAAGAGAGATAGCTACAGATACAGCTATCTCAAAGTATTTTATGTATTTTTTCATTTATTTTCTTTTTTTACTATTTCTTTTATTATGTATGGTCTTTTACCCTGTGATTCGTAGTATGTTCTTGTTATCAGCTCAGCTACTATACCTGTTGATATAAGCTGAATTCCTGTCAAGAAGAACAGTGTTCCAAATATTAGAAGGGGTCTTGTTCCTATATTCTGACCTAAGAATATTTTTACAAACACAAGATAAAGAAGGGCTACAGCTCCTATAAAGGATAGAATTGTCCCTGTTCCACCTAATACTCTTAAAGGTTTAGTTCTGTAATCAAGTAAAAACTTAACAAGTATAAGGTCTAAAAGAACTTTAAATGTTCTGGATATACCGTATTTTGATTTACCGTATATCCTTGGGTGGTGTCTTACAGGAATTTCAGTTACTTTTGCCCCTACAGCTTTAGATAAAGCTGGAAGGAACCTGTGCATCTCCCCATAAAAATCAAGACTTTTTGCTACTTCTGCTTTATAAGCTTTTAGAGAGCATCCGTAATCGTGGAGATGTACACCTGTAACTTTTGATATAAGCCAGTTAGCTATCCTTGAAGGAAGTGTTCTACTTAAAAACGCATCTTTTCTGTTTTTTCTCCATCCACTGACAATATCATACCCTTTGTTAAGCTCCTCTAAAAGTAAAGGAATGTCTTCAGGGTCATTCTGGAGGTCTCCGTCCATGGTTATAATAACTTCACCTTTTGCTGTTTCAAACCCTGCAGACATAGCTGCAGTTTGACCAAAATTCTTTCTGAAGTTCACTCCAACAACATGGGGGTCTTTTTCTGCGAGGTTTTTTATTATTTCCCATGAGCGGTCTGTACTCCCGTCATTTACAAATATAATCTCATAACTTTTTCCAATCTCATCTAAAACGTGTTTTAACCTGTCATAAAGAATAGGCAGATTTTCTTCTTCGTTGTAAATTGGAATAACAATAGATAGTTCAACCTTCTTTTCTTCCATTTCACCCCTTCGTTCTTTCAAATTTTACAATACCAGGGAAACCTTCAGGTTTTATTTTCTCCCTGTAGAAGTTTGAAGCTTCAAGGTAAGATTTGAAATATCCTATTATAACAAAATAGAACATCTTACCATCCATATTTTTTTCTACAAGTTCAGGTTTAAAGCCTTTTTCTTTTAGTTTTCTTATTAAATCTGTTGCATACTCTTTTTTAGAGTAAGCTCCAAGTTGTACAAAAAATCTTGTTTTGTATACAGGCTTTTCTTTTTTCTCTTCTTTTTTAGGAGATTTTACAACTGCTTTTTTTTCTATCTGATTTTTCTTTACAGGTTCAAGGGATACCATACCTTCTTCAATTGTTGATTCATCAGAAATCTCTTCAAGCTGTTTCACTTTTTCTAACTTTTCAATTTCTGCCTGTTTTTCTTTTATCTGTTTTTCCTTTTCCTGGGCTAACTTCCTGTTTATTTTTTCTATGTACTTTTCAGACTCATTCAGGACAAATATGTTATCTTTTGCAAATTTTTTAGCTTTTAAGAAGTAGTACTTTGCTTTAGGTAGTTTACCTATGTAGTAATAGGATTTACCAAGACCAAGGTAAACTTCCGGTGTAAAAATACCAACATCATAAGCTTTCATATAAACGTTTAAAGCTTCCTGATACCTTTTGTTATTAAGGTAGAAGTTTCCTAAAGACAGATAAGCGTTTATGAAGTACTGGTTGTATGAAAGAGCTTTTTTTAAATTCTCTTCGTACTTCTTTTCATCTCCCATTTTTTTGTAAATGAGAGCAAGATTGTAATAAGCTTTTTCTTTGTTTTTATACTCTGGATTTTCAACAGCTTTTTTCAGGTACCAGATTGCTTTGTTGAATTTTTTTTCTTCGGCAAGTATAACACCTAAGTTTGTGTAAAGCTCTCCTTTTTCTGGAGCAAGCTCTATGGCTCTTAGGAAAAATTTTTCGGCTTTTTTAAATTCTCTTACTGAGCTGTAGGCTATTCCAAGTGCATTCAGTACATCTGGGTTGTCAGGGTTAAGTTCATATGCTTTTGTAAGGTAGTAAATAGCCTGGGAATTGTTTCCACTATCCAGATAAGACAGACCTATTTTGTAGTAGTAATCTCCTGTTTTATGAGCTGCTTTTTCAACATTTTTTTGTGTAGATGCACATGAAAAAAAGAAGACAACTGAAATAAAAAGCGCTAAAAATTTTCCCATTTTGCTCTCTTTTGCGAAATTTTATTGATTTTTATATTTTCTAACATTTATATCAAGTTCTTCAACTTTTCTGTGTACTGTATTTCTGTGAATTCCAAGATACTTGGCTGCTTCTGAAATGTTTCCTCCAGTATGTTTTAAAACTTCTTCTATAACAATCTTTTCGGCTTCTTCTACAAGTTTTAAATATATATTTTTTTTGTTTTTAAGTAGCATACTTTTTATTTCTTCTATATAACCTGCTCTCCAATCTGTGTTTATTTTTTCTGTGTTTTCTGTTGAGAAGAGGTACTTTCTAAGTATGTCTGGAGTTATAGGTCTTTCCCTGTATAAAGCTATAAGTTTGTTTACTATGTTTTTTAGTTCCCTTATGTTTCCGGGAAAATCGTACTCATACAGAACTTTTATGCTCTCCTCTGTGAAACCTCCCCTTTTAATATTGTATTTTTTCTGGGCTTCTTTCGTAAATAGTTCAACTAAAGCCGGGATATCCTCTTTCCTTTCCCTTAGAGGGGGAATATTTATTTCTATAACAGAAAGTCTGTAAAAAAGGTCTTCTCTAAACTTTCCTTCAGCTACAAGTTTTATAAGGTCTTTGTTTGTTGCTGATATTATTCTTACATCAATCTTGTATGTTTTATTTGAGCCTACAGGCGAAACTTCCATCTCCTGTAAAACCCTTAGAAGTTTGCCCTGAGCCTCATAAGGTAATTCACTAATCTCATCAAGAAAAAGGGTTCCTCCATCTGCGTGTAAAAATTTTCCTTTTTTGCTTTTATCTGCTCCTGTGAAGGCTCCTTTTTCATAACCAAAAAGCTCTGCTTCAATAAGTCCAGAAGGAATGGCAGCACAGTTGATAGCAACAAAAGGTTTATCTCCTCTATTACTGTATTTATGTATAAGTTTTGCTATTACTTCTTTTCCTGTTCCACTTTCCCCTGTTATTAGCACAGGGTCGTTACCTGCTCCTGCTCTTCCAACTACCTTAAAGACATTCTGCATAGCAGGGCTTTTACCAATAATATCTGTTGTTGGATTATCTAATATAGATTCTTCAGAGAGAATGTTTGATATATCTTTAACTATCTTTCTTATTTTTGATAAATCAAATGGTTTAGGGATATAATCGTAAGCTCCAAGCTTCATTGCTTCTATAAGGTAATTATACTCATCATGACCGGAAATCATTATCACATAAGGTTTTTTATCAAGAGAGGAAATCTCCCTTAATATATCCAACCCATTTGAATCCTGTAAAAAGATATCTAAAAAAACGATATCTGGATTTTTTTTCTTTATTTCTTCTAATGCGTTTTTCCCTGATTCAAAAGTTTCAACAAAAAGACCTTCTTTAATGAGAGCTTTTTTCAAAACGTTTCTTATTATTTTTTCATCATCAAAAACAAAAGCTTTCATTTCTCTCCTTTTATAGGAAGTAGTATTTCAAAAGTTGCATCTCCTATATATCTGATTACGCCATTATGCTCTTTTACTACTTTATAAGAAGACGAAAGGCCTATCCCCATTCCACCTTTTTTAGTTGATGTAAATGGTAGAAAAAGTTTATCAACAAGGTCTTCAGGTACACCTTTACCTGAATCTTTTATCCTTATAAATATCTTATTGCCTTTTGGGGAGTATATTTTATCCCATGAAATTCCTGTAGATATGTTTATACTTCCTTTTCCTTCAGTAGCTTCTATCCCATTTCTTATTATGTTTATAAATACCCTGAGCATATAATCTCTGTCTATGCAAACATCAGGTAGACTTGGGTCATAATTCCTTATAAACTCAACCTCTGGATACACATTTTTCAGGCTTTTAATTGCCATCTCAAGAACTTCATGTATGTTTGTTTTTGTTTTCTGGAGTTTTAAAGGTTTTGTTATAAATGTTATCTCTGATATGATGTTTTCAAGTCTTTTTACCTCGTGAATTATGTCTTCTATCAGTTCTTTATCTTCTGGGTCTTCTTTAAGAAGTTGCAAAGCTCCTTTTATTCCTCCTATTGGACCTTTCATATCATGAAATATAGAGGACAGAAGTTTTGTTATTGTGAATATCAGACCTTCTTTTTTTGATATTTCCTCAAGCTCTACAAATCTTGTTATATCCCTTATAAGAAGTGTTATACCATCTTCAAAGGGGAAAGCATCAACTAAAAACTTGTATCCATCAATCTCAACGAATATTCCTTTTACAGTAAAATCTCTGTTTAAATGTTTTACATTAAGTGATTTTTCCAATAAGATTTTAAAACTTTCTTTTCCTATTATAGCCTTTAGCTGTTTTGCTGCCTGGTTAGTATAAATTACAGACAAATCCTTTGATAGAGCAACAACAGGCTCCTCTATACTTTCTAAAATTTTTTCACACTCTTCCATTAAGTAATTTCCGTATAAAAAAGATTTACTCTAAAATTTTACCAGCTTTTACTTCTTTGCAAGTCTGTCTTTTAAAAGAGTTGTTATTGTCCTGACTGGAAATCCTGTTCCTCCTTTTGGATGGTAGTACCATCCTGTTGTTGTGTGGGCTGGTCCTGCAATGTCTATATGAACCCATGGTATTTTTTTATCAACGAACTTTTCAAGGAACAATCCTGCTGTTATTGCTCCTCCATACCTTGTCTTACCTATATTGTAAACATCTGCGTTTGGAGCTTTTATGTGCTCCCTTAACATATCGTTAAACGGTAGTTGCCACATCCATTCTCCGGTTTCCTCAGAAACATCTAAAAGTTCGTTAATTAGTTTTTGATTATTTCCCATAACACCTGCTGTGTATTCACCTAAAGCTACAACACAGGCTCCAGTTAAAGTTGCCATATCTATAATTGCATCAGGTTTTAATTCTGAAGCATAGCAGAGGGCATCTGCAAGGGTTAATCTTCCTTCTGCGTCTGTGTTTCCTACCTCTATACTTACACCATTTTTAGCTATGATTATATCGTCAGGTCTGTAAGAGTTCCCATCAGGCATATTTTCTGCAGCAGCTATTATTCCATGAACTTCAATGTCTGGTTTTAACTCTCCAATAGCTTTAAATGTTCCTAAAACTGCACATGCACCAGATTTGTCTGATTTCATCCATCTCATATAATCACCAGGCTTTATGTTTAGACCACCACTATCAAATGTTAAACCTTTTCCTACCAGGGCTACCTTTTTAACTGGATTTTTAGGTTTATATGTTATATGTATAAATCTTGGAGGGTTAGCACTACCTTTAGCAACAGCTAAATAGGCGTTCATTCCCATTTTTTCAATTTCTTTTTCGTCGTATATTTTAATTTCAAAACCGTATTCTTTTGCTAATTCTTCAGCTATTTCTGCAAGTTTTACAGGTGTAATAACATTTCCAGGTTCATTAACAAGGTCTCTTGTAAAGTTCTGAGCTTCTGCAAGAATCCTTCCTATTTCAACGTGTTCTTCAGCAACTGTTTTAAATCTCCTTTTTACTCTTATCTGGAGTTCTTTTACTCTGTACTCTTCTTTCTGGGATTTGTATTTGTCAAAACTGTACCCCCCAAGTATTACCCCCTCAGTTAAAGCCTGAGCGATTTTATACTCAGGTTCCTTTATTATTGAAAGGGATTCTCCGTCAAGGAGAAATTTCTGGATTTTCATCTGTTTCATTTTTTTTACAGCTACACTTCCGAGAATTCTTGCTTTGTCTAAGTTTGCTTTTCTTTTGGAACCGGCACCTATAAGAATTAAGTAATCAAACTTTACCCTGTCAAAAGTTGGTACTGCAAGAATTTCACCATCTTTTCCTGAAAACTTAAGTTCTTTTTTAAGTTTAGAAACATCACCATTGAGTATTTTGTCAACAGCTGATACTTCTTCAGAAAACATTCTATCTTCCTGAAAAACAAAAGAAACAACAGCTTTTATACGGGCATTTTTTAAATGACCACTGGTGACTTTAATTTCCATTTTTTCTCTCCTTTCTTCCCCGAAGCTTTATTTTACTTATTTTAACAAGTTTGCTTTTGGAAAACCAGTATTTTAGCGCTTCACAAAAGATACA
>CAZOTZ010000074.1:0-7104 GCA_964582875.1 uncultured Aquificales bacterium | reverse complement strand
GTTTAGCATCTGGATGCAGAACTGTTGGTGGGAGCTGTTTGTGGTCTCCTGCAAGAACTGCTTTCCCTGCTTTTATTACAGGAATAAGACAGGAAGGCTCTGTAGCCTGAGATGCTTCATCTATAAAAACAACATCAAAGTAATGTTCCATTAAAAACTCACTTCCACTTCCTGAGTTTGTTGTACATACAACCTCTGAAGTTGAAAGTATATCTTGAATTATCTCATCTTCTATTCTTCTCTTCTGGTCTATAAGTTTTTTTATATCTTTTTGTAGTCTTACCCACTCTGCCATACTTTTTAATGTATCAAGTTTATGTCCCCTTACTTTTTTCCCAGCTTTTGCATACTTTAAAATCTGGTCATAAGAAAGCCCCCTTCTTCTCTGGGGTGTAGGTTTAAGGTAATTTTCTTGAAGTTGTTTAAGTTTGTTTATTTTTTTCTCTATACCTTTAATTTCTGAATATTTAGGATGGTTAAAAGCTTTTGCATCTAATGAAACATCTAAAAGCTCCTTTTTTAACCTTGCAGGATGTCCTATTCTGACAACATTTACACCGTACTTAATAAGTCCTTCAACTACATTGTCAACAGCTGTATTACTATCTGCAGTAGCCAATATTCTGTATCCTTTTTTTATATGTTGAAGTATAACTTCTATTAGGGTTGTGGTTTTACCTGTTCCCGGTGGTCCATGTATAAGAAAAAGTTTATCACTATACACAGCTTTTCTAACTGCTTCTTTTTGAAACTCATTTAAATTATTATTGATAAACTCAATTTCTCCTTCTTTAACAGATGGCTTTCCATGTCCAAGGATTATATCTTCAGGATAAAAAGAGTATCCTTTTTCAAAAAACTCAAGGGTTCCAAGCATTCTTTTATAAGTTATGTCGTTAACAAACAGGTCTATTCTCCATTTCTTTCCAGAGGGAAGTTTCTGGGAAAAAACAACAGTAATAAAGAATTTTCCTTTCTCAAAAACAGTTCCTTCTATCCCATCTTTCAAAGGGTCTTTTCTACTAACAAGGACAACATCACCAACATTTATCTGATGGTCTGGCATATCTTCCCTGTAAAATCTGTAAACCTGAAAATCTCCTATTATTTCCCCTTCATATTTAGCTTTGAGATTAAGAATAGCTCTTCCTTTTTTTTCCCTTTCTTTTCCTGAAAGGGAAAGGATTTCATTAAGATGAAACTCCTTTTCTGCATCCCTTTCAAGCTCTATAAAAAATCCCCAGTAATCTGTATATTCGTGTTTATCTTTAAAAGTTAATTTTTCTTTTTCAAAAACATTTTCCATTTTATAAAATCTCTCCTTACTTAGTATTTTTCTTTTTTAGAAAGGAGCCAGTAAACTATTCCAAGGGAAAGAACAATCCCTCCATAGCTTAAAAGTTGCATGGTTTTTTCTGCTGATAAAGACGCTATAAGTATTTTTCTTATCATTGCTGCTAAAGCAACACCAATAAAAGCTCCTATTGCAAATCCTCCACCTTTTAGATGTTTAATCTCTTCCTGCATAAGTTCAGAAACAGCCCATAAAATAAGCAGTGTACCTAAAGTTGCAATAATTGCTTTATCAAACTTAACTTCACCTGATATCAGTTGGTATATATCAAAAACAAAAAGTCCTAAAACAAAAAAGGAAACTATGATTAACGCTCCAACAAGAGCAAAATCAAGCATATCAGCAAATTTCTTAGATATACTATAAAGAGCTTTTTCAAAGGCAGTCATCTCTTCATATCTGCTAAGTTCCTCTTCCCTATAAGCGAGGGTAAGAACATCAAGGTTGATGTCAAGTAATTTTCCTATTGATGCAACAAGCTGGTTCCTTTCCTCTGACATTCCAAACTCTATATTTATTTTTTCAATAAAAAACCTTCTAATAAAGTTAAAAGAAGCATTTACGTAATGGGTTGGTAAACCTATTTCAACATGTTTCTCACCTATTCTGTGGAGTTTCAAAAAATACTGATAATCGTATTTACCTGAAAAAAGGTCAAAGAACCATTCCCTTAACTTCTCTTGATGTCTTCTCACAACCTCTTCAGACCTTAAATATCTTTTTGCTTCTGGGAAACGGAGTATAAACTTATAAAATCTATCAATAAACTCATCTACATATTTAATCAGTACAGGTTTTAGTTTCTGTATATTTTTTATGTCTTTATCTGTAAACTCAAAATCCTTTTTTATCTGTTCAAAGTTATAAAACTCTTCCATCTTTTTCCTCTTACTTTTATATGTATTTAATTATAAAAAGTAACATAGAAGTAACATTTTATATTTATAATAGTTTTGTAAACTAAAAGAGTCTGGATTTTTATGAATATTAGAAAACTGCTTATAGGCTTTTTAATAGGGGTTTTATTCACATCCACATACGGCAGTGATATTCAGGATATAAAAGAAAAGATAAGTGAGCTTATAAGAGAAGTAAAGGAAGCTCCTCCTTCTGAAAGATACAAAAAGATGAACAAGCTTAAACTGTTTGTAAAAAAGTTAAAAGCTGAAGAGAGAATAAAAGTAATGAAAAAACTCCACAAACAGCTTCACAGTGGAAATAAAGAAATGCATTACGAACACAAAAGTAGAATGGAAAATATGCATCAACATATGAATAAAGAACATATGGAAATGAGGAATATGAAAGAAAGCCATAAAATGGAAATACACAAAAAAGAACATGAATATAGAAAGCATGAATATTACCAAGGAGATAGAGAAAATAAAAAAGGAGAACACAAATGGAAATGGAACCATAACAGATAGGGAGTGTGGATGCTTCGGTTTCTTTTAGCTTTGCTTATTCTTGTTAAAGTAGCTTTAGGATATGTAGACTCAGATTTAGATGGTGTGGATGATAGTGTAGATAAGTGTCCTAATACGCCTTTTGACGTTCTTGTTAATGCAGATGGTTGTCCTTTAAAAGAAAAAGGGAACTACTATATAAAGGTATCTTCATCTCTTGCCAATGATAAATCCAGCACTTCAATAACGTCTTTCATAACCTTCGCTTACGCAAATCAAAACTGGTATTTTTCAATAACAGGAAGTTATATATTGAAAGATATAAACGGAGGAAGTAAAACAGGAGATAGTTTTGTTTTTGGTAGTTATGTCTACCCATATGGTTCTCTATATGTCCAGATAGGAGCAAATATAAAAATTCCAACATCGGAAAACTCAAAAAGTTTTGATTTTACTCCTTCTATTCTGGCAGATTACTACTTTAACTCCACAGATTTATTCATTTATTTAAACTACACAATAACCGGAGAAAAAAACCTGAAAAACAACTACTCAGTGTCTGTTGGAATAGGCAACCAGTTTACAGAAACATTTTACTCAAGTGTTTCACTTGATTACTCATCAGCTTCTGTAAAAGGATACAGCAACGAAAAGTATATTTCTATATATGCAATTTACGATATTACAGATAGAGTTTATTTTTCTGTGCTTTATAGCTACGGTATAAATAGTCCTGCTACAGACCACTATCTATTTGGGAAAGTTGCTTACAGGTTTTAAAGATGGGGAAAATACTACTTGTTGAAGATGACACAGTACTTGCAGAAAGTCTAAAAACTTATCTTGAGTTAAACGGGTATAGTGTAGATATAGCGTACAGTTATGAAGAAGCAGCAGACCTTACATTTGAAAATAAATACGACCTGTACATACTTGATGTTAACCTTTTAGATGGAAGCGGTATAAATCTCCTTGAAGACCTTAGATTTTCTGAGGACAAAACACCTGCTATATTTATAAGTGCATTAAGAGATGTAAAAACTATAGCTAAAGGATTTGAAGCTGGAGCTGAAGACTATATAAAAAAGCCTTTTGAACCTGAGGAACTGCTAATCAGAATAAAAGCAAGACTTGGAAATAAAAAATCAAAAAAACTCCAGTATAAAGACATTTCTATTGAAGAAGGAAGGATTTTTAAAGATGGAGAAGAAGTAGACCTTGGGAATATCCAGAAAAAAATAGTTGAAAAACTTATAGAAAACCAGGGGAGAGTTGTTCCAAAAGAAGACTTACTTGATTTACTTAACAGTCCCTCAGACCTTGCCTTAAGGGTTGCAATATCTAAAATAAAGAAAAAACTTGGAATTAACATTAAATCAGTAAGGGGAATAGGCTACACTTTAGAATGAAAATATTTAAAACAAAGTCTGAAAAGGAAGCTTTTTTAAAAACATTTCTTCTCTTCTTTTTTTCTATAGAGTTTCTTATGTCTGTAATTCTTTTTTTACAGTACAAACAGCTTATACATTCATTAAAAGATAGTCTTTACCTTGAGATGAAAAACTACAGTTATACATTTGAAGGTAAAAAATTTCGTGTTGAGCTTTCAAAAAAAACAGGAGATAAACAGTTTTACCAGCTTTATGAGGATGATAAATCATTTTATATATATGTTCCTATCCCTTTTTCTGAAAATGAAATCTTTAAAATATACTATCCAAAAGAAAATTTTTACAGAGAAATTCAAAAATACAAAAAGAAAATTTCTGTAGAATTTACATTCCTTACATTCTTTGTTTTTCTTTTATCGGCATTATTTTCATTTTTGTCAATAAACCCTTTAAGAAAAGCTATCCATCTTATAGAGGAAGTATCAAAGGATATTATCCACGATATTAACACTCCAATATCTGGAATTCTTATTAACCTGAAAATTCTAAAAATGAAACACAAATCTGATAAAGAAATAGAAAGAATAGAACAGTCTGTAAAACAGCTCAGTAATCTTTATGAAAATCTAAGGACATTAACAGAAGGAATGAATGTAAAGAAAGAAAAGATAAATCTTAAAAATATATTAGAAGAAGAAATTGATATGTACAGTTCTATTTTCCCAAATATAAAAGTTGAAAAAGATATAAAGGATTTAATAGTAAATGTTGACGAGAAAGCTTTTAGAAGAGTTATATCAAACATAATAGGAAATGCTTTTAAACATAACATTCCTAAAAACGGATACGTTAAAGTTTACGTAAAAGAAAACAAGATATTTGTTGAAAATTCCTCAAAACCTATTAAAAACCCTGAAAAACTTTTTGAAAGGTATTATAAGGAGTCTGAAAGAGGACTTGGGCTTGGACTTTCTATAGCTAATAAGTTGTGTAATGAAATAGGATGTAAAATACAGATAAAAACAGAGAATAATAGGTTTTTAGTTATTCTAACTTTTCCATACAACAGGTAACATTCAGGTAACATTTTCTCTGTATCATCTACTAACAAAAATAGTAGGAGGTTTAGAAATGAGATTTTTTATTTATTTACTGGGGATTGTGGTGCTTTCATTACCTTCATATTCAATGCCGTGGTGGATGAACAGATATAACGGAAATAATAACGGACATATGTCAAGAACTAACCACGAAAATGGAGGTTATCAAGGACATATAAACAGGAACAATAGAGGGAAACTAAATGGTTTTAAAGGAAATAGACATAGTAGAAGAGGAAGTATAGGAAACAATGGCATGAGAGGAATGGGACACGGTGGTATGGGGGGAATGAATATTGGAGGAGCTTTTGTTTCTTCACATTTTGCAACTCACCAGTTATGTGCCAGATGCCATGATAACCTAAAAGATAGCTCAGGTCAGGACGTTTCAATTACAAAAGACTGGCGCTCTACAATGATGGCAAATTCTGGAGTAGACCCGTTATGGCAGGCTAAAGTACACAGCGAGATACTAAGAAATCCATCTTTTAAAGAAGTTATAGAGAAAAAATGTGCTACATGTCATATGCCTATGGCAAAAACACAAGCAGAATTTGATGGAAACCAGATAAAAATCTTTGGAAAAGGAGGATTTTTAGACAAAAGTAGCAAATATCACAAATTAGCTGTAGATGGTGTTTCCTGTACACTATGCCACCAAATACAGCCAGACTCATCATTTTCAGGAAACTACATAATAGACAAATACACAAAAAAACCATACAGAAAAATATTTGGACCATTCAAAAATCCATTCCAGAGACCTATGCAAAGAATGGCTAAATATACTCCTGTTTACTCTCCCCACATGAAAAGTTCAAAGTTATGTGCTACATGCCACACATTACATACCCCTTCTGTATATGAAGGCAATGTTGTAGGTAAATTTCCAGAACAAACACCTTACCTTGAGTGGGAAAACAGTATCTATGCTAAAAATGGAATAACCTGTCAAAAATGTCATATGCCAGAAGCTAATGGTGGAGTAAAAATTTCAAGAATGCCACGTTTCTTGAAAGAAAGGTCTCCTTTTGCAAAACATTATTTTGTAGGTGGAAACGTGTTTATGCTTTCTATTCTAAAGAAAAACGCTTCCTCTTTAGGTTCAACTGCTTCTCCTTCTGAGTTTGATAGAACAATAAAAAGAACCCTTGATATGCTAAAAAATAAAACTGCTAATATACATATAGGAGCAGTTTCTTTAAAAAATGGCATCTTAGAATTCCCTGTAATAGTTGAAAATAAAGCAGGTCATAAATTCCCAACAGGAATTCCTTTCAGAAGAGCATGGCTTCATGTAGTAGTTAAAGATGCTACAGGAAAAACAGTTTTTGAAAGTGGTGCAGTAAGTAAAGACGGTAAGATAAAAGGTGCTGATTCAGACGAAGGAACAGGATACGAACAGCATTACGATGTTATAACATCTCCGGAACAGGTACAGATTTATGAAGCAATAATGAAAGACTTTAACGGAAATGTAACTTATACACTTCTAAATGCCTATGATTATGCTAAAGATAACAGACTATTACCAGAAGGATTCAGCAGTAGCACACCTGATATAGCAGCAAAAGGAAACGCATCTAACGATGAAAACTTTATAGGTGGTTCTGATACAGTCTTATATAGAATAAACGTAAAAAATAGCAAAGCTCCTTATAAGATAACTGTTGAACTAAGATACCAGTCTGTTTCTTACAGCTTCTACAAAGACTTAATAAAAGATGCAGACAGAAGCTATTACATAAAAAGATTTGAAACCTTTTACAAATCAGAAGAAAATACAGGAATAGTAATAGATAAAGAAGAAATAAAATTTTAAGTGTGGAGGGGGGAGATAGCCCTCCTTTTTT
>CAZOTZ010000073.1:0-7212 GCA_964582875.1 uncultured Aquificales bacterium | reverse complement strand
CTTTTCCAGAGGTTGAGCTGTGACATGCTATACATGTCATTTCATCACTTACAGGCATAACTGTTGTTGTTTCTGCTAAAACGTTACCATTTAAATCTTTTGCTACAACTTTTACAAGGGGATACTCATCTTTAGTTCCATCATCATCGTAAGGTGTAGCTGGTATACCTTCTGCCTGGAACATTTTATATCCTGAAAGGTAATGCATTTCGTGGGGAGTTGTACTTGCCATTGCAAAGCCTTTTAAACCTACGTCTGGTTGTAAGGGAGTATTAAATAAAGCCTGTGCATAATCCCAGAAGTTTGTTTTTCCTACACTTGTTGTATTAATAGTTCCGTCGTTATCAGCCTGGGCAAGATAGTAAACTTTTACAGAAGAGTTTGAAAGTTTTTCAGGTTCATGACCTCTTCTTATAACATGAGCATTTATTGTGTTAAATGGAGGGAGTATTGAGAACACAGAGAAATCTTTATCTACACAGTGCATTCCAAGGTCGTTCCATGCTACTACTATAAAATCACCTGCTAATGGATTTTGGTTTCCTCCGTATTCACCTCCATTTTCCTCTCCTTCGTTGTCTTCTCCACCGTGATTGTATTCATCTTCATCATCATCTATATACTTTGGTATTCCATCGTGGTCATCATCATCAGCCCCATCTGGTATATGGTCTTTATCTTTATCATCTATTGAGTCGGGAATTCCATTGGCATCTTTATCTTCCATACTGTCAGGAATTCCATTTCCATTTTTATCCTCTAAAAAGTCAGGTTTTCCATTCTTATCTTTATCCATTTCAGCAAAATCAGGTTTTCCATCACCGTTGTAATCTTCTTCAAATTCAGAATTTTTCTCAAAATAAACTTTATCTTCTTCATTTTGGGGAACAACAGGTTCAGCATAATCAGGAATGTTATCTCCATTTGTATCTTTAACTACTATGTTTAATTGAACACTATCTTTAACTACAACAGCATTATAATTGTCTTTTGTTACTAAAACCACAGGATTAAGGTCATTGTCATAAAGAACAAAAGCATACTCTTTGTCCCTGAGAAGTTTCAGATTGTATTTCCCATGGTTGTCTATAGAACCTGATACAAATACAGGTGTGTTATTTACAAATGTAGAAGCAACAACATAAGACAGTTCAACATTACCAGCTTTTATTCCCTGTGGTGCAACATCTGTTCCAACTACTCCCTGTATATCCACATACGGAGATGGGGGATTATTCCCTGCTGAGCCACCTCCTCCACCTCCACAGGATATAAAAAAGGAGGCAGCAGCAGCCAGACTACCAGCAAGGATTTTTTTCTTCATCGTTAACCTCCAGAATTTTGGTTTTACGTACTATAAGCAAATACTATTCCAGAGGAAAATATTTATATATATCAATGACTTATCTGTGTGAGGAGCTACAAAAATGTATCATTGTGATACAGAAGATATTTTTAAAGGAAGAGGCTATTCCTTATTTATACCGTATCTTTTCATAATCCTATAAATCTGTGCTCTTGTTAGCCCGGATATTTTTGAAGCTTTTGATATGTTATTTTCACTTATTATAAGAAGGTTTTTGATATAGTTTCTTTCAAACTCTTCTTTAGCGTCTTTGTATTTTTTGAAGGTCATTTTTGTGTATCTATCTGATACAGATTGATTATTGAAAATTGTATCTACAGTGTTTCCTGTAGTCATAAGAACAACTCTCTCTATTATGTTTTCAAGCTCCCTTACGTTCCCAGGCCACTTATAGTTTAAAAGTTCTGACTTTGCTCTGTCTGTTAATGTTTTAGGTTCTACGTTGTATTTAAGTGAATACTTTTTTATAAAAAACTCTGATAAAGGTATTATATCCTCTGCTCTTTCCCTTAAAGGAGGAATTTCTATTCTTATTACATTTAGTCTAAAGAAAAGGTCTTCTCTGAACTCTCCCTTTTTTACAAGTTCTTCAAGATTTTTATTCGTTGCAGCAATAAATCTCACATCTACTTTTTTTGATTTACTGCTTCCTAAAGGTTTTATCTCTCCTTCCTGTAATACTCTAAGTAGTTTTACCTGCAAATTAACAGGTAAGTCTCCTATCTCATCTAAAAGTAATGTTCCTCCGTTAGACTCTTCTATAATTCCTTTTTTGTCAGATGTGGCTCCTGTAAATGCTCCCTTTTTATAACCAAAAAGCTCAGCTTCTAAAAGTTCCCCTGGTATTGCCCCACAATTCACAGCTATAAAAGGTTTATTTTTTCTTTTACTATTTTTATGTATAAACTTTGCGAGAACTTCTTTCCCAGTTCCACTTTCCCCTGTTATCAGTACTGTAGCATCAAAAGGAGCTATTTTTTTAGCTGTTTCAAGAACAGCTTTCATAGTGGTGCTTTCTGCTACAATTTCATCAAAGAGGACATTTTTTAATGTTTTAACTTCTTCTTTTAAAGTTGTTATTTCTAAAGCCTGATTAATAATATGTTGGAGTTCATCGTAGTTTATTGGTTTTGTTATGTAATGGAGTGCTCCAAGTTTTATAGCTTTCACTGCATCTTCTATATCCCCAAAGGCTGTCATAAGTATAACAGGTAGTTCTGGATACCTTTCTTTAACTATCTCAATAAACTCAAGCCCAGTGAGCTCTGGCATTTTCTGGTCTATAAGAACAAGACTTATCTTTTCTTCTGCTATTTTCTCTAATGCTTTTAGTGGTGAGGTCTCTGCTTCTATTTCTAAGTTTTTATTTTTTAGTTTTATTTTTAGTAAAGTAAGAATATCCTTATCATCGTCTACAATAAGAATTTTCTTTTTTACCACCTTAAACCTCTAACTTTATACCATTTAGATTTAAAAAGTATTCTGTAATATAAAAGATATATCTGTGAAGTTTATTTTCAGGTATAAAGTTAGCTTTCAAAATAAGTTTTCCGTTCTTTTCTTTAATAGAATATCCAATTCCTATCTCCCTAAGGTTTACTATTGAAGCTGAAAGAAGAGAAGGATAACCATAAATGTATCTTTTTGATACATTTTTATCAAAAAATTCTTTTAGATAAATTTTTTCTTTTTTTAAAGATGGAACCTTTTCCATTAAAAATAGATTTTCAAAAAGCAGGTTTATCTCATTTATGTTTGTTTTGAGTATGGAAACCACGTGTTTTTTTTCTTCTACGGTTATATTTTCTTCTGAAAGTATCTCTGTTGCTGTTTTAAGTTTAAAAATAATGTTATTTATCTCATGCTTTATATCAAGTAAAGAGTACTTACCCTTTTTCATCTTTTTTTCCAAATACTGCCAGCGATATTTCTTTTATAAAGTCTAAAAAAACAGGAAAATCATTTTTTAAAACCGAGTATAGTTCCTGTGGATTTACAGTTTTTTCCGGGTTAGCAAATGTATCCCTGTAAGAGCGGATTTTTTCAAGGGTATCTGCTGTTTTTTCTGATAAAATCCCTGCATTTTTGAGGCTTTTGAAACACTCTTTAGATGGTTTTAGTTTTAACTGCCGGGCTATATGCCTGCATATCCACATTGCACTGTCTATTGTAACTACAGCGAAGTACCTTCCCCTATCTATAGCGTAATCGCTCTTTATAAACTCTTCTTTAGGGTATTTTAGAAGTGTTTCTATTTTTTTGAGTTCAGATTTTATAGCTTTAGCCTGCTGGTTTACTTTTTTCAGGTTCACTGGAATTGCAAGTTTAGGCTGTTTTTCTTTTAGTTCTTTAACTACTGCTGAAAGTTCTTTTATGAAAGGTTCGTAAAGACTGTCAAGAATGTTCTTTACAGTAAAGAACATCTCCTCTGGAGAGTATTTGAACCCACTTTCAAACAGGTCGTTCTTGAATTTTATGAAATCCTGAAAGGCTCTATTTATTTTTCCAGAAAAAATGTCTGTTTTTGAGATTTTTTCTAAACAGTTCTCTGATATTTTTTCTCCTGTAGCTTCTGAGTATACATGACAGGCTATTTTTTCAAGTTCATCAAAAGCTATTATCATGTAGTACTGAACCCTATCAGGATACATAGGGACTGATGAGAACTCATCAGCCCCTAAATCTATAATCTGTTTAACTTTTTTTAAGGCTGTTCTTAATTTTTTTGCCTTTTCATTTAAAAACTGTATATCAAGCATTTATTGACAATTATCCCCTTTTATTCTGACCCTGTAGAGTATATAACCTTCCTCTCCTGGCTCAATATGAGATTTACCAGTTATTTCGTTTATGTATACATGTAGAGCGTTATCTACTATTTCTGCTCCATCTGTATCAGGATTTTCTCCTATAGAAGCTGTATAACTGTTTCCTTCAAAATCTACAAATACGTCTTTTCCTGAGTATGCTCCACTTAAAAACTGTGTTCCTGAAGGTATATTATCGTTTATTGAAAGCTGTTTTATATTTTTGGAACCTATGTTTTTAAATACTATTTTGTACTCAAGGATATCACACGGTTTTGCCTGGTTTTGTTTCGTGTATTCACCGTTCTGGGAGACATTTTTTACAAATTTTTCAAGGTAAAGCATACCTTCTGTGTCTCCAGAAACGGTAATACTGTCCTCCACTACTTCAAAATCATCTAAAGTTGTGTCAGTGTTTGTCCAGTTCTGGAGGACTTTTACTGTGAGCTTTTCCTGAGTTCCTTTTTGAGCGTTAGAAGGAACAACTGTTTTTATTATGACACAGTAATCATTATCAGCATCTACAGGATTATTGCTGTTTAGCTGGTAGTAGTTTCCGTTTTTTTCTGCAGGCTGTCCATCTGGATTTCCATCACAGTTTTTGTCATCAAATACTGTGTAGTTCCAGCTTTTCTCGGATGTCAGTTCCAAAAAGAGTTTTCCTGGTGTTCCTGGTGTAATTGTGTGTAATATTGATAAACTATTTCCTGCAGGTGCATTGAATGCATGCTCAGGTTGAATATTTATCTTCTTGATATCACCAAAATTGTAATCTGTATATACTGTACCTGAGTTGTTTACAAATGTGATGATATTTCTTTCTTTAACTGTTGAGTTATTTGAATTTTTATAAGGAACAGTGTTTCCTTTTGTATTTCCTGTTGATGTATAACCTGTTTTATCTTCTTCTACTACGTTTAGTGCTTCATTTTCATAGTTTATGTTGTACGGAATGTAAAGGACATAGCTTCCGTTTTTATCTGTTTTTATTGAATCAATAATCTGAGTGCAGTCTTCTGTTTTGCATATTTTTACTGTTGCCTGCTCTATTCCATGTTCATCACTGTCAAACAGGCTGTTGTTGGCATGGGAAGAAGTGGCTTTTCCATTTCCCCTATCTTCAAAAACTACACCTTTTACTTCTGAACCATGGAACAGACCAAAGTTTACATTTGTTTCTTCCCCTGAAAGGGAAAGATTTATAGATGAAGGGGTAGTGTTAATCCAGCCTTGTGGAAGGTTACTATCACAGTTATCAGTATTGTTATCATTGTCTACAATTACTGTGTAAGTACCGTTTTCCAGAGAATCAAACTGATAGTATCCATCTCCATCTGACAGTGTTTTTACACTAATAACAGAACCGTTTGTATCACACAGTTTTACGTAGATATCTGGAGCCGTAGTTTTATCTTTCCATTTTTCATAACTGTCTTTTAAGGTGTTAGGTCTTGTATATTCCTGGGTATCAGAATTGTATCCGTCATGGTATACGTATCCGTATATTTTGTTTCCTGAGATAACTTTAGAGTTTGCACTAAATTCTGATGTGTTGTTATTCTCGTCTATTAAAATTGCAGTTATATAATCCCCTTCCTGTATACCTGTCACAGGAACACTTTTTGAAAAATTTCCATTGTTATCAAAGTCTTCAGGCGTTAATGTTATAGTTGTAATGTAGTCTTTTCCCTCTCCGTGGGGAACAGATTTTCCATCTCCTTCTTCTATTTCTCCGTTGTTATTTCCGTCGTTATCTGCTTTGTATATTTCTATTTTCCACTGTTTTCCTTGTGGTGGAGTTAGCTTATTAGCTACAGTTCCTATATAACCTTTTAGATTGATTTTTGTCCCTGTTATTTCTGTTTTTGTGAAAACAGGGTAATCAATTCCTATATTTCCTGTATCAGTGTCTGTCTGTCCATTATTTGGTGTAACACCATCTCCAATAGAAATATCCCCACCATCTTTAAGCAAGTCTATGGATATTCCTCCATTTCTGAAAATACTGTTTTTACTTATAAGGTTATTAGCAGGCTCAAATCCTCTTCCACTATCATAGGCTACTACTATTCCTGAACCTCCAGCTTCCTTTACAACGTTATACCTTACTGTGTTATTACTTGAAGTTAGCCTTATCCCTATTTTTTCATGGCTTCCAGGGTTCTCAGAACAGTTGTCAAGACCTGTTTTTTCAACAAGGTTGCTTTCTATCGTGTGTCCTCCATCTGATTTCCATGTTTCTATTCCCACACCACATGAGTTTCTAACGGCATTGCATCTAACAATAATATTACTTGTTTCTATCTCTACTCCTATTCCATTTTCGTATTCCCAACCTTTACTTGGATACTCTACTCTATTCTCCTCAATTAAAAAGCTGTTGTTTCCGTCAATCTTAAATGCAAATATACCGTGAAGTCTTGTATATCCTGTAAGGTTATGTCTCACTGTTGCAGAAAGCTGTTTTTTAGATGGTGATGCTATCACAACACCTCTGTTTGAGCGTTTTCCCTGACCTGGGTCTTGAAGACCTGACGCTGGTATACCTAAGAAGTTTCCTTCAATGTCTGCGTTATTTCCACCGTCAACAAAAATTGCATAATGTCCACCATAAGCTGATATGTTTTTTACAGTAAAGTTATCTTTGTTTGTATAAAGGATTGTAGCCCCTTTATTATTGTAAGGGTTCCAAATCTGTGGTTCTTCGTTATCGTTAGGGTTTCTTAGAGATGTAAATATTTCAAGTTCCGGTTTTTCAAATCCACTCTGGGTACATGTGTTTATATAACCAACTACAAAGCCATTTTCCTGTCCTGGATTTTCATCCCTTACAGTTTTACCATCCTGATAGGAATAAGCAGTTCCATCTATTGTTGTATCTGCGTCAGTTATTCTAAATACAGGGTCATTTTCACTTGTTGAGAATGGGTCTGTATCTGTCATTGTATGGTCTGCCTGTACACTCCAGTAGTTAGTTTTATTTGGGGGAACAGCAGGGACAAAATGCATACTGTTTGGACCAGAAATAGCGTTTGCGTT
>CAZOTZ010000072.1:1805-7758 GCA_964582875.1 uncultured Aquificales bacterium | reverse complement strand
CAATTAGTTTACCACATAAAAGTAATTCCAGCTTCAGCCCAACCGTATTTATGGTCAAAAGTAGTTTGTGTATATTTGTTATATAATAATGGTATAATTCCGTTAAGTTGTCTATGCAAGTAAATTCCACCTAAAGAAAGAACTAAATGACGGTTAAAAAAGTAATTTACTTCCAGGCGAAAAACATGGTTGTAATGCTCATACCCTAATCCATCATCTCTAAAAAGCATTAAATAGTAATACTCAAAATAAGTTAATGTGTTAAAAGGAGTTTTGAGAAAACTGTTAAAACCAAGTTTCAGATAGCTTTCATCTCTATTAAGGTCCACCGGCAGTTCAGGGAGAGAATCTTCAAATCCTTTAGGTACATAATACTTCAGGTTTGTATCTATTTTTCCGTGTATATCTGTTTTTCCGTACTCTATAAAAATATTAGGCTGGAATTTCCTGTAAGTTTTTCCTACTGTTAATCTTAAAAAATTTGTTAAATCCCATGAATCATATAAGGAAACGTAAGGATTTTCCCCTTTAGCAACACCAGAAGTTATTTCCCCTGTCTCTGTTTTTTTAGTAAACCATATGTAGTAAGGGTCTACTTCTATACTTACATTAGGATTGTATCTGTGTATGTAAAAATTTATATCGTCTACATTTTTTACTTTTTCTCCGTCAAGAATATTCCCCCTTACACCAACATCTATAGATAACACTGACCAGAAAGATTTTCTTATAAAAAATTCGTATGAGTGGATAGATATAGTCCCATGTCCATACTGGATAAATCTGTGTAAATAACTTCCTGAAGCCATCAATGTATCTGCTAAACCTAAATTAAGAAAACCTCCATAATGGTCATAGTCTCCTAAGCCAACTGCGTTTAAAGAACCACCTACCTCCTGTTTTCTTACATCGAAAACATCTATAGCATCGTTTACTTTCCCAAAGCTAAGTCCAATCCTAAACTTCCATTTTGGAATTATTAAAGACGAAGGATACTCCTTTAAAAGAGCTCCATATAAAGGTAGTTCCTGTGCAAGAACTACCTTAAATAAAAGAAAAAAAAGGAATATAAAAAGGCTTCTCTTCAAGCCAATCCCCTCCAGACATCTTTTTATAGTTTAGTTATTGTATAAACTGTTAAAGCACCCTGATAGATTATCTGTATTATATCTCTAAGAAGCGGTCTCCACATTGTAGGAACATGGATTTTTGTAGGAATTATAATAGCATCTCCTGGTTGAGGTTTGTAATCAAGAATGTCTGTACTATAACTTTGAGGTAATCCCCATACAGCATAGTTTCTTCCTTCCCAGGAACGGTCTTTATTAACGTTTGCTGAAGATACTACAGAACCATCAGCTTTTATTACAAATATGTTATCTATATCTGCGTTCCTTGTTAATCCGCCAGCAGAGTTTATGTAATCTTCAACCCTTAAATCTTTGATGTAAACAAGAGCTGATGGGTTGTAAACCTCTCCAAATACAAGAACACTGGAAGGTCTTTTTGGTATGTAAATTCTATCTCCGTTTTCAAGAAGAATGTTATACGGAGAGTTTTTTAGCTTTTCTAAATCTTTACTTATTCTTATTCCTGATATCCTTCCTGTTATCTGTGATTTTTCCATCTCATCAAGGAGCTTTTTCTTGGCTTCAAATGCTGCCTGTCTTGCCCTGAGCTCTTCAGGAGTAAGGTCTGCTTGCATAACACCAGCTTCTTCCTTTGCAAGTTCCTGTTTCATTCTAAGGATAGCCTGGGCCATTTTTTCTTTTTGCATCTCTTTAACAGATTTCCTGAGCACTATTATTCCCTCAGGGAAAGCATTTTCTCTAAATCCACCTGCAGCCTTCAAGATATCATACAGAGTTGTTTTGTCTGTGATTTTGTAAACCCCAGGATTTTTTACATAACCGTTAACATAAACTTTCTCAACAATCTCTTCAGGGTCTATTTCCCTTACAACTATCCTATCTCCCGGGTAGAGAGGTATATCTTCTTTACTGTTTTTCTTAATAAGCACGTCATACAGGTAAAAAGAAGCTATATTTTTTGAGACTAAAGCTTTGCCTGTTTCTGCTTTTCCTTTTGCTGTTTCTGCTTCTTCAGAAAATCCTTTTTTATATTTTTGTTCTCTGTATATATCTACACGTAGTTTTTTAATATCCTCTTTAAACTTAACGTGGGCTAAAGCCTCAGAAAGTTTCATTCCTTTTTTGTATGGAATATAAGCTGACTTTTCAACAAGACCTGAAACCTTTATTGGTGTATATATGTACTTAGGATAGAACCTTACAACATCCATTGGTTTTAGATATATCTTTTCTTTTCCTTTTAACACATCAACAGGAACAAACTTTATAATTTTTTCAACTTCAAGGGTTTCTGGATTTCTCCTTTCAATTTCAGCAAAGTAAAGGTTTGTGTTTATAAGAAGAAAATCTTTATTGATTACATCATTCAAGGTTATACCTTTTTTGTAAGCATATATACCAGGATACTTTATACTTCCTTCTATCACAAAAGCATCTTTTACATTGTTAAAGTCTATATCTTTATATCCAAACCTGTAAAATGTAATCTCATCTAAAGGTTTTAGTTTTATGTCTGATTTTTTTTCAAGAATATCCTTAAGGGAGAATGTTAGATAAACAGGTGGTTTACCTATTTCTGGTATTCTCTTAATAAGACCAAAGTATACGTTAGTATCAATAAGGAGCTGGTCTTCGTCAAGTATATCTGAAAGCATCATATTTTTCTTATATGCATAAACTCCAGGGTACTTGATAGCTCCCTTTACTAAAACAACATCTCTTACTTTATTTGTGTCTACCTGTTTAATAGAACCAAATCTGTAAAGGACTATTCTGTCAGATGGATATAAAGGTAAATCGTACTCTTTTAAAAGTATGTCTTCAGGAATAAATGATATATATTTGATTTCACTGTTAGGTGGGTATTGTCTGATAATTAAACCAAATTTTGTATTTGTATCCTGGAAAAACATATCAGGTTTAAGTACATCAGATAATTTCATCCCCTCTTTATACTGGTAAACACCTGGATAAGGTGTATACCCCTCTACAGATACAGCATTTTGAGGGACAGATGTAACCTCCCTTATTAAAATAAGGTCTCCGTCTTTTAGTTTCCTGGAAAGAAAGCTGGTGTCGTCTAAACTTCCATTGAATATCTCAAGGTATTCATGATTTTTGTATCTTTGAAGGGTAACTTTATATCTATAGGAAGATGGTAAAACTCCTCCAGCAAGCTTTATAAGTCCTTTAACTGTTTCATATCCTTTTAGTTCATAAATTGCAGGTCTTTTAACTTTTCCGGCAATTGCAACAGTTGGACCTATATCCTTTACAAAGATAACGTCTCCATCTTTTACCCTGAAATCAACAGGCTTTCCTTTCAACAGTAAATCATAAAAATCTATATGAATCTTTTTAAGTCCTCTTGGAGTTCTTCTTGTGACAACAACATCCCTGAGTGTACCTGTCTTTTTTATACCTCCTGCCATTATAAGGGCATCAATAACAGTATTTACCCCAGTGACAAGTACTGAACCAGGTCTTCTAACCTCCCCTGATACATAAACAGGGAATGTTCTAAGTTTTCCAACAGTAAGTTTTATATTTGTTTTTAATGCATCAGATATAACTTTTTCTGCTTCATTTAAATCCATTCCCCACACATAAAACACACCAAGTCCTGGTATGTATATTTTTCCTTCTCTATCCACTACAAGCTTTAAAACAGATGGAATTTTCAGGTTTGCTGGTGCTCCTATAACATAAAGAAAAACCTCATCCCCAGGTCCAAGAGTATAAGATTTATCTATAGGAACAGATGCTGGGAACCTTGGTTTCCCTACAAAAAACTCATATCCGAACTGTTTTAGAGGCACTTTATAAGCTTTTAACCTTGAGAAAAAAGAGTTTTCTATTGAAGATGTTTCAAGTTTTACTTTTTTCTGTTTTAAAAACTCTTCTTTTCTAAGCTTTTCTATCTCTCTTTTTGCTGTTTCTTTTTTTTCAGTTGTAAGTTCAACAGGAGAACCTTCCATTTCAGGGAGAACATTTGTTTCTTCTATTTTCACCGGGATACTTTCCTTCATTCCTGTTGTTTCCTGACCTGACCCCTTAGGTGCTACAACTTTCCCCTGTATAACTCCTGCTCCTTCCTGAGGAGAAGCTTTCAAACCAATACCTGATAATCCTGATAAACCTGATGGTGCTGCTTTTCCCCCTGAAACAGTTTCCCCATTTGCAAAAAAGGTTATTAATACAAAAACAATAAAACTTTTAAGTAATAACCTCATCTTCCCCTTCCTTTCAGTTTTTCTCATATTTAATAACATCTGGATATATTTTTTTTCTTCCATTTCCATTTTCATACTCTTTTCTGTAGTCATAATACATAAGATTTATTGTTATTGGTTTTTCTTCTTTTTTCTCCTTATATGCGTAAACTTTTCTGTTTTTCTTAACACTATCAAGCCATTCTGTAAAGAACGCCACAAAAACACCAACAAACAAACCAGAAATCAGAGCTACAACAATAATAAGTTTTTTCTTAGGTTTAACTGGAACCTTTGGTATCAAAGGAGGGTCTATAACCTGAAAAGCAACCTGTTCCTTCATCTCCTGGGCTTTAGCAAGTTCGTATTCCTGAACAAGTGCCTGGTAAAGACCTTTTGCTATAGCTATCTCACTTTGAAGTTTCATAAGGTTAAACTGGTACTCTGGAGCTGATACAAAATCACCTTCAAGATTTTTTGATATATCTTTTATTTTTTTCTCAAGAATTGATATTTTCGTAAGCTGTTTTTCTATCTCCTCCTGAGATGTTCCTTGTTTTTCTTTTAAAAGTTTTAACTTCTCCTTTTCTGCTATCAGCTTTCCTTTTAGTTTACCAAGTTCCACATTATCATTTCCCACAAGGAAAGGAACCTTCTTTATTTCACCTTTTGAAAATTTTACATACAGTTTTTCAAGTTCATCTATTCTTTTTTTCGCTTCTTCTAATCTTTCTTCTATGTATATTCTGTACTTTTTTGCAAGGGTAAAAGCTTTCTCGTTTAATATCCTATCAAGATTTTTTATTGCACTGTTTGCTATTTTGTATGCTATAACTGGGTCTTCTGGAAAGTCAGCATTTATTGTAATAACACCTGTTTTTTTATCCGATGAGCTACTTAGTAAACCTTGAAGTTTATTGGCTCCATCTACAATAGTTGGAGGCTCCTCTCCTTCTTCTAAAATCCATTTTTTTCTTACAGGGTCCCATTTATCTTTAAAAAGAACTGGTAAAAGGTTCAAATCCTCTACTATTTTTTCCCTTATAAGTCTACTGTTAAGCACAGCTTCACATGTTAAACCAGACTGACTTGTTGGTAAAGGAACAAATGAACCTATAAGGGATGCTATACCTCCTTCTTTATTACCTCCCAACGGCATTATTGTTGCCTGGGAACGGTAAACTTTTGGAGAAAGGAAAGCGTATAGAACAGCCACTATTAAAAAGAAAGCTGTAATGATATATATTATTTTTCTTCTCTTTTTTATTGTAAGCCACAGCTCATAAAGGTCTATTTCATCTTCTTCTATGTTTGTTGAACATGTATTCTCTTGATATGTTTTATTTCTTTCCAATGTTATAACCTCTCTACCAATCTCCCCCATACAGATAAAAAAAGGAGCTTTAAGCTCCTTTTTTATTTATCGGTTTTTAGAAAAAATTTTTTATGTTTTTAATCTCCATGTCCGTGACTGTGTCCGTGACCGTGGGATATAACAGCACCACCATTTGAATCATTTTCATTTGTTGATATAACTGCAACTGTTGCTGCAGCTACTGTCGCTGCTATTGTAGCAATAGTGGAAGCTCCTATTGCTGCACCTGCTGCAGCAGCTCCTGCTGCAGCACCTGCACCAGCTGCAGCTCCTGC
>CAZOTZ010000072.1:0-1705 GCA_964582875.1 uncultured Aquificales bacterium | reverse complement strand
ACCAGCTGCAGCTCCTGCACTAGCCGCTCCCGCTGACGCAGCTCCTGCTCCTGCAGTTCCTGCCCCCGTAGCTCCTGCTGTAGCTCCTGTACCTGCTGCTGTTCCAGCTCCTGCTGCAGTTCCTGTGGTTCCGGTAGAACTTACACCAGCTGCAGCTCCTGCACCTGCTTCTGCTGGTTCAGCATTAACAGACATTAAAACAGGAACACCTATTAAAGATAAAGATAAAATTCCTGAGATTAATTTCTTTTTAAACATAACCTTTCCCCCTTTCATTAGTAAGTAAACTTTAATTTAAATGTATAAAACACTTATGTCAAATAAATTTTTGCTCCTATTTAGGAAACATTTTTAAAGAACTTCTGTATTTCCTTTAATATTATATCTGGATTTTTTCCATAACGTCGTGAAAAATGGAAAACTATAAGATTTTTAACATTTGCTTCAGTAGCTATTTCTGCTGTCTGTTTTGTTGTCAAATGGTAAACCTTTTTTGCCTGTTCTTCATCTTTTTCTAAAAAAACAGCTTCGCAATAAAGGTAATCTGAGTTTTTTACTAACTCAACAATCTTTTTCTTATTTTCTTCAGAATAAATAACATCTGTTATGTATGAAATCTTTATACCTTTTTGTGTATAACTGTACTCTTTTTTTAAAAAATCATAATCGTAATACTTATCTCCTATTTTAAATTTCTTTCCTTTATTGTTTTTATCAGAAAGCCAGCTTTTGAACTCACCAATCTCTTTTCCTTTCAAAGGAAGTTCTTTTATCTTTTCCTTTTTTAAGTATAGTTTATCTTTGTACTCAAAAGAGTATCCTAAAACAGGTATTTTGTGGTCTAATACAGCATACTTTACCCTGTAATGCTCATTTTCAAAAATTATATTTTTATCTGCTACAGATTGGTCTAAAAAATCCTTCTCAAATCTCTTTTTAATATCAAATCTGTAATACTCAAAATAGTTATCCTTTAACTGTTTTACAGAAAAGACAAGTTGAGGTTCAAACTCAACAAGGTTCCACGTATATCCGTTTAGTTTACAGTAAACGTTTTCTGCAAGGGGAAAGATTCCAAATATTTCTACAGTATGTTCTTTCCCTATCTTATTTCTCAGTAAACTATCAAAACCTATAAAGTGGTCCATATGTGTATGGGTTATGAAAATCTTTCCTATTTTTTTTATCAAATGCCTGTCAAGTTTTGATATATTACCTAAATCAAACAGTAAGTACTCCCCTATACTTTCTATTTCTATTACAAGTCCTGGGTCCTCATTTTTCTTATTCACAAGATAGTGCTTAATACGAGGTTCAGCCATTTTTCACCTTATTTACAACAAATATTTTCAATAATTTTAGCAGTTTACATACCAAAAGTATCAATTAGTATTAAAGTATTAATCTATTAATAACGAAGTATTAAATAAATCTTAATTTCTAAAGGAGGATGGGTCATGAAAGTTATTCTTAAAAGACATAGTGACAAAGATAAATTTTCTTTTACTTTTGTTGAAGGGGATAGGACCCTCTTAAAAAGTCAGCTTTATGCATCAAAAAGAAATGCTATGACCGGGATTAATGCTGTCATGAAAAATGCTTCCCTTGACAGAAGGTACAGCCTGAAAGAAGCAAAGGATGGAAGGTGGTACTTTAATCTTAAAGCATCTAACGGAAAAATAGTTGGCACAAGCCCAATGTTCAA
>CAZOTZ010000071.1:2156-7864 GCA_964582875.1 uncultured Aquificales bacterium | reverse complement strand
AGGAGGGTCAGGTATGCCAAAATCAGCGATAAGAGCCCAAAGGTTTGTTATGGGAACACTTCTTCTTATAGCAATGATGCTTATAAATGTTGGTCATGAATGGGGAAAGTATATTGTGTATTTTATTATATTTATGCTTTATCTTTCAGCGTTTACTGGTTTTTGCCCTTCAGATGCAGTATTCAGTAAACTTTTTGGTAAAAAGGAACAGGTATGAGGTTTGTCCATATAAGTGATACCCATTTAGGTTATAGTCAGTACGGTCTTTCAGAAAGAAAAAAGGATTTTTTTGATGCTTTTAGTGAAGCTGTTGATTTTGCAATAAATAACAGAGTTGATTTCATTATTCACTCAGGAGATTTTTTCCATACATCAAGACCATCTAACCAGACATTTTTAGAAGGAATTGAGCTTCTAAAAAGACTTAAAGATGCTAATATCCCTATGTTTGTCATATCAGGAAACCATGATAGAGGAAGTCAGGTAAAAGATATATCCCCTTTGTCTATTCTTGAGCCTGTGGGTCTGAAAGTTGTTGATACAGGTTTTACTGAACATGAAGGTGTATTTATAGGAGGTTTAAAGTACATATCAAAAGCAGGTCTAAAACAGATAAAAAGTATAAGAAACATCCTGGAAAAATACCTTGAAAATCTTAAAGATGGCTTTAAAATCCTTATGCTTCATCAGGAGTTTTCTCCTTTTTTCCCTTCTTCAGAGCTTTATATGGATAGGGAAATTCCTGAAGGTTTTGATTACATAGGTATAGGTCATTACCATGTTAAACAGGAACCAAAAATAATAAACGGAGCTACTGTTGTTTATCCTGGTTCCACAGAGTTTACAGCTTACAACCAGAGGGAATCTGAGGTTGAAAAAGGCTTCTACAGTGTAGAAGTATCAGGAAAAAGTATAAAATGTGATTTTATACCTTTGAAAAGTGGAAGACCTTTTATAAATGTAGACTTTGTAGAAGAAAACTTAGATAACATATTAAACAGTTTAAAACAAAAAGTAGAAAAACTTATTGACGAAGGAAAGAAAAAACCAGTTGTGATTTTTAAAGGTTCTTTAAAAAACCTTGATTTGAACGACCTTATCAGTATTCTTGAAAAACAAGGATTAACAGAAGAAAGGTGTTTACATTTCAGATTTAACCTGTCTAAAGAAATACAGGAAAGGGAATTTGTACTGCAGGAGGGAAATGAAAGGGATTTTATAGGAGAAGAGCTGAAAAAACTTATAGAAGATGAAGATATACTTAACGTAGTTAAGGAAGCTATCTCAACACTTCAAACATTTGAAACTCCAGATGAGATGAAAAAGTTTCTTAAAGAAAATCCAGATATTTTAAGTTTCTAATCCATTTTTATTAAGTTTCTTACCCTGTATATCTCATTTAGATTTATATCTGCTTCAATGAGGCCTTCTTCGTTATCTAAAAAGGCAAGGGTTTCCCCCCATGGGGAGTATATTCCTGAACTACCTGCGTACTCTAAATCTCCTATTCTTCCTACTGTATTACTTGATACTAAAAAGGATTGATTTTCAATAGCCCTTGCCTTTGATAAAACCTCAAAATGCTCTTTTCTTGGCTTTCCCCACTGGGCTGGTACAAGTATTATTTCAACACCTTTTTTTCTTAATGTGTAGGATATGTTAGGAAATCTAAGCTCAAAGCATATCATTATCCCAAGGTTTCCAGAAGAACTTTCCACAACATCAATGTTTTTTCCAGCTTTAAAGTATCTATCTTCTCCAGTTGGTTTAAAAAGTTTCACCTTTGCCTGTTTATGTATAATATCTCCATTATCTATAACGAAAGCTTTGTTATATATATTACCTTTTGATTTTTCAGGAAGCGTTCCTGATATAACACAGTTCTTTTCTTTTGAAAATTCTTTTAGGAGATTGTATATTTCTGGTGTTTTTTTCACATGTTTTTCAAGATTATCATTGTCAAAACCACAGCTAAACATCTCTGGAAGTAAAACAAGAGAGTTTTTATCAATGTCTTTTATATAAGAAAAAACTTTTTCAACATTACTTTCTACATTTCCAGGCTCAAGGTTAATCTGTAAAGAGTAAACTTTCATACTTCCCCCTTAGGAAAAGAATGTTGCTATTTTTTCCATACTACCTGTAAGAATGAGAATTCCAACAAGTATAAGTAAAACTCCTCCTATCACCTCTATAACAAGGAAGTACTTCCTGACAACATTAAAAAATCTGAAGAACATATTTATAAACATTGCTGTCAGGATAAATGGAATTCCAAGTCCCATAGAGAAAGCAAAAAGAAGAACAACTCCCTGCATAACAGTTTCTTGCTGGGAAGCATAAAGGAGAATAGCTCCAAGTATAGGTCCTATACAGGGTGTCCAGCCAAAAGCAAAAGCAACCCCAACAATAAAAGCTCCTATCACCCCTGGTGGTTTTTTCTTCACCTCTGTTGTTTTCTGTTGATAAAGGATTTTGTAAGCTCCTGAGTAGTAGAAAGCGTATAGAAGGATAGTTAAAACCACAAGTAAAAAGAAATCGTTAAAAATGTCTTTTGTCGTTACATACCCGTATCCGTATAAACCTAATGAAATAACTGCTATTAAACCAAGCCAGAGTTTAACCTTTTCTGACTGGAATATACCTGTGAAATGTATACCAAGGAGAATAACAAGAAGTGCAGCAATCTTTGAAATTATCTCCTTGTACTCTTGAAGTAACTGTCCGATAAATGTTGAAGCTGCCCCAAGGGCTGTAAAAACTATTGAGAAACCAATGACAAAAGCAACAGCTGTATAAACGATTTTTAAGTCAAACTTCTTTTCTTCAGATACAGAACTGACAGAAACCCCAGAAATGTAAGCAATATAACCGGGTATTATAGGAAGAACACACGGGGATAAAAAAGCAATTATTCCACCTAAAAAAGCTGCCCAAACCGATACATTTTCAACCATGGCATTATCCCTTTAAAAATTTGTTTATATATCTGTCTAATTTTTCTAATGGTTGTTTCCCAAGAAATATTTTACCAATAGTAAGGTCCTTTCTAAGTATATATATAATTGGAGTTCCTATAATCCTGTACTTTGATTTAACTACACTATCGCCGATAAGAACAGGAATGTAAAATCCCCAATCTTCTTTTATTTTCTTTATCTTTTCTGGGTCCTTTTCCCCCATTACAATAGCTAAAAACTTAACAGGTTTGTCCTTATATTTTTCTGCCAGAAGGGATATCTCCGGTAGTTCTTCTCTGCATGAATGACATAAAGGATGCCAGAAAATAATAAAAACAACATTTCCTCTAAACTGCTCTAATTTAACTTTTTTCCCATTCTCATCTAAAAGCTCAAAGTTATAAGCTTTAATCCCTTTACTGTATGAAAAGGAAAAAATACCTAAAATAAGAAAAACAGCTAAAAATTTTTTTAGCATCTTTTCCTCTCCTCACTTTTTAGTTAATCTATGGGTATCAGTATCTTCAAAGTATGAGAATAATTATAGAAGTTTTTTACATGAACGTTTTAAAATTCGTTGAGGTTAATCTTAAAACCTGAAAGGGAAAAAAGTATGAAAGTAAAAGTAAAAATCAAAAGGTTTGATGGAAATAAAAGCTGGATTGATACTTTTGAGGAAGAAATAGAAAACAGAACAACTATCCTTGATATACTTATGAAAATAAAAGATTATGAAGACAGTTCCCTTTCTTTTAGAGCCCAGTGTAGAGCTGCCATATGTGGAACATGTAGTGTTAAGATAGGGGAACAGCACTTTTTAGCCTGTAAAACAAAAGTAAAAGATGTTATAAAAGATGGTGAAGTTTTGATAGAACCTTCTTCTAATCTTCCTGTGATAAAAGACCTTGTTGTAGACCAGTCTGTATTCTTAAATAAACTTAAAGATGTAAAAGGGTGGTTTGTTCCTAAAGAAAATTTTGAACCTGTTTACCCAGAAGACTTAAAAGAGTTTGATAAGGAAACAGACTGTATTCTGTGTGGTATTTGCTACTCTATGTGTCCTGTGTTTCAAACTGATTTAGATTTTGGGGGACCTATAAACTTTGTAAAAACTTATAGATTTTGGAAAGATAAAAATGATGCTCTTGGAGATGAAAGGATTATTCTTGCAGATAAAAACAATATAACAAAGTGTGTCCATTGTAAATACTGTACTTTTTCCTGTCCTAAAGAAATACCTGTTGAACAGGATATTATGAAAATTGAGTTTTACGGAAAACAGAAAGGCTATATAAAACAGGATTTTGGAACAGGTGGTTTTTCAACGCCTTTTGGTTTTTAAGTTGAATGCCTTTAAAAGAAAGTAGATTATAAGAATTTCATTAAGAAGAAGAAGATAGTGGAGAAGGTAAACCTTCTCCTGATTTCCTGTTATACCGAAAAAGTTTTCTAAAATCCTGTAAAAAAGGAAAGAGACAACCAGACCTGCAAGATATCCACTCTGTTTTGAAATATCAACAAAGGATAAAAAAGATTTTCGCCTTAATATTAAAGTTTCAGCTCTAACAAGATAAGCTCCAAAAATAAATGTAAGCTGATAACCTGAATAAACTAAAAGTGCTGTAGAATACGTGTAAGGTTTAATTAAAAAATATAAAACTAAAACAAGTATAACTGCTTCAACAAACAGGGATATGTAAAAAAACCTCCTGATGGTGATAAGTTTCTGGTAAAACTTCGCAACAATAAGCATACCTAAGGCAAGGATTATACCTCCTACAGAGTACACTGAAGGTTTTAACGGAGCGTATATTGTAAAAACCGAGCCTACAGACAATCCGGTAAAAAAAGAGTTAAAAAACTTGTAGTACAGATAACTTTTTAGATTTATTGGAAAGTACTTCATCTATCTATTTTTTTAAACTTGAGATAGTAAACAGGTTTTGATATGTAATACCCCTGAGCGTATGTTATTCCTATTTTTTCTATCTCATCTAATATTTCTTTATTTTCTACGTATTCAGCAATAGTTTTTATTCCAAAATCATAGGCTATCTGCGATATTGCTTTTACTATAGACATTGATTTTCTATTTCTTTTTATGTTTTTTATAAGTGTTCCATCTATCTTAAGTAAATCAAGGTCAAGGTTTAAAAGATAACTGAAAGAGGCGTACCCTGCTCCAAAATCATCAAGGGCTATTTTGATTCCCTTTTTCCTGGAAAAGGAGATAAAATCAGTAAGAATTTTGAAAAATTCAACAAATGAACTTTCTGTTATCTCTACAACTGGATAAATATCCTCCTCCTTCAAGGAGAGGAGAATTTCTATGTCGTTCTTAAATTTTTTCGCTTTATTGGCATTTTTTATTGTTTTGTTTAAAAATAGATATTTTCCTTTAAACACTTCAAGGAACTTGCTATCTGACATTTTTTCTATAAGTATTGACTCAAGGTCATCAATGAAACCAAACCTTTCAGCTACAGAAATAAATTCACCGGCAGGAAGTATTCTACTATCGTATTTAATTCTTAAAAGAACTTCTCCTCCTATTATTTTGCCTTTCTTTATATCATAAATAGGTTGTACATAAGGGATAACACTTTTGTTTTTTACAGCAAAGTTCAGAACTGTTTTGTACTTCTCAACAAAAACAAAATTTTTACCAATTTCTTCATTATAAAAAGTTAATGTGTCTCTTCCCTTATTTTTTGATATATACATAGCCTGTTCAGCCTGTGTTATAAG
>CAZOTZ010000071.1:0-2056 GCA_964582875.1 uncultured Aquificales bacterium | reverse complement strand
TTTTCTTTTTCAGCCCTGTTAAGAATTGTAGATAGACCTTCTATAAACCCCTGTTTAGATAGTACATTTGTAATAGTGTCCCGCTCTTTTATCAGTTTAAGTTCATAATTCAGAGATGAGTAGTTGTTTAAGATTTTGTCATACTTTTCTGTAGTTTCAATCAGTATGTTTTTAAGTATTTTAAAATCAACATCTTTAAACATCTTCTTCCCACAGTGCTAAGAATATAGATGTCTGATTATAAAATGTAACTTTCTTCCCTCTTTTACCCATACCTATTTCTCCATACGTTAGCATACCTACAATATCTATATTTGGAAAGTGTTTTTTATACTGCTTTGATTCTATATCCACTTCGTTAATTTTTTGGAAAAGCTCATTTCTTGCAACACAGGAAAAAACAAAAGCAAATTCTGGATGTATGTCTTTTTCGTAAAGGTTTATTTTTATAAGTTTCATATTTATATCTATATCATCAATAAGGTCATCTGGGTCTCCTATTGATATTTTCACCACATCGTTTTCTTTAAAGTTTCCCCAGAACTCCAACACATCTTCTTCTGTATTATACATTTTTGGAGTTCTACAGATGTAAGCAAAACCTGTCTTTTTATCTACAATCTGAAAGGGAAAGTTCCAGAGGTATTTTGAAGTTTTAATCATATCAAGCTGTTCAGTGTAAATACCTGTTCCCTGTAAAAGCTTATCTAAAAGATGCTTAATATGTATACCATCAAGCTCATAAATTTTATTAAGATTGGCTTTTGTTATAAGGTATCCAGGTCCAACAGGTATAAAGCCAAGAGATATAGATGAAGATGATTTTATATTTTCAAAAGAAAGAATAACATATCCGTCTTCTATCTCAATTCCATTAAAAACTATCTTTGTTTTAAAGTTTTCATCAAAGGAAGAGGCAACACCACCAACAAGTGAGAAAGAGGTATCAGTTTTTATATTTATCAGGTCAAGCATCTGATTTATCTGGGTGTTCATAAGCGTAGTAAATATAATATTAGTGTTTTCCTTTTTTTTATTCAGAAACCTTTCCATATTTTTTACAGAGCGTTCAAAGTATTCAGGTACATTCACACAGTAATTGACTGTATGTTTGCCTTTCCTTTCGTACTTTATAAAAATTCCTGAGACTCCGTTTAAAAGGGTTTTTGAGTTATATATTCCTCCTCTTGTTGAAACAGCAAGATAATCAGTATTTCCTAAAAATTTACGGACGGTACTGTCAAAATCCTTATTAATGAGGGAGTATGGTACGAAAAAAATAGCAAGATTAAAATCATCAGGGTTGATATTCAAATTTTTTAAACACTCTCCCCAACTGACACAATCAGGAAAATAAAATATATACGTTTGCATTTTTTTCCTTTAGACAGGTTTTTGTTTTTATCGGTTTAAAAAGGGAAAATATTAAGAGGGGATGAAATCCCCTACTTTTTGATAATTTTTATCTCCTTTATGATAACTGGTTTAACAGGAACATCTCTAAAATAACCTACTGTGTGGGTTTTTACCTGTGCTATTTTATCCACAACATCCATCCCTTTTACCACTTTACCAAACACTGTATATCCCCACTTCTGGGGAGTTTTTCCATAATCAAGAAAAGTGTTGTCCTTCAGGTTTATATAAAACTGTGATGTAGCGCTGTGGGGGTTCATAGTCCTTGCCATTGCTATTGTTCCCCTTAGATTAGAAAGCCCATTGTTTGACTCATTCTCAACAGGTGGGTATGTAGGTTTTTTGAGTTTCATATCAGGGTAATAACCTCCTCCCTGTATAACAAAACCAGGGATTACCCTGTGAAAAATAAGCCCATTGTAAAAGCCATCTTTCACATACTTTAAAAAGTTTTCCACTGTTTTAGGTGCCTTATCAGGATAAAGCTCAACGTAAATATCCCCCATGTTGGTTTTGATAACCACTTCAGGGTAATCTTTTCCAAATGAAAAGTTAAGAACAAACAGTGAAAAAAGTAAGGCAAGCAGTTTTTTCATTTTTCCCTCCTTTGCCTATTTGTTAAAAAACAGCCTTAATTTTA
>CAZOTZ010000070.1:0-7905 GCA_964582875.1 uncultured Aquificales bacterium | reverse complement strand
ATTCATATATATACAGAAAGTCAATTTTAACAAGTTTCAGGAAAAAAGTTTTTTACTACATATCTTTGTTGTCGCTTCATATCTATCCACAGATATAAGGATTTCAAGGCTCTGTTTTAGCCTTGAGATTATTCCCCCTACACCTGTAGTTTGTATTTGCCTGCCAGATAATCCACTATGCCATTGTTTAACTGCTTCTTCCTGTATTAATACATATTCATACTTTTTCAGTAGTGATATTATTTTGTTTTGTATGTCTTTTCTTTTGTTATAGATTTTTTGATGTTCTTTCTGGTTTCTTTATCAGCTCTGCTTTTGCTATATCACAACTCTCTGGTATCTGGTGTAGTCCTGATACTCTTACAGGCTTTTTTAGTCCCTGTAGTTTTATTCTGTTTTTGTCTTTTTAAAGCAATTGCAGACATATTGAAAATCTCTATAATAAAATAATTATAGCAAATTAAATGATTAAAAAAGTTTTGAGAGTTTCTAACGAAGCTCTCTGCTATTCATCCCATTTCTAACAATTTTGTAAATTAGGTGAACCGAAGGTGAACAAGAAATGGGCTTTCTGGCATTTTTTCTGTAAAACGTGTCAAAATAGCAGTATATTTTATTTTCTCAGGAACACATAAAAAAGGAGAAAGGGAATGAAGTATGAAATAACAAAAAAGTTTAAATTTGAGGCAGGACATAGGGTATGGAAGCAAAACCTGATGTCAGGAAAAGGTGCCAGATTAATGGGAAATGAAGTTCCTCCAAATCCGTGTTTAAATATACACGGGCATAGTTATAAAGTGGAAGTTACAGTTGGCTCAGATACCCTTAATGAGCAGGAGATGGTTATTGATTTTTACCATATAAAAGCTGCTTTGAAAGACCTTATAGATAACCAGATAGACCACTCCTTTATTATTGATAAAAATGACCCTCTTTATCCAATTTTTAAGAAAGAGTTTGGTTTTTTAAAGCTGTTTGAAGTGGATTTTTGTCCAACAGCTGAAGCTCTGGCAAAGTTCTTTTACGATTTTTTAGAAAAAAAACTCAAGGAAGCAGGACTTTTAGAAGATATAAAAGTTGTAAGTATTACTGTATGGGAAACAGAAACAGGTAAAGCAACATACAAAGGACTTTAACAAATGGAAATTTTGAATATAATATTTGTTTCCGTAGTTATGATACTTATGACAGGGCTTTATTTTGTTATAGGTTATAGATTTTTGAAAAAGCACAGGAAGAAAAAAGATGGCGATAATAAAACCTTATAAGGGGAAGTATCCTAAAATACATCCAACAGCTTTTATAGCTGAAAACGCAGTTATTATAGGAGATGTTGAAATAGGAGAAGACTGCTCTATATGGTATAACGTTGTTATAAGAGGAGATGTTAACTACATAAGAATAGGGGATAGAACGAATATTCAGGATGGAACAATTATCCACGTAACCCATGATACACATCCAACAATAATAGGAAGAGAAGTTACAGTAGGTCATAAGGTAATGCTTCATGGATGTGTTATAGAAGATAGGTGTCTTATAGGTATGTCTGCCACTGTTATGGATGGCGTTATCGTAGGGAGGGAATCAATTATTGGAGCTGGGGCCCTTGTAACACCTAATAAAAAGATAGAACCCCAGTCCTTGTGGGTAGGTTCCCCTGCAAAGTTTAAAAGAAAATTAACTGACCAGGAAATTAAATGGCTTAAAAAGTCATACCAAAACTACATAAGATACAAAAATACTTATATAGAGGAGAATAAATGACAAAAGCAGATATTGTAAACTGGATAATGGAAAACAAAAATATTAACCTTACTAAAAAAGAGATAACAGATGTTGTTAATGAGATTTTTAACAAAATATCAGAAGAACTTGTTAATGGAAAAGATAACCACAAAGTCCAGCTTTCAGGATTTGGGACTTTTGTTGTTAAGAAAAGAGCTGCTAAAATAGGGAGAAATCCAAGAACTAAAGAAGAGAAATTGATTCCAGAAAGATACGGAATATCTTTTAGGGTTGGAAAGCATCTAAAAGAAGCTTTAAATGGTAAAGGAGAAAAGGAAAAAATCGGAGCGTAGCTCAGGCGGTAGAGCACTGGCATGGGGGGCCAGAGGTCGGCGGTTCGAGTCCGCTCGCTCCGACTCTATTTTTTTAACTGCTGTATTCCTTCATAGGTGTAAGTTATAGTTGATATTACTGTAAAAAATGTAGCTATATATATAAGTACATTAATAAACACTTTTTCTACTTGGATTATGTTTGCTACTAAGACAGCAACAACAGAAAGTATCTGAAAGAAGGTTGTAGCTTTTCCAAAAACAGATGGCTTTATTTCAACATTTCCTTTGAAGTAGTATATTAAAGCACTACCTGCAAGAATATAAACGTCTCTGCTTATAACAAGAACAACAAACCAGAAAGGAAATTTAACAGCTAAGTCAGAGTTATATATAAAAATAAAACTGCTGACTAAAAGAGCTTTGTCAGCTATAGGGTCAAGGATTTTTCCAAGGGTAGTAATCTGGTTAAATTTCCTCGCTACGTATCCATCTAATGCATCTGTTATTCCTGCTATAGCAAAAACAGCAAGGGCACAAACAGGTTTGTTATAACCAAGACATATAATAAAAACTGGTATAAGGAAAATTCTCAGTATTGTAAGTTGATTAGCGAGCCCCATTTCTTGCCTTTTGTATGATTTTTGTAGTTGATATATCATAGACAAAATCTATAGTTTTTACCTGTCCCCCATATGACATAACAAAGTCAGCTCCAACAATATTCTCTATACTCCAATCTCCACCTTTCACAAGAACATCTGGTTTTATCTCTTTGATAAGTCTTTCAGGGGTGTCTTCTTCAAATATAACTACCATATCAACAGGTTTAAGGGCTTCTAAAACCCTTTTCCTGTGTTCCTGGATATTCACAGGTCTATCTTCTCCTTTTAACCTTCTTACAGAATCATCACTGTTTAAACCTACAATAAGGATATCTCCAAGCTGTTTAGCCTTTTCAAGATAATCAACGTGTCCAGCATGGATAATATCAAAACATCCGTTTGTAAAAACAATTTTTTTTCCTTCTTCTTTCCACTTTTTTACTTTATCCATGTAGTTCATCTTTTTTCTCCTCTAAAGGTATTAAAACCAGATAACCTAAAACAAAAACAGGAAACATAAGTAAAAAATAACCAAAGTTCTTATAAAACAAAGATAAGAAAAAACCAACAATAAGAGGAATATGTCCTAAGGAAAGTAAATAAATATAGTTTTTCAGCTTTTTTCCTTTCTTTTTTAAAAAAAACAAAGCTCCTGGAACAACAGAACCTGAAATCATAAGGCTGTAGGCAGTCAGGTCAGGGGAGAAAGGATTTATCTTTTTCAGTATAAGCATTAAAATACCAAAATATATAAAAGATGAGAATAAAAATCCAAAGTAAAACTGTCTTTTTTTGAAAATCTCCCTGTTCATTTACTTTTCCAGTTTTTCTTTTATTTTCTCAAACTCTTTTATAACATTGTCAAACTGTTCTAACAGTTCCTTTGCATCCTGTGTTAACTTTGAGCCTCCTCCTTTTTTTCCACCTTTTTGTGTTTCAACAAGCTTTTTCCCAAGTCTTTCCTCAATAGATTTTATGTATTTCCAGGCTTTTTTATAAGAAAGTCCTATCTGTCTTGCTGCAGCAGCTATTGAGCCCTGTTTTTCTATCTCTCTAAGCAGTTTTTCCCTTCCCATTCCCATTATTATCTCGCCGTCTTTCTCAAACCAGACCTTATACTTTATACTGTACTTTTCCAAACTAATACCCCCAGTACCACTTTTTAATGTCTTCTCCAAAAAACAGGTAAATAACAGCTCCTAAAGCTAAAAAAGGTCCAAAGGGTATTTCAAACTTCCCTTTATCTTCAGCTTTTGAAATATATGCTGCAGTGATACCAACTAAAGCACCTAAAAAGGAACCTAAAAATATAGTGAATAAACTTCCAAACCACCCTAAGTATGTTCCAACAAAAGCCATCATCTTTACATCGCCAAAACCAAGTCCTTCTATTCCTCTGTATTTCTTATAAAGGAAGGATATTCCCCATAAAATCCCAGCTCCAACTAATCCGCCTAAAAGTGCATCTATTGTAGAAAAATCTTTTCTAAAAAAAGAGTAAATAATACCTGTTAAAAACCCTATAAAGTTTATTTCGTCTGGAATAATCTTGAAATCTAAATCTATAAACGTCAGGGCAATCATCAATGCGAGAAAAGTAAAAACAAAAAAATAATCAACTGATAGACCTGTTTTCCATAAAGCTAAAACAGAAGCAATACCTGTCAGAAATTCAACAAATGGATACCTGTAAGATATTTTTGAATTACACTGTCTACATTTTCCTTTTAAAATAAAAAAGGAGATTACTGGTATATTGTCATACCATTTTATCTGGGAGCCACAGGAAGGACAGAAAGAAAACGCAGGTTTTAAAACAGAACCTCCCCTTGGAAGTCTATAAATAACTACGTTTAAAAAACTTCCTATTATTGTTCCAAAGATAAAAGCTACTGTATAAAAGAAAAGGTTACTCTCCATCTACCTGTCCTTCTTGTTTTTCTGCTTCTTCTTCCACCTCTTTTTTTAGTTTTTTTCCCATTTTCACAAGAAAGAAAAGCTGAAAGGTTGTAAATCCAAGTAATACAGATACAATTCCCCCAACGCCAGCAAGATAAGCTCCTATAAGGACAACAACAATAGGAACAGGAAGCCTGACTATCATACTCATCATTATTTTACTTTTCTGGGGACCGAAGATATTAACACTTTTCCATAGATGGGAAAAATAAAAAAAACCGGCAATTAGACCAGCTATAAAAAGGGGAAAGTACAAAAGCACTTTTACAGACATGAAGAAAACGCTCCAGAAAAGTTTTTATTAATTTTAACATAGGGAGAAGATTATTCAGAAAACCAAGGGTCTTTAAGTCCTAAAGCTTCAAAAGCTTCTTTCCTCTGCTGACATGTTGCACACTCTCCACAAGGGGGAATTGTTCCTTTATAACATGAGTAAGTTTTCTCATAAGGAACCCCAAGCTCAAGACCTATTTTTAAAACATCTGTTTTTGTTATCCCAAGAAAAGGAGAGTAAACGTGAATTCTGTTTTTCTTTTTTGCAACCATAACTGAGCTTGCGTTTATTGCAGCTTCAGCAGAGGAAACAAATTCAGCTCTACAGTCTGGATAAGGGGAATCAACAGAATGAACACCTATACCGATATTTTCTATCTCATACACATCTGCAAAAGAAGCAGCTATAGACAAAAAGTTGAGATTTCTCATTGGAACAGTTGTTATTGGCGGCTCATTGGGATATGTTTCAGATGGAACTTCAACAGTTTCATCTGTTAAAGCAGAACCTTTTATTCCTTTAAGATGGGGAACTTCAACTATGAAATGTTTTTTTACCTCTGCTTCTTCAGCTAATTTTTTAGCAAAGTCAAGCTCTACTTTGTGTTTCTGTCCATAATCAAAAGAAATAGCATAAACATCATCAAACTCTTTTTTGGCAAGCCATAATAAGGTTGCACTGTCCATTCCACCTGAAAGAAGAACTATTATGTTTTTTTTCCCCATCAGTATACTTCCCTGTTTTTTTAGAATTTGTTTTTAAAAAGATTTTTTCAAGTTTAAATCAGTTGTGGGTTATTATATCATACTGGTATTTCACAGCTTTTTGGTTATATATTTCCTTAGAAGAAAAAACAAAAAGGGGAAAAATGGGAAATTTATCAATACTTGTTGTAGATGATGAAAAAAACATAACAGACCTTTTGCAGGATATATTAGAAGATGAAGGGTTTTTTGTTGAAACAGCTACATCTATTACAGAAGCAAAGGAAAAAATAAAGGAAAAGGATTTTGAAATAATCCTTTTAGATGTGTGGCTTCCTGATGGAGAAGGTATAGACCTTATTCCTTTCATAAAGGAGAGTAACCCTTTAACTAAAATTGTTATGATTTCAGGACACGCAAATATTCCTATTGCAGTAAAAGCTCTTAAAGAGGGAGCTTTTGACTTTTTGGAAAAACCTATTTCTACAGATTCTATTCTTGCTGTTATAAATAAGGCTGAAAAGGAAATACAGAAAGAGCTCCAGCTACAGTTTTTTAAGGAGAAAGACAAAAGCAATATTGAAATAATAGGTGAAAGTGAACCTGTCCAGAAGTTAAAAAGACAGATAGAGAAAGTAGCAAAAACCAATGCATGGGTGATGATTTTAGGTGAAAATGGAACAGGTAAAGAACTTGTTGCTAAATCTATACACTATTTAAGTGATAGGAAAGATAAACCTTTTGTTGATATAAACTGTGCAGCTATACCAGATGATTTACTTGAAAGTGAACTTTTTGGTTATGAAAAAGGGGCTTTTTCTGGGGCTGTAAGCAGGAAGCCTGGAAAACTTGAAGTTGCCAATGGGGGAACACTGTTTTTAGATGAAGTTGCAGATATGAGCCTCTCCTCACAGGCAAAGCTTCTAAGGGTTCTTGAAGAGCAGGAGTTTACCAGACTTGGAAGTAATCAAAAGATAAAAGTTGATTTAAGGGTTATTTCAGCAACAAATAAAAACCTTGAGAAAGAGATAGAAGAAGGAAGGTTTAGACAGGATTTATACTTTAGACTTGCGGTAGTTCAGATATTTGTTCCTCCTTTACGGGAAAGGGGAATGGATATAATCCTCCTTGCTGAACATTTTCTTGAAAAGACATGCCTTGAGAACAAACTTGAAAAACCAGTTTTAACAGAGGAGGTTAAGGAAGCTCTACTAAAGTATAGCTGGCCAGGAAATATTAGAGAGTTAAAAAATCTTATGGAAAGAATATGTATATTCTCAAATGGAGAAAAAGTTATCTTAGAAGACCTTCCCCCTTATATAATAAAGAATAGACCTGTTCGCTCAAAGCTTGATATAGGAATAAAACCTTTAAAACAGGTTAAAGAGGAAGCAGAAAAGGAAGTTATTAAAAAAGCCCTTGAAACTTACAATAAAAATCTTAAAGAAATAGCAAAAGTTTTAGAAATAGATTTGTCGTCTTTATACAGAAAAATAAAACAGTACAATCTGGAGGAGTGATGCTAATAAAATCTGTAGATGATAAATCCCAAATTATTAAGAATTTAACTCAATTATTAAACCATCCTAAAATATTTCCATCTAAAAAAAGAGAAATAAAGTTTTTAATTTACAAAATTAAAACAGGCTGGGATAATGAAAAAAAAGCTTCTTATTACATAGATACTTATTACAAAGACTCTAAGAAAGTTGTAGTTTTACACGACTTAAGAATCAAATATTATGATTTATCGTTCCAAATAGACCATTTACTTATATTTAGAACAGATATTGTGATTTTTGAATCAAAATATTTCTCTTCTCAACTAATTTATGACTGGAAAAATAAATCATTCAATATTAGAACTAAAAATGGAATAAAGGGTATACCTAATCCTTTAAAACAAGCAGAAAGACAGGCATTAAATTTAAGAAAATTCTTAGATAAAACCGGTTTAAAAACTTTTGCTCCTGAAGATATTAATTTTTATGTATTAGTTTCGCCAGAAGTATTTCTTAAAACAAAGATGCCAGAAGGTATTATTAAAGCTGACCAGTTTATTGACAAATTTAAAGAAGAGGATGAAAAAATAGGTTTTTTAGATGGTATAAAAAGAGTGAAGAATTACTTTACTAATAGTTTTGAAAAGATAAGTTTTCTGGGAAATGAACTTAAAAAATTTCATGAGCCTCTAAAGTTTGAGGATTATTTGAAAATGCTAAATTTATCCTGGTTAATAAAACAATAAGGAGGACTGATGTTTCCTGATTTGATTAAGATTGGAGATTTTACAATACACACAT
>CAZOTZ010000069.1:0-8178 GCA_964582875.1 uncultured Aquificales bacterium | reverse complement strand
TCCCATGTAGATACAATAAACAAAACATCAGAAAATCTCAAAGATATTCTTGTTTAAAGTATTTTCTACCCTGTGTTTTGTACTATATTATTTTCAGTTAAAAACTGTTTTGAGGGGTTATATTGTCTAAAGAGGACAAAAACCTTACACCGATGTTAGCCCAGTATCACAGGATAAAAGATGAGTATCCTGATGCCCTTGTTCTTTACAGACTTGGTGATTTTTATGAAATGTTCTATGAAGATGCTTTTACAGGAGCAAGGGAACTTAACATTGTTCTAACCAAGAAAAAAGTAGGAAAGAATAAAACTATACCTATGTGTGGAATTCCTTTTCATTCTGTAGATTCGTATATATCAAGACTTGTTTCAAAAGGACATAAAGTAGCAATATGTGAACAGCTTGAGGATGCTTCACAGGCAAAAGGAATAGTAAAAAGGGAAGTAATCCGGGTTATTACTCCAGGAACATTTTTTGAGAATGAAAAAATGAAATCAGCCCTTGCTGGAGTATATCCAGCAGGAAACAAGTATGCTGTTTCCTATTTAGATTTATCAACAGGGGAGTTTTTAGGAACTGTTTTTGATAAGGATGATTTAATCTCTTTTATAGGCAAATTTCAACCAAAAGAAATTTTAGTTCCTGAAAACCTTGATTTGTCTGAAGTACAGGAAAACTTTGGAAATATTTTTATCTCAAAGCTTCCTGAGGAGTATTTTAGTAAAGAAGCAGTAAAAGAACTACTTGATTTTTTCAGTACTGTACACTTTTCAGGATTTGGCTTTGAAGAAAAAGAAAAAGAAGCCCTTTACCCTTTAGCAGCTGTGTTAAAGTACGCAAAAATCACCCAGAAGAACTTTTTACCTTTTATATCCACACCAAAGCCTTATAGAGAAGATATATACGTCAGGCTTGACTACTCTTCACAAAAACACCTTGAGATAATAAATCCAAATGAAGGGAATGTCTCCCTTTATAAGGTAATAGATAGAACTCTTACAGGAATGGGAAAAAGGAAACTTAAGTTCTTCCTTCTCCACCCATTGAAGAAAAAAAGTCAGATACAGGAAAGACTCACAGCGGTAGAAGAACTTGTGGAAAATAAAAACCTGAGAAATAAAATAAGAGAAATCTTAAAAGATATTTTTGATGTAGAGAGGCTTATATCAAAGATATCATCTAACACCCTTACGCCAAGGGATTTAGTTGCTTTAAGGGAATCTTTAAAAAAAATACAGGATTTAAAAACAGTTAAAGACGAAGTTAAATCTCCTTTCCTGGAGGAGATTTTTAACAACATAGAAGACTACAGCTGGCTTGTTGACAAACTTGACAGATACCTTGAGGATAATCCCCCTATCCACCTCAAAGAAGGAGGTCTTATAAAGAAAGGGGTCAATAAAGATTTAGATGAACTTAAGGAAATAAAAGAAAAAGGAAACCAATGGATAAAGGAGTATCAGGAAAAACAGAGAGAAGAAACAGGTATCCAGAGTTTGAAAGTTGGTTTTAACAAAGTAATGGGATACTACATAGAGATAACAAAACCTAATTTAAAGTTTGTCCCTCCACACTACAAAAGGAGACAGACCCTCTCAAACTCAGAAAGATTTACCACCGAAGAGCTTCAGAGATTTGAAGAAAAAATACTTTCTGCTGATGAAAAGATAAAAGCCCTTGAGTACGAAATATTCATGAAGATAAGGGAAGAGGTTTCCCTTCTTTCAGGTAGGATAGGAAAGACAGCTAAACAGGTAGGAATACTTGATGCAGTTCAATCTCTTGCTGAAATAGCTTCAGAAAAAGGGTGGGTAAAACCTGTAATCACTGAAGATTTTGATATTCACATAAAAGAAGGTGTTCATCCTGTTATAAAAGAGTTTAATGAAGACTTTGTTCCTAATGACCTGAATATGGATAAAAATGGTTATTTCCACATTATCACTGGTCCAAATATGGCTGGTAAGAGTACTTTTATAAGGCAGTCAGCCATTTTAGTTCTCCTTGCCCATACAGGCTCTTTTATCCCTGCAAAAGAAGGAAAAATAGGAGTTGTGGATGCTATTTTTACAAGAATAGGTTCTGGAGATGCTCTTGCAAAAGGTCTTTCCACATTTATGGTAGAGATGCTTGAAATGGCAAACATAGTTAACAATGCAACACAGAAAAGCTTTATTGTTTTAGATGAAGTTGGAAGGGGAACCAGTACTTACGATGGTCTCTCTATAGCATGGGCTATATCAGAGTACATATCAAAAGAGATAGGAGCAAAAACGCTCTTTGCAACCCATTACCATGAACTTACAGGTCTTGAAAAGGAAATAGAGGGAATTAAAAACTTTCATATGCATGTACAGGAAGAAGGAGAAAACATAAAGTTTACCTATAGGGTTATGGAAGGTTTCACAAATAAAAGTTATGGAATACATGTAGCAAAACTTGCAGGTATAAAGGAAAAAATAATAAAAAGGGCATACGAAATTCTGTACTATTTTGAGGAAGGAAAAGAAAAAATAGAAAATGACTTTATAATAAAACAGACTAAAAATAGATATGAGGAGAAAAATGTAAAAGGAGATATCTCCACTTTACCATTATTTAAAGAATTAAAAGAAATAGAAGAGAAAGATGCCTACAAAGAGATTGTAGAAAAAATAAACCAGATTGATATAGGAAGTATCACACCTGTAGAAGCTTTAATTTTTTTAAATGAAATAAAAAAAGAAATAAAGAAGAAAATTGTTGATTAATAAAGTAAACACAAATAAAATGTTTTTTTCTAAAGAAAGGATTAGCTAAGAACAAAAAGGAGAGGAAACTTTTATCTTTAATATGTTAAATATAAAATCTGTACTTTCTTCTTCTGATAAAAGGAGACTTTTTGAGAACTTTGTTTCCCTTTTTGTTTTACAGGGGGCTAACTATATACTTCCTCTAATAACATTTCCTTATCTTGTTAGAGTTCTTGGGGCTGAAAAGTTTGGACTTATAGCCTTCGCCCAGGCTTTTGTACAGTACTTTATAGTATTGACAGATTATGGATTTAATCTATCAGCTACAAAGGAAGTTTCTGTAAACAGGGATAATAAGGAAAAACTATCTGAAATTTTTTTTTCTGTAATGTTTATAAAATTAGCTCTTCTTTTTTTATCTTTCTTCATAATGTCAGTAATTGTTTTCTCTTTTGATAAATTCAGAAAAGACTGGCTGGTGTATTACCTGACCTTCGGAATAGTTATTGGACAGACACTTTTTCCTGTGTGGTTTTTCCAGGGTATGGAAAAGATGAAATACATAACAGCACTTAATATAACCTCAAAGATATTATTCACGATTTTTATATTTGTTTTCATACATAGTGTTTCAGACTATATATACGTACCGTTGATATATTCCCTTGGTTTTATAACAGGAGGACTACTTGGTATTTTTTTTGTTTTTAGAAACTTTAATATAAAATTTGCCCTTCCAGGTACCAGACAGCTTTTAAAATACCTGAAGGACAGTTCTCATTTTTTTCTATCAAGGGTTTCTGTATCTGTTTATACATCAACGAATGCTTTTATTCTTGGTATATTTACAGATAATAAGATGGTTGGATATTACTCTATAGCAGAGAAACTTTATACGTCACTCCAACAGCTTTTTCATCCATTACTTAACGCACTGTATCCTTATGTAGCTTACGAAAAAAAGGTTTCAACATACAAAAAAATATTTAAACTTGCTGTTTTAGTAAACATTATTCTTGTTGTTTTCTTATTTATATTTTCCCCAGAGATTATAAGTTTAATTTTTGGAAATGGCCTGGAAGTATCAGTAGATGTTTTTAGGATTTTACTAATCTGTGGGGTTGTTGTTGTTCCTTCTATTTTGATAGGTTATCCATTTTTAGCAGCCCTTGGTTTTACAGGTTATGCAAACTACAGTGTTGTTTTTGGTTCTATTTTTCATGTAATAGGCTTATTTCTTCTTATTTTATTAGGACTTGTTAATGTGTATAGTGTTGCACTTATGGTATTTTTTACAGAAAGTTTTGTTTTAGGATATAGGATATACGGTATTTTAAAAAATGGATTATGGAGGGAAAATTGAAAGCAGTAATTTTGGCAGCAGGTGTAGGTAGCAGATTAGGAAAACTGACAGAAAATAAACCTAAGTGTATGCTTGAAGTTTTCCCAAATAAAACACTTGTAAAGTACCAGATAGACGTTTTAAAAGACTCTGGTATTGAAGATATTTTTATAATCGGTGGTTATAAGATTGATGTTTTAAAGAAGCATTTGAAAGATTTAAACATAAATATTGTTTTTAATCCAAAGTACAGAGAATGGAATAACATTTACTCTTTCTATCTGATAGACAAAATTGATGGTATAGGAAAAGAAGACACTTTTATACTTTTGAATTCGGATACTTTTTTCCATAGGGATATATTGGAAAATCTATTAAAAAGCCCTTATGAAAACTGTGTTGTTCTGGATACATACAAAGATTTGAAAGAAGAAGAGATGAAAGTTATAACAGAAAACGGTAGATTAAAAAAGTTTGGTAAAGATATTCCTCCAGAAATTTCAACAGGTGAGTATATTGGAGTTGCTAAATTCAAAAAATCATCTTTAGGGTATTTATTTGAAACGATGGAAAAACTCATAAATTCTGGAAAAACAGATATATGGTACGAGATAGCTTTCAATTATGTTCTTGATAAAACAGATATAAGATATGTTGATACTTTGAAAAAGCCCTGGATTGAAATTGATACAGAAGAAGATTTTCAAATAGCAAAAAGTTTAGGAATTAAAGAATGATTTATAGAAATATAACTTTACCAGTTTTTTCAAGAGTAGGAAAAGGTCTTATATCTAATCTGTCAGACATTATAAAAGAAGAAAACTTTTTTTTCAGAAGAGTTTCTATCTTGACAGGAAACTATGGGGGAAAGCTAATAGAAGACTACAAAATCAAAAAGCATTTTGAAAAAGTGTTTGTTTTTAATATAAGAAAAATAAAAAACTTAAGCAGTGTAAAGTCAGAAGTTTTAGAAAAAAAAACAGAACTTCTTTTGTCTATAGGTGGTGGAGAAGTAAACGATATTGCTAAATATATATCTATGGAGACTTCTATTCCCCTTATTAGTATACCAATGACACTATCCAATGATGGTATTTCCTCTCCAATAAGTATACTACGGGTTAATGGAAGCTACAAAAGTTTAGGAACAACACCACCAATAGGTATTATTGGTGATATTAAAGTATTAAAAAGAACACCTGAAATATACCTCTTAAGTGGACTTGGAGATTTAATGTCTAATCTTTCTGCTGTTTTGGACTGGGAACTTGCAAACAGAAATACTGGTGAAAAAATAGATAATTTTGCTAAAAATATATCCCTCAACAGTGCTCTTAGTATTCTGTATAATTTTCAGAAAGAAAAATATAAGACTCCTAAAGAGGAAGATTTTTTAAAAGATTTATTCAATGGTTTAGTAAGTAGTGGTGTTTCTATGATAATAGCAAAATCTTCAAGACCTGCAAGTGGTTCTGAACATAATATAAGCCATGCACTTGATAGAAGCAGTAGTAAAACCTTACACGGAATTCAAGTAGGTTTTGCTACAGTTTTTACTCTTTTTCTCCACAAACAGTACTTACTACTTGAAGATTTACTAAAACTTTACAAAGCATTTAATTTTCCTTTAACTTTTAAAGATTTAGGAATAAAAGAAGAAATATTTTTGAAATCCCTTAAAACTGCCCCACTTATAAGAGACAGGTATACAGTCTTAAATCTGTTTGCATGTGATGAACTACCGGAAATTTTTAAGGATTTTTATAAGGAGATATACTGAATGGAAAAGTTAAAGAAAGCACTTACACATATTGTTATGTTTCCTCTTTACTGGATTTCTTATATTTTTCCTAAGGATAAAAAACTATGGTTATTTGGGGCATGGTTTGGAGAAAAATATTCAGATAACAGTAAGTACTTATTTGAGTATATAAGTAAAGAACATCCTGAAATAAAAGCCGTATGGCTTACGAAAAATCCTGAAACATTCAATCTTGTGAAAAAGAAGGGATTAAATGTATGTAAAACTTATAGCCTGAAAGGAATATGGTATGCTTTGAGGGCAAACGTTTGCGTTGTTTCAACAAGTTTAAGGGATATAAATCTTTACACAACGGCTAAAGTAAAAGTTGTTCAGTTATGGCATGGAATACCTTTAAAGAAAATAATGTTTGACGACAAAATATCATTTAAACATCCTGGTTTGGTTAGAAAAATACTATTTATTTTTTTTCCATTTTTGAAAAAAGATATTTACTATTCTGATGCTTTGCTGATAGCGACTTCAGAAGAAGTACAGGATAAGTTGGCTTCTGCTTTCAAGGTACCCAGATTTAACGTCAAAGTCACTGGATATCCCAGAAATGATGTATTTTTCCATAAAGAAGTGGAAAACTCTAAATTGGTCAAAAGACTAAAAGAAGAAAAAAGAAAAGGGAAAAGTATTGCTGTATATATGCCTACCCACCGTAAAGAAGGGAAAATAGATATTGGCAGTCTTTTATTAAATGAACTTGAATTTATTGATAGAAAGTTAGAAGAAATAAACTGTGTCCTTCTTACCAAGTTTCATTTCTATCATTCAAATAAATCTGAAAACAAAGATTTAAGAAATATTATTTTTGTAAATGATGAAATGATAAATCAGGATATATATCCAGTTTTAAAAATGACAGATATTCTTATAACTGATTATTCAAGTGTATACTTTGATTATTTACTTTTAAACAAACCAATAATTTTTGCCCCGTTTGATATTGAAGAATATCTAAAAGGAGACAGAGAGTTTTATTACGATTATAATAAAGTAACCCCTGGTCCTAAATGTAAAAATTGGGTTGAGGTGCTAAATTGGATTTATAAATTTATAGAAAATCCAAAACTTTACGAAAGGGAAAGGTTAAAAATTAGAGATATTTTTCACAAATACAGAGATGGAGAAAGTAGCAAAAGGGTTTTCAATGAAATTATCAAAAACTTTTCCTAAGGTTTATATTATTCTTCTTAACTACAATGGTTGGGCTGATACTATAGAATGTTTAGAAAGTTTACTTAGGATTGATTATCCTAATTATCAGATTATAGTAGTTGACAATAACTCTCCAAATAACTCACTTGAGTACATAAAACTCTGGGCTGAAGGAAAATTAGACGTATGGGTAAACCCTAAACATCCCTTAAGAAATCTATCCTTTCCCCCAACCAAAAAGCCTATTAAATACTCTATTTATGAACAAAATTCTGTTGAAAAAAATGAAATAAATAAAGATGAAAACTCTATTATTTTTATAAAAGCTAAAGAAAACAGGGGTTTTGCTGCAGGGAATAATTTAGGAATTAAGTACGCATTTTTTTGTGGAGATTTTGATTATGTATGTCTTTTAAACAACGATACTGTTGTTGAAAGAGATTTTTTAAGTAAAGTCATTGAAGAGATGGAAAAGGATAAAAACATAGGAATCTGTTCAGGTAGAATAAACTATTATGAAGAACCTAAAAAAATATGGTTTGAAGGAGGACATTTTAACCCATGGATTGCTAAAAACTTTCATCATAATCAAAATATGTATGAAGAAGAAATAGGAAATTTTAAAGGTGTTAGAAAGGATTTATCTTTTTTGACGGCTTGTTTTTGGGTTATAAGAAAAGAAATATTAAAAGATTCTTTACTAAATGAAGAGTATTTTATGTATATGGAAGATGTAGAATATTCTTTAAACGTGTTAAAAAAAGGATATAAATTGTGTGTTAATCCTAAAAGTAAAATATACCATAAGGTCGGTGGTTCTTCTGGAGGGGATTTATCTGATGTATCTGCCTTTTGGGGAATGAAAAATAGAGTTAAATTTATAAAAAAGAACCTTAATCCACTTCAAAAAATAACATCTATCTCATTCATACTGTTAGGAGCATTACCTAAGTATATAAATTGGTTGAAAAAAGGAAAAAAATCAGCAATAAAATCTCAAATAAAAGGATTTCTTTCTGGAATTAAAGAGAGTTAACTGTTCAAACTTTTTGATGATTTGACAGGTAAATAAATGTTCTTTTTTCTCAGTATATCTAAACTCTCCATGTAAAAAAGAACCCGGGCTCCTACAAGGA
>CAZOTZ010000068.1:5676-8611 GCA_964582875.1 uncultured Aquificales bacterium | reverse complement strand
AAAAATCTAAAAATCGGTCTTTCTGGTGGAGTTTTCCAGAATAAACCGTTAACAGAAAAAATTATTCAACTTGCAGAAAAAGAAAACATACAGGTTCTTATCCACAAAAAAGTTCCAGCTAATGATGGGGGTCTCTCCCCTGGACAGGTTGTTTATTTAGGCGAAACTAATTGAGACTGATTTAAAGCTGATTTTAATGCATTAAATATATTAGAACTTTCTTATGACTGTGGTCATTGCTTGAAAAATAAAATACCTTAATTATACTTCTTAAGAAAAATCATAAAGAGGAGGAATTTATGGCTTTACAAGGTGTAATGGACACCCTTAAACACGCTTCTTTAGAAGAAATAGGGGTTAGTTTTTCTTTAGCTGACATATTAAGGGATTTAAAAATAGAAGGAAATAACGTTTATATTAAACTTTTTTCTCCATCTGAAAAATACCACGAATACCTTAAAGAAAAAGCTGAAAAGGTTTTAAAAGATATTGGTGCTGAAAATGTTGAAGTTGAGTTTACAAGTGAACCTCCAAAACAGCAGCAGCCACCTCAACCACCACCAACAGCCCAGCAGAACCCTTTTGAAAATAGAAGAAGAATTCCAAAAGTAAAAAAAGTTATTGCTGTTGCATCAGGTAAAGGTGGTGTTGGTAAATCTACTGTTGCTGTTAACCTTGCTGCTGCATTAAAAAGAATGGGCTATAACGTTGGTTATTTAGATGCAGATATGTATGGACCATCTGGTCCAACAATGCTTGGGGCAAAAGATAAACAGGTTCTGGCAAAAGAAGGGGATATACTTATAGCTCCAGAAAGCCATGGAATAAAAATAATGTCTATAGGACTTTTACTTCCTTCTGAGGACACACCTGTTATATGGAGAGGTCCTGTTTTATTTAAAGCATTAACCCAGTTTTTATTTGATATTGACTGGGGAGAAGAGGAGCTTGATTTCCTTATAATAGACCTTCCACCAGGAACTGGTGATGTCCAGATTACTTTAGGTCAAACAGCTGAAATAGATGGAGCAGTTATAGTTACAACACCTCAAGATGTAGCTCTTATAGATGTAAAGAAAGGAATACAGATGTTTAACGAAGTTCAAATCCCAGTTGTAGGTATTGTTGAAAATATGAGTTATTTTGTATGTCCAGATAGTGGAAAAAAATACGAAATATTTGGACCTTCAAAAACAGAAAAGATTGCAAAACAGTACAATACAGAACTACTTGGACAGATACCAATAGAGCCTAAAGTTGCAGAATTTGCAGATTTAGGTATTCCAATTGTGTTAGCAAAGGAAGATTCAGATTCTGCAAAAGCGTTTATGCAGGTTGCAGAAAATTTAATAAGAAAACTAAGTCAGTAAAAGGAGGAATATTATGATTGAAACAAGAGGAATAGTATATGTAGACCACCTTGCGACTACACCAGTTGCAGAAGAAGTTATAGAAGCAATGATGCCTTATTTCAGGGAGAAGTTTGGGAACCCAACTTCTTTACATAAACTTGGTGTTGAAGCAAAAAAGGCTATTAACAGAGCAAGGGAACAGGTAGCAGAGCTTTTAAATATTGGAAGACCTGAGGATATAGTTTACACATCTGGAGCTATTGAAGCTAATAACCTTGCAATAAAAGGATTTGCTAAGGCTCCAGGTATAACAAGAAGAGGAAAACATATTGTAGTTTCAGCTATTGAACACCACTCTGTACTGCATTCGTGTAAAACTTTAGAAAAAGAAGGATTTGAAGTTACATACATTCAGCCAGATGAGTACGGAATAATAACACCTGAACAGGTAGCTGAAGCAGTAAGAGAGGATACTATTCTTGTTTCTATAGGATATGCAAATAGAGAAATAGGAACACTTCAGGATATGCCAGCTTTAGTAGCAGCTGCAAAGGAAAAAAATCCAAGGGTAGTTTTTCACTCTGATATAGCCGCAGCTGTAGGTCATACCCCTGTTAATGTAGAAGAATGGGGTCTTGATATGGCATCTTTCACTGGACACTACTTCTATGCCCCTAAAGGGGTAGGTGGACTTTATGTTAAAAAAGGAGTAAGGCTTAAGCCGCTTATAGAAGGTGGAATTCAGGAAGGAGGAAGAAGAGCTGGAACAGAACCTGTTCCATTAATAGTAGGTATGGGAGTAGCAGCTGAGCTCGCTATAAAAGAGATGGATGACAGGGTAAACAGACTAAAAGCATTAAGAGATAAACTTAAAAAAGGAATAGAGGAAAAAATACCTTACATACGTTTTACAGGACATCCTGAAAAGAGATTACCTAACCATTTATCTCTTATAGTTATGTATATTGAAGGTGAAGCAATGCTTCTAATGCTTGATATTAACAAAACATTCACAGCATCTGGTTCTGCATGTGTTTCTTATGCGTTGAAACAGTCCCATGTTCTTGCTGCAATAGGTGTTGAAAAAGAGGCATCAAACGGTTCTATTGTTTTCTCTTTAGGTAGAGAAAATACAGAAGCAGACATAGATTACATACTTGACACGTATCCAAAAGTAATTCAAAGACTTAGAGAGATTTCCCCATTTGGACCAGAAAACTGGGACCAGTTTACGAAAAAAGCAAACAAATACAAAAATGTTAGCAACAAATAAAAAAGGGCTCTTTAGCCCTTTTTTTACTCTCTATACAGAACTTCACAATTTGTTTTTCCAATCTCATAGTCAGCTTTAGATTTTTCAAGGCATGCCCTAAACATCTGAGCGTAATCTGCCCCTTCTGAAGTATCTTTAGCTGAAAGCATCTTTTCATAAAAGTTTTTGTAGCATTTACTCATTTCTTTTTTAAATATTTTATTTACGTTTGTTAAACACGAACCGTATGGGTCAAGCTGTTCACCTGAAGAAAACTGGACAAACAGTAGCAATGACAAAAAAGCGACTACTTTTTTCATCTTTTTTCTCC
>CAZOTZ010000068.1:2269-5576 GCA_964582875.1 uncultured Aquificales bacterium | reverse complement strand
TTTATAAAAACTAAACAGTTTTTGTCTGGGTAAGTATTTTACCTATGTCAAAGTCAGATATGATGCCAATAAGCTTCCTTTCTTTAAGAGAGTTAACTACAGGAGCAACCTCTATATTATTCTCAATCAACATGCTCAGAGCCTCAAAAAGTGTCAGGTCTGGAGTAAGACATATAGGGTTTTTGTTCATAATATCTTCTATTTTCAAGGTTTCTATATTGCGATTACATGCTTTTATTAAATCAGAGTCAGTAACAATTCCTATAATTGTGTCGTCTTCTATAACAGGTAATGCTGATATGTTAAACTGCCTTAAAAGCTGTCCAGCTTCAATAACAGAAACATCTTTTTCTACAGCAATAACGTTTTTTGTCATAACGTCGTCAACTTTGTGCTGTTTCAGTATAAAAAATTTAAATTCATCGTAATGAACCGGAGAGTCAATTTTATAGTTAACCTGACTTTTAAATATACTCTGTTCTCCAGATAAAAAGTGGGCTACTGCTACAGCTATAGTAGCAGGTATTAATAACTGGTATCCTCCTGTTATTTCAGCGACAAGAATAATTGTAGATAAGGGAGCTTTAGCAGCAGCTGCAAATGTAGAAACCATACCTACTACAGTTAGAGCTGTTATATTAAAAGATGAAGTATCAGGAAATCCAAGATGTGATAAGAAGTAATAAACCGAAGCTCCTGTTAAGCCTCCTATTACAAGAGATGGTCCAAATACTCCACCAGAACCGCCGGAACCAAGGGTAAAAGAAAAGGCAAGTAATACAACAAATATACTTACAAAAATTAAAAGAGGAGGAAGATAATCAAGGTCTCCTAACATAATCATTTGAAGCCATCCATAACCACTACCAATAGCAACAGGGGTTAACATTCCCATTAAACCAACGAAAAATCCCCCTACAGCAGGTTTAAAAATTGGATGAATTTCAAGGGAATCAAAAAACTTTTTTGCATAATCAAGGGAAAAAATCATTAATCTTGCGACAAGTGATGTAATAACACCTAAGAAAAGATACGCAATCGCATCTTTTATTGAAAAACTTTTAAATTCTGGTAGTTCTATATGAAATAAAGGAGAAAAACCGAAAACAGAGGCAACAACAATAAAAGAAATAAAAGATGCTATAAAACTTGGAATTAACGTTTCTGTCTCAAAATCTTTTTTATAAAAGACTTCAGAACTGATAATAGCTCCTGCAAAAGGTGCTTTGAAGACACCTGCTATTCCTGCCCCTAATCCTACTGCAAGGGCAATATTTTTTTCTTTATCAGATAGATTAAATAGTTTACCTATAAATGAACCTACACCTGCACCTATTAATGCTATTGGACCTTCTTTACCTGAAACACCACCACTCCCTATTGTTATAGCTGATGTTATAAGTTTCCATATAGAAGTTTTTATACCAAGATACTTTCTGTGGTGAAAAGCTCTTATAGCAGCATCTGTTCCAACTCCAGCTGATTCTGGGGAAAACAGATGAACAAGTAGACCAACGATAAATCCTCCTAAAGCGGTTGTGAAAGGAAGAAGATATGGTCTTTCTATTATAAATTTGTAGTAGTACTCTCCACCTTCCCCTAAAGGTAAAGGCTGTTTATAACCTACAATTTTTTCTAAAAAAAGATTTGAGAACAGGTGTATTGATTTTAGAAACAGGATTGCAAATATACCTGCAAACAGACCAATAACTATAGGAACAAGAAATGTCCTGTAGTTGAACCTGTACTTATACCCAAATATATGTTTTAACAAGTCCTATAGTCCATTTTTAGATTTTATTTATAAAATTATACCCCTTATACTTTATATATTCATAGATTTTTAAGGAATAATAAGCTTATAACAGGAATTATCTCAAGCCTGCCAAAAATCATTTCAAATGATAAAGATAGTTTTTCAAAGTCTGAAAATGATGAAAAGTTAGAAGCAGGTCCAACATCACCAAGACCAGGTCCCAAACTTGTTATACAGGCTATAGATGCTGAGAATGATGTTATAAGGTCATGTCCTCCTACAGTAAGGATGAAACCAAAAAATACTGTTGAAAACAGATACACAGACAAGAAAGCCCAGAACATGTTAGTTTTATTTATATCTACAGGTTTACCTTTCACAGATAAACGGTAAACAATATTTGAATGAGCTAATTTTTTTATTTCTCCTTTTACTGTCTGATAGATGAATATGAGTCTGTATATCTTTATTCCTCCACCTGTTGAACCTCCAACAGCACCAATTAGGGCTACTATAAGCATTAAAGATAAAACAGCTGAATGCCAGTTTGAATAATCAGTTGAAGAAAAACCTGTTGTTGTAGCTGCTGATGATATCTGAAAAAATGCATACCTTAGACTTTCTAAAAAATTGTTGTAATACCCATTTTCATAAAGAATAAAGGCTGAAAATAATGAAGAAAAAGCAATAATACCAAGAAATACCCTTACCTCTTCATCAACGAAGAACCTCTTTATTGATTTTTTCTTGAAAGAGATATAGTAAAGTTGAAGATTTATAGCTCCTAATATCATAAAAATTCCTATTACAGTTTCAATAGCAGGGCTGTTAAATATACCTGCACTTGCGTTTTTTGGAGCAAATCCTCCTGTAGCTACTGTTGCAAATGTGTAAGTTATTGAGTTATACCAGCTAACTCCAAGAATTTTTAGGATTAGTATTTCCAGCACAGTTAAGGAGATGTAAACTGCTATAATGATTTTTGCTACTTCTTTAACCCGTGGTTCTATTTTTTCTTCAATCACTTTTGAAGACTCAAACTTAACAATAGCCCTTCCTATAGGAAGTTTTGTAGAAAGAAAGGAAACAGCAAAAACGACAAACCCTAATCCCCCAACCCAGTTTGTCAGATTTCTGAACATAAGAACACTTGGAGGTAGTTTTTCTATGTCTGTTAGTATAGATGCACCTGTTGTTGTAAAACCTGAAACTGCTTCAAAATAAGCATCTATAGGGTCAGTTATGTATTCACTTATTAAATAACATAGAGCAGCAAACAGAGGAAATAAAAACCATATACTGACAGAAACAAACAAGGCCTCTTTTTCTGTCAGCTGATATGTTTTTATTGGAACAGAAAGGGAAAAAAGAAGTAAAGATATTGAAAAAGGAACTAAAAAAGAAAGTATTTCACCATCTTCAACAAATAATGAGTAAAAAAGAGGAGGTAAAAAGGATACAACAGACAGTAAAAATATAATAAAAGCTTCTACTTTATAAACAGCAAGAAATCTAAAACTACTCATCGGAAATTCCTTCTAAAACTATAAG
>CAZOTZ010000068.1:0-2169 GCA_964582875.1 uncultured Aquificales bacterium | reverse complement strand
TCGTCTCTTTTCATACCAAGGATTATGAAGTTTTTAGTTGATATCTCAGAAACTTTTTTCCCTTCAAGCTTCTTATCAACAAATTTTTCATAAACATTAAGGTCTTTTTTCAGTTCAAAAACATCTACAAATCCTTTGTGTTTTATTTTTCTATAAACTTTTCTTGCAACAAGTTTTCTGGCTACTATAGGAATGTCTATGCCAAGGGATACGGCTATTTCTTCATACTCAGGTTTTTCTATAAGGGCAAGAACTTTTTTTGCCCCTAATCTTTTTGCAAGGATACAGGCTAAAATTCCATCTTCTCCATAACTTGCACTTATTACAAGGTCAGCCTCAGATATTTCTTCTTTCTTTAGAAGTTCTTCATCAGTGTATTTCCCATGGATTACCATTACTTCAGGGTTTTCCTCTGCAATCTGTTCACACTTTTCTATATCTGGTTCAATTACTTTTATATTAAGCTTTTTTTCATGGGAAAGTCTTTTCAGTAAACTGTCTCCAAGTTTTGAACTTCCTAAAAAAACAACACTGTTTATCTTTAAGTAAGGTATATTAAACTCTTTGATAAAAGAGTTCAGATGTGTTTTTTCTATGAGAATGTAAACAGTGTCATTTTCAAGTAAAACCCTATCTCCTTTAGGTATCAAACTTTTACCATCTCTTTCTATTAGTACTATTGTGAAAGGTATAATATTTCTTATTGTTTTAAGTTCAGATATTTTTACGTTTTTTAATCTATCTTCTTTGATTTTATAGCCAAATAAAACAAATCTTCCTTCTTCAAGCTCATTAAAATATTTCATAAATGGGTAATCTATAAGTGTTTCAACATTCCTGTAAATCTCTCCAAAGGTATTTACTATTTCAACCCCAAGGAAATGCTCTATCTCTTTTTTAGAAAGTATATCTTTATCTACTCTTATCAGTACCTTCTCTTTTTTCAGTACTGCTTTTAGAATAAGTGCAACAGAGAGGTTAACTTCATCTTTATTTGTTACGACGATAAAAAAATCAAAATCTTTAAATTCTCCTATACACTCTTCATCAAAAGCATCACAGGTAAATGCAGCTACATCTATACTGTTTTGTATATCTTCTATTTTTTCCCTGTCCCTGTCTATTATAGCTACATCATAACCTTCCTGGGACAGATTTTTTGCAAGATAACTACCTACAACACCAGCTCCAATAATGCATATTTTCATTTTTCTGCTTTTTCAAACAGTTTCTTTTCATTATAAAATGTTTTTAGTACATTTTTTAAATCTTCAATGCCCTCTTTTGTTGCAAGGGATACAGGAATAAATGTTATTCCCTTTTCCTCAAAGGCTTTTTTTAGCCTTTCTATCTCTCCTTTATCTGAAAGTATATCTATCTTGTTTCCAATAACTATTTGGGGTTTTTTTAAAAGCTCTGGGCTGTACTGTGCCATCTCTTTGTTTATTATTTCAAAAGCTTCTAAAGGTTCTCTTTCTCTGAAATCTGATATATCTATAACATGGAGTAAAAATTTTGTTCTTTCTATATGTCTTAAAAACTCATGTCCGAGACCTGCTCCCTGTGAAGCACCTTCTATAAGACCGGGAATGTCTGCAAGAACAAGTGTTTTCCCTACATCTACTTCTACTACACCTAAAACTGGTGTTAGGGTTGTAAAAGGGTAATCTGCTATTTTAGGTTTTGCATTTGAAAGGACTGATATTAGAGTTGACTTTCCTGCATTTGGAAATCCTATTATTCCTACATCAGCAAGTACTTTCAGTTCTAACTCTATCCATTTTTCTTCTCCTTTCTCCCCTTCTTCTGCATAGTCTGGTGCCTGATTTGTGGATGTTTTAAAAGCTGCATTACCTTTTCCACCTTTTCCACCTTTAGCTACAATAACTTCCTGTCCGTCCTCTGTTAAATCTGCTATTACTTCCCCTGTTTCGGCATCTTTGACAACTGTTCCAACAGGTACCTTTAGGATGAGGTCTTCTCCAGATTTTCCATGTTTATTACTACCTGAACCATGTTGACCGCTTTTTGCTTTGAAATGAATTTTGTATTTAAAGTCCATTAGTGTCTGGAGATTACTGTCAGCTTTTAAAATAACATCTCCGCCTTTTCCTCCATTTCCACCTGCAGGTCCCCCCATAGGGACAAACTTTTCCCTTCTCCATGCAA
>CAZOTZ010000067.1:0-8654 GCA_964582875.1 uncultured Aquificales bacterium | reverse complement strand
AAGGAGTTTTCAAATGAACCCTTTAAAGGTTATAGTAACAGGAGATTTTTCCGCAGGAAAAACCCAGTTTATAAAAACCCTTACACAGAACAGCTTTTCAACAGAAAAAAGTATAACCCTTGAAGGGGAACTGGATATAAAAAAAACAACAACAGTTGCTTTGGATTACGGAAAAATCACATTAGACGGAAAAACTGTCCATCTTTTTGGTACACCGGGACAGGAAAGATTTAAATTCATGTGGGAGATTCTTGATAAAAATAAATCTGCTTTTATACTCCTTGTGGATAGCACAGATTTAAACAATATAAACAATGGAAAAAGTTTTATAGATTTCTTTTACAGTGAAGATATTCCCTTTATTATTGGTTGTAATAAGCAGGATAAAGAAAATGCTCTGCCTGTTGGAGAGATAAAAAATATTTTAGAGATAGAGGCAGATTACCTGCCCCTTGTTGCTAAGGATAGAGAAAGTTCTTTAGAGGTTTTAAAACACCTTATAAATAAATCTCAACATATCCTTGTTTAAAGGACTGGATATTCACCAGTAAAACAGGCTGTACAGAAGCCTTTTTGCTGGTGTTTATTTGCTGCAGCAATCATCCCCTCTAAAGAGAGGTAGTGGAGACTATCTGCTCCTATGAATTTCCTTATTTCTTCTACACTCATATTTGCCGCTATTAGTTCTTCTTTTGTTGGTGTATCAATTCCATAATAGCAGGGGCTTATTACTGGAGGTGAGCTTAAAAGAAAATGTATCTCTTTAGCACCAGCTTTTCTTAACATATTTACTATTTTTTTACTTGTAGTTCCTCTTACAAGGGAGTCGTCTACTACAATTATCCTTTTCCCCTCAACAACCTGTTTAACAGGGTTAAGTTTAAGCCTTACACTGAGGTCTCTTATCTCCTGCTTTGGCTGGATGAAGCTTCTTCCTACATAATGGTTTCTTACAAGTCCTATTTCCAGAGGAATTCCACTTTTTTCTGAATACCCTTTTGCTGCAAGAAGACCTGAATCAAGTACAGGAATAACACAGTCAGCATCTATCTTAAATTCCTCAGCTAAAGTTCTTCCCATTTCTTTTCTTATTTCATAAACCCAATCCTTAAATATAAGGCTGTCAGGTCTCGCAAAATAAACAAACTCAAATATACATTTGTTAGGTTTATCAGAATGGTCTAAAGGAAAGTAAGAACGCATTCCTGCATCATCTATAACTAACACTTCCCCTGGTTTTATATCCCTCAGATATTCAGCATCAACTATATCAAGGGCACATGTCTCAGAAGCAACAAAAAAGCTACCACTTCTGTTTTTTCCTAAAACCAGTGGTCTAAAACCATAAGGGTCTCTAACTGCTATAAGCTGTTTTTCCCTGAGGATAACAAGGGAATAGGCTCCTTTTACTTTTTTCATAGCATCAAAAACAAGGGGAAGAAATATCTCATCATTTTTGTGGAGCATTATGTGGGAAGGAGGTGGTTCTTTGGCTTTTGCGATAAGATGTATGAAAACCTCTGTATCTGATGTTGAACGGAATATAGCCCCTTCGCTTTCTAACTTCTTTCTGAGTTCAGTTGCATTTGTAAGATTTCCATTGTGGGCTATTGCAAATGAACCACCGTAAAAATGGGCAAAAAGGGGCTGTATATTTTTTGGGTCGGAACCTCCTGCTGTTGAATATCTAACGTGTCCTATAGCAATATCCCCTTTAAGCTCGTTTAAATCCTCTTCTTTAAAAACTTTTGTTACAAGTCCTTCCCCAAGTTTTAAGTTTATTCCATAACCATCTGATACAGCTATTCCCGCTGATTCCTGCCCCCTGTGTTGTAGGGCATGTAAACCTAAAAATGTAAGATGGGAAGCTGAAGAATTATTAAAAACTCCAAAAACTCCACACATAAAGTAAACACCTCTTTAAGATTTGTAAGGAAGATAAGAAATATCTTATATGATGTTTCCCCAAAATAAAATGATAAAAGCCCCTTTTAGGGGCTTTTGTTTATTGAACAGTCTGTATCCATTTTTTCAACATATGACCATTTTTCCAGATGTCAACCACAGGATTGTTGATATCTGATGCTGTTATAAGAATATCTTCTGATGCAAAAATTACAAATTTAGCAGGAGCCCTTAAGTTTTTAATGCTGTAAAGCTCTTTTTCATCTTTTAGACTTAAAGTTTTTACAGTGTTGTCAGGAAAACCAACGGCTACTTTGTCATTTGAAGGAGAGATGTTTGCAGATAAAACTTCCTGGTTGAAGTTAAGTTTTTTAACTTCATTTAAAGAACTGTCTAAAATCTTAACAGTTTTATCCGAGGAAGCAGTTATCACATACTTTCCATCCTTTGAAAGCTCAACAGTGTTAACTCTTCCTGAGTGAACCTTCTTGTCATTTACTATACTATCTGAGGAAGTATCAAAAACAACCACATTTCCATCTTCGGTAGCTATAAAGATTTTTCCGTTTAGGTATCTGACATATGTAGGTTTATGTCCAAGTTCCTTTTCTTCCTTTATGTTCCCTGTTGTTCTATCAGCAATCTTAACTTTTCCATCTTTTGTTATAAAGTAAAGTTTGCTTCCATCTTTATTGAATGCAACAGCAATTGATTCCATAGGATACATTTTTGATAAAACAGGGAATGTTGTTTTCATATCCCATACTAATATTTTGTCGTATTTTTTGCTTTTATCTTTTAAAGCATACGCAAGCTTCCTTATTGGTTTTATACCTGCAACAAATGCTCCGTTTTGGGATATTCCGTAGTTTATGAATTTGTCAAAGTTTCTAACATCTTTAGGGTCGTAGAGGGATATTTGAGGTTTAAATTTCTTTATATCCCAGAAGTATATACCTGCTTTTCCCATGGAAACCAGATATTTGTTATCAGGGGTAAAGCTTAAAGGACCATAAGCCTGAACAGGTGGAAGCTGTACAGGTTCAAGAATGTAAGTAACTTTTATCTCATCACCTTTTTTAACTTTTAACTGGAATGAGTCTTCGTATATTCCTTTCTTGACTGTGATTGTGTGTACTCCCTGGTCAAGTTCTACTGTTAAAGGGAATTTTCCTGCTTCTTTTCCATCTACTAACAGCTGAGCATCTTCAGGGTTTGCAAAGAAGTGAACTACAGCTTTTTCAAGATTTACAAATATCTTGGTTGTCTTTCCATACTGTATATTTACTATTCTTGTTGTTCCAACATCTCCAAGTTTAAATATAAGTTTGTGGTCTCCTACAGGAATTTTTTCTTTCAAAGGAGTTATCCCTATAAGGTCTTTACCTTCAAGAACCTGAGCTTTTTGTGGTTTTGTATCAGCTACCAATAATCCCCTTGGAGTTGGGTGGAACTTTAACTCTTCTGTTTTATCAAAATAAACCTGCACTCCTTTTTTTACATCTAAGTCCCATGGTGATGTTGCAACGACAATATCGTATTTACCTTCCTTTAGTTCCAATACTATTGGAGTTTTTCCTACATGTTTCCCATTTACATAAACATCGGCATTTGGAGGTTCTTTGATTACTATTTTTCCTTTACCTTCACAGGAGGCTAAAAACAAAGCAACAAATAGACTCAGAAATAATCCCAGAACTTTTTTCATTCTGCATACCTCTCTTTGTTATTTTAGGTTAGCAAAAACTAACAATTTTTAATATATTATATTATAATAACTTTAAATATTATATTTTGTAGATAGTGGAGGTATTAAAATGTCATCAGCACAGGCAGCACAGGCTTGTCCAAAGCCATCATACTGGGAGACCCATAAATTTACAATTCTCAGGAATATTATGTATATAACTGTTATCCTTGCTTTGATTATTATTCCTGAGTTGAAAATTGCAAAGATAGATATAGCACACAACGAATCCTGGATATTTGGCAAAAGGGTTTCTCTTCAGGACGGTCTTGGACCAGTTATATTTGCAGCTGGATTTTTTGCTATCCTTGTTATTGTTATGAACCTTGTTAACGGTAGGGTTTTCTGTGGTTGGATTTGTCCAGGTGGTTGGGTCGCTGAGCTTACAGAAAAACTTAGAAGAAAGTTTTATAATCCTTTATCTTCTGCAGGTAGCAAATTTCTATATTATATACTTTCCCTGATTGTTGCTGTTTTATTTACACTTCTATTTTTTAACTGGGTTACAGACCTTAGAGTTTTCTTTTATAAGACAAACCCTTCTTTCTTGTGGATGTGGGCTACATTTCTTGGAGCCCTGGGAATTATATACTTTGAGGTGTTTATAGGAAAAAGGTGGTGTAGAACATTCTGTCCAACAGGAATATACCAGAAAATAACACCTTATCACCATAAATTTAAACCTACAATGGACCCTAAGTTTAACCTTGCTGATTGTGGAACATGTAAAGAATGTATCAAAAACTGCCCAATGGCGTTAGACCCAAGAAGAATGGCTTATATTAACGATTTCTATAAAGGAATTCAGGCATGTATTGTCTGTGGGAACTGTGTTGATACATGTAAGCAGGTAAGATTAACTGAGTGTAAAGACCCACTTATGGTATGGGTTCAACAACTTCCTGAAAGAGATGCTGATTTCATATCAGGAAAAATTCATAAATCCCACTAAAAATCAAAAAATGGGGGCTTTTTAGCCCTCATCTTGATAAAAATCCCCCTTAAGGTTATCATTTATTTCATTCTTTAATAATCCGGTGTATAAGGTATTTTCTTGGACAGGAAACTTGTTGTTTTATCCTCAAAAAGTCTTTATATGTTTGTTATATATGAAAATGAAGAGCCTACAGAACTCAGGATAGAGTATCTTAACAGTTTTAAACAGTCAGGAAATATATATAAAGGAAAAGTAAAAAGGTTTGTTCCAGCTATGAATGCAGCTTTTATTGATATAGGAGAGGATAGGGAAGCTTTTCTCCCTGTTAAAGACATAAAAACCTGTCCATCACTTGAGGTTGGTAAATCTGTTCTTGTACAGGTTAAAAGGTCTCCAATAAACACAAAAGGGGCAAAACTTACTTGTAAGATAACACTTCCAGGAAAGTACCTTGTACTTTTACCAACAACAAAACAGATTTCCATATCTTCAAAAATAGAAAATAAGCACCTTAAAGAAGAGATAAAAGAACTTTTAGAGCCTTTTAACAAAGAAGGGTACGGTTTTATTATCAGAACTTCAGCACAGCATGCTTCCCCAGAAAGTATTATTGAAGATTTTATGTCTTTAAAAAATCTCTGGGAAAAAATACTAAAACAGGCAGCAAACAAAAAGATGCCTTCCCTTATATATGAAGAGAAAGATAAGGTCTACTCAATACTGAGGGATTATGCAGGAGAAATATCCAAGATAATCACAGATGATTTAAAAATATACAAGAACCTGAAGAAGCATGTAAAAGAGAATTTTCCAGATAAAAATATAGAAGTTCAGCTTTACACTGAAAAAAATGTTTCCCTTTACAATAAATACCAGATAGACAGGCTCATAAATAAAATACTGAGTCCGTATGTGTGGTTAAAAAGTGGAGGATATTTAGTTATTGAAGAAACAGAAGCTTTAGTAGTTATTGATGTAAACAGTGGAAGACATTGTAAACATAAATCCCTTGAAGATACAGCATACCACACAAACCTTGAAGCAGTTAAAGAAATAGCAAAACATATAAGATTAAGGGACTTAGGGGGTATAATTGTTATTGATTTTATAGATATGAAAGATGAAGAAAGAAAAAAAGCTCTAATTGAAGTCTTAAAAGATGAAGTTAAAAAAGATAAAAGACCTGTGAAAGTAAAAAATTTCACATCCCTTGGTCTCCTTGAGATGACAAGAAAAAAAATAGAAGAAAGTCTTATTAAACAGCTCAGTGATATATGTTTCACCTGTAAAGGAAAAGGTTATGTAAAGAATTATAAACTCCTTCTTTTTGAGATAGAAAAGAAAATAGAAGAAATGAAACCCTTCTCAAAGCTGTGTATAAAAGTTAACCCGGCTCTTGGTGAAATACTAAGAGGGCTTCTCAATCAATTAGAGATAGAAGACATAACAGAAATAAAGTATGATATAAATTTACCTGTTGACAAATACGTGTTAGAGAGTGAAGTATGAAAAGATTTTTAGTTATACTTACGGTAGCTGCCCTTTTTTCCTGTAGTCAAAAAGTGAACAAAGAAAGTGTTATGAAAAAAGCCTACAAAATGTACGAAAGAGGGGAGTATTCTGACGCGAGAAAGTACTTAAAAGAAGCTATATACAGGGCAGAAGGTCTTACAACGAAGGAACTTCTTAAACTCAGGTATATGCTTGCAAACAGTTACTATCTTGATGAAGATTACGTTGATGCAATTGTGGAGTTTGAGGAGTTTTTAGCTTTATTCCCAACAGCACCACAGGTTCCAGAAGTTCTATACAAACTTGCAGATTCTTATATGAAAGTATCTCCAGGAGCAGAAAGAGATTTAACATACGTAAAAAAAGCAGAGGAAAAAGCTGAAGAGCTTGTAGAAAACTATCCGGACACAATTTATGCAAAGAAAGCAAAGCAGATAATTAAAAAAGCAAAACTAATAGAAGCTCAGCATCTTATTGATATAGCTGTTTTATATGAGAAGTTAGGAAAACCGTATGCTGCCTCTGTTTACTACCAGAAAGCTTATGATGAGTTTGGAGATTATTTAGATAAAAAAAAGATAGAGTTTAAAATAGGTGAAGACCTTGTAAATTCTTATCTACAGTACCAAAAAGAGTTAGAAGAGTATAAAAACAAAATAAAGGAAGTTGATAGTAAGATAAAAAAAGAAAAGGATATTGAAAAGAGGAATGTACTTATAAACAGAAAACAGCTTCTTGAGGAACATGTGGAAAAGATAAAAGATAGAATAAAAGATGGACAGGAAAGGGGAATTAAGATATTAGAGTACGTGGTAAAGAATTATCCAGACTCAAATTACGCAGAGAAGGCAAAGAAGATACTAAAAAAATTTAAAAAGGAGAAAAATGATTAGTACAGAAAGTATCCTGAAAGAAATAGTAAAAGCTGCAGAAGACAAAAAAGGAGAAGATATCGTTGTCCTTGAAATAGGGAAAGTTTCTCCTATAGCCGATTATATGGTTATAGTATCTGGGGAAGTTCCTGTTCATACAAAGGCAATAGCTGACGAAATAGTTCATAAGCTAAAAAAAGAAGGTATAGTTCCTTCCCATGTTGAAGGATATTCAGAAGGTAGATGGATAGCTATTGACTACGGTGATATTATGGTAAACATATTTATCCCTGAGTTAAGAGAATACTACAACTTAGAGTGGCTCTGGTCTGACGCTCCTAAAGTTGATATAAAAAAGCTTTTAGAGGACTGATATGCCTATAGGAATTTTTGACTCTGGTATAGGTGGATTAACAGTATTCAAAGAGATAAACAGAAGTTTTCCATTTTCTGATATATACTACCTTGGAGATACAGCAAGGGTTCCTTATGGGAATAAATCCCCTGAGACTGTTGTAAGATACAGCCTTGAATGTGCTAATTACCTGTCTGGATTTGGTATAGATGTTCTTGTTATAGCCTGTAATACAGCTTCTTCTTACGCACTTGAAAGACTAAAAGAGTACATGGATATACCTGTTGTTGGTGTTGTTGAACCAGGGGTAGAGTTAGCACTATCTATAACAAAAAATGGGAAAATAGGTGTTATAGGAACACAGGGAACTATTAAAAGTAATTCTTATAAAAAATCCCTGATAGAAAAAGCAGATGTAGAAGTTTTCCAGAAAGCCTGTCCCCTTTTTGTTCCCCTTGTGGAAGAAGGTATGGTAGATAACCATATAGCAAGAATTGTAGCTAAAGAGTACTTAGACGAACTTGTAAACAAAGGAATAGATACCCTTATTTTAGGGTGTACCCATTATCCTCTTCTCAAAGAAACAATAAAATCCCTGTATCCACATCTTAAAATTGTTGATTCTTCTCAGGCTATAACAGACTTTTTAAAAAGACACTATCTTCCAAAGGAAGAAACAGGAATAAAAAGAGTTTTCATAACAGATGAATCACCAGCTTTTGAAAAACTAAAAAGTATGTTGATAGGTGATATTCCTGTAGAAAAACTTGAACTTTCTCAGCTCTGTTCTTTATGAGATTTTTTCTGGCAGTCTGGACATATTCCATAAACTTCTATACTGTGTCCTGTTATGTCAAATCCATGAACTTCTATTAACTCTTCTTTAAATTTATCAAAAGGACAGTTATCTATAATAACTATCTTTCCACACTTTTCACAAACAAGGTAGTTCTTTTTATCAGGTAAAGCAAAACGGGCTTTATCTTCATTCATCATATAAGATTTAACAACAAGTCCTTCTTTTGTAAGCATTTCAAGGTTTCTGTATATTGTGGAAAGGCTTATATCTATACCTTTTTCTTTAAGTTTCAAATATATATCCTCTGCATGGATAGGAAACTCTGCAGATTCTAAAACATCAAGTATAGCTTCCCTCTGTTTAGTTTTCCTGTATCCTTTTGGAATACTTAGCTTTTCTCCCATAAAACCACCTTTTTATTGTGATTAACTTTATATTATCTTTAAAAAAATTTTTTGCAAATGATTTGTATTAGGCACACTTATAGGTAGTAATAGGTATAAAAATACTATAAAAAGATTATAAAA
>CAZOTZ010000066.1:0-8852 GCA_964582875.1 uncultured Aquificales bacterium | reverse complement strand
ATGGATAGTCATAAAGATATGAGTACTGATTTCCACAGTAATTGCAGGAGATAAAAGGATAAAAAAATCTTTTGTTGTCTATATTTAAAAGTTCTTCCATACATGATGGACAGGGAGATAGATTTTGAGGAATAGAGTTGAAAGAGCCCTTTAAGTGAAAAGGTTCATTTTCATCTTTAAACGTTTCAACTGCTTCTGTAATTGCTTTACCAAAGAACACCGAAAAAGGAAGTTTTTCCCCAAGCTTTTTATAAAAACTTTCTACTTCCTGCCTTTTTCCTGAAACATATATAAATACTGTATTTCCCTGTTTACCAACAAAACCGTTTATTTCATGTTCCTTTCCTATTTTTTCTATAAGTTGTAAAAAAGTCTCATTTCCTGATTTATGGGTAAAGTATGTTTTCAGCTTTATCATCTCTGTCTGGTTCATCTTTCTCCTTTATCTACTTATTCTTTTATCTGAAAGTTCTCCGTTATAAGAACCAAAATGTTTCATAACAACATCTTTTAATGTCTGGTTATTTACTTTTTTATAAACTACACCAATTCTTTCAAGCTCTTTGAAAATCTGTGATATAACTGTTTTAAATGGTTTATCCTCAAGGGTTTTTGTTAAACCTATTTCTGAAGAACATATGTTTTCTGGTACTACTCCTATTACTACTGTATCAGCCATTTTTCCTGTTAGGGGGGTAATCTCAATCATCTGTAGTACTTCCACTTCGTGGGCTGTCTGATGATAAGAGGCAAGACCAGAAAGCTGTTCTGGAGTAAGTCTGTAAACGCTCCCTGGTTTATCATTAACAGATATAGTATCAATTAGAATGATATGGTCGTATTCGTGGAGAAATCTCATAAGTCCAAACCCAAGGGTCCCTGCATCTATAAGGTCTACATCTGGTTCAAAAGAGTAATTCTCCTCTAAATACTTAACAACAAAAACTCCTATTCCCTCATCTTTGAAAAGTATATTACCAACTCCAACTATACCTATTTTTTTCATTTTTTCACCTGAGGAAAAGGGGCTTTAGCCCCTTATTTTGTTGTCTCAACTTTTTTGTATTTATATCCACCAAAGACTATAGCAATATCTCCTTCTCTCCAGAAAATAGTTCTCCACACTTGGTAGTAAATATGAAAAGCGACCCATGCGAGAATTACCCACATAGTAAAGTGGTGCCACCATCTCACACCTGCATGACCACCTAAAAGCCAACCTACCCAGTCTGTAGCTAAATGTAGAGAAGCAGGCCACCAGCTACCTATAGCTGATAATCCACTTTCAAGACCTTGAACGTACATATAAAAGCCTGTTAATAACATCCATAAAAGAAGAAGATGTAGTACTGTGAAATAAACAGCGTTGAAACTATCTAAATGGGAGCTGTCAAATTTTTTTCTCCTGTTGAGGGTTATAAGATTAAGAAAAACTTCAAAAAACTCTTTTATGTTTTTTGGTGTAGGTAATATTTTTTTGTATATCTTTTCAAATCTACTTGCAAAATATAGATAAAAAATAGCAACAGACACAACATCAAGGAGAAGTGCTGCAAAAAAGTGAAACAACCTGTTATAAGCCATAACAAACTTATAAGCTGCTGGTTCTGAAATCATTGTTTGATAATAAGGGTGGGCTATATAAAGCCCGGTTATAACTGCTACAACAATAGAAAAAACATTAATCCAGTGAAAAATTCGCATAGCAACTGTCATTCTTTTTACTTTTTTATACATCTTTATGCCCTCCTATTTAAATAAGACAAGCTCCACCTACAGGTTCTACTTTGTAAACGCCAAGTTCTCTTCCTTTCGTATCTATAACATGGACAGCGCATGCAATACATGGGTCAAATGAGTGTACTGTTCTCAGTATTTCAAGGGGCTGGTCTGGGTTAGACATAGGTGTTCCTATAAGCGATGCTTCGTAAGCTCCCATTCTTCCTTTATAATCCCTTGGAGCTCCGTTCCATGTAGAAGGAACAACAGCCTGATAGTTTTCCACTTTTCCATCTTTTATTCTAATCCAGTGTCCCAGTGCTCCCCTTGGAGCTTCTGTTAGTCCGTAGCCTTTAAGCTCTTTTCCTTTTGTTATTTTTTCAAAGTCATACTCAGTCCAGGTACTTAAATCACCTGAAGCTACATTTTTAGACAGTTCTGTGAGCCATTCTTTCATAACATCAACCATGAGAGCTGTTTCTATAGCTCTTCCTGCTGTTCTTCCAACTGTTGAGAACAGTACTTTTACAGGCAGATTCCCTGATTTTAGAAGCCAGTCAACGTAATGTTTTATTCTTTCATCGCCCCTTGCATATCCAACAATCATTCTTGCCAGAGGTCCAACTTCAACCCTGTGGTCATCATAAATAGGGGATTTTATCCATGAGTATTTTTCATTTGTTTTTAAAGTTCCATCTTCTTTGAAACCTGTGTATTTTGGATTTGTTTGTCCATCAAAAGGATGTAAAGGTTTATCTGTTCCTTTATACTCATACCAGCTGTGGGTAACGTCTTCTGTAACTTTTGATTGGTCAACATCATAAACTGTAGATAAATCCATATTTAGTACAAGCCCATTAGGAAAGAGAGTTTTTCCTTTATACCACGGATTGTCATCCATTCTAAAATCACCATAAGCCATATAGTTTCCAAGACCTCTTCCTATTCCTTTTAGAGCTTCATCTGCATAAACTGTTCCTGCCATTAAAAGGTCAGGTAAGTAAGCTCTGTATATAAACTGTCTTGATAGTTCAAGTAAGTCTCCAAACTGTCCAAGTCTTGCAGGATTTTTTATATCCTGAACACACGTTACGCCACCAACAACAAGGGATTGTGGGTGTGGGTTTTTACCTCCAAATATAGCCATCAGTTTAGCCATTTCCCTCTGGATTTGAAGGGCATCAAGATAATGGGCAACAGCAACAAGGTTCTGTTCTGGGGATAGTTTGTAAGATTTATTTCCCCAGTAAGCATTTGCAAAAGGTCCTAACCTTCCAGCTTTTACAAACTTCTTAAGTCTTTCCTGAACAGCTCTAAACTCTCCTTCTCCAGAATTCCACGGTTGTATAGTTTCTCCGGTTATAGGGTCTGTTAGCATGTTTGCCCATTTTTTTGCCTCTGCTGCTGCTTTTGCAGGGTCAGCATTTAAAGCAGAAACAACATCAACCCAATCAAGAGCATGTAGATGATAAAAGTGAACGGTATGGTCGTGTAAATAAAGAGAACCTTGAATAAGATTTCTTACAAGTCTTGCATTTTTAGGGGGTACAACACCTAATGCGTGTTCTACTGTTTGTGTTGAAGTGTAGTAGTGGGTTCCAGTACATACACCACAAATTCTCATCGCAAGAAGAGGAACATCTCTTGGGTCTCTTCCTTTCATAATAACTTCTATTCCTCTCCACATTGTAGAGGAACTGTAAGCATCAACAATAACGTTGTTTTCGTCAAGGATAGCCTCAATTCTAAGATGTCCTTCAATCCTTGTTATTGGGTCTACAACTATATGTTTACCCATATCCTAAACCTCCTTATTCTTCTTTAGGTTCTTCTCTTTTTCCTGCTACAGCACTTGCAACAGCATGGATACCTATACCTATCGCTGTAGCAGTAAGTATCCCAAGACCTACTCTATCTACTGTAGATTCAACACCTGATAGCCCAGGAGGATGTATATCACTATTAGCTAAAGGTCTTTCTGTTGCATACTTATCCCAAAAGCCTGGTTCTGAACAACCTATACATCCCCTACCTACACCAATAGGCCAGTTTGTTCCTTCGTTATATCTGACTATTGAACAGTTATTGAAAGTGAATGGTCCTTTGCACCCCATTTTGTAAAGGCAGAAGTTATTTTTAGCTCCTTCATCTCCCCATTCTTCAACAAATTCTCCAGCATCAAAATGGGCTCTTCTTTCACAGTTATCATGTATTCTGTACCCAAAAGCGAATTTAGGTCTGAGAAGACTATCAAGTTCTGGAATTTCACCTGTAAGAATGTAATGGATAACAACTCCTGTAATATTTGCAGGATTTGCAGGACAGGCAGGTATGTTTATAACAGGTTTACCTTTCACAACATCCATAACCCCAACTGCACCTGTTGGGTTAGGATAAGCCGCAGGAACTCCTCCAAATGATGCACATGAACCAACTGCTATAACTGCTGCTGCATGCTCAGCTAAATGTTTAACATGGTCAACACCTGTTTTAGGATGTCTTCCTATCGTAAATGCTTCAGGCATTCCAACAGGAATAGAGCCTTCTACAAAAAGCAGGTATTTTCCGTCAAAATCTTTAACAGCTTTTTCAAGATTTTCCTCAGCCTGGTCTCCAGCAGCTGCCATAATAACTTCGTGATACTCAACAGACAGATAATCTAAAATCAGCTCATCAACAGTTGGAGAGTAAGAGCGAAGTAAAGCTTCTGAGTTCCCAGCACAATCCTGTATATTTATCCATATAATAGGAACCCTGTTCATGACTTCTGCTGCCTGTGCAACGAGGGGTTCAAACTGTGGAGGAAGCATAAGCATTGCTGTTGTTGCAGAAACCCATTTTAAGAAATCCCTTCTTGACAGCTCCCATGTCTCAAGTAGTTCCATGAATTTAAGCTCTGTTTCTCTTACTGGCTCCTGAGCCCTTAGTTCAGCAAGTCTTTTTTCCATTTTCTTGTAAAGTTTGTCGTAGTACTCTTTACCTTTGTTCGTGTTTATGTAGTTGGTGGGTTTTGTAAAAAGGGCTCTCAAACGTTCCCTGTCAGCAAAGTTCATAACTACCCTCCTAATGAATAATCATTCATTTATTTTATACTGAATGAATTTTCTTTCATAGTCAACCTTTTTTTTAATCGTAATCAGGATGGATGTGGTAGTGGGAATGCTCTATATTTTTATGTCTATGTTTATGGGTATGTATAAGATTTGCTTCAATCAGTTTCTTTTTGTTTTTTAAAAACTCCTCAAGATTTCCATCATATATAATTTTGCCTTCCTCAGATAAAACAATACCTCTATTTCCAAGTTCAAGGGAAAGGCTGAGATTATGCGTAGTTGTTATAATAGTTTTATCAAGCTCATAAAGAAAATCTATAAGCCACCCTGTAGACCCTGGGTCTAAATTTGAAGTTGGTTCATCAAGAAGTAATACTTCAGGTTCTATAATCAATAATGAAGCAAGACAGACTTTCTGTTTTTCTCCTCCACTCAGGTTAAAAGGCTCTTTATCAAGGAGATGGTATATTCCTAACTTATCAGCCCAATGTTTTACTTTTTCATCAATGTTTTTTTCATCTTCCCCTAACTGTCTTAATCCAAAAGCTATTTCATCGTAAACAGTTGGATTAAAAAGCATACTATCAGGGTTTTGAAAAAGTAGAACAACTTCTTTTCTAAATTTTTTATTAAAAGAACTTTCTTTTAGTTTCTTTTTTGTGATTTCCTCACCTTTATATAAATACTTTCCTTTTTGTGGAAAGATTAGACCATTTATGATTTTTAAAAGTGTAGATTTTCCTGAACCATTTATTCCAAGTATTACAACTTTTTCCCCTTCTTTAACGTTTAGAGAAATATCTTTCAATACTTCTTTTTCATTGTATCTAAAACAAACATTATTTAGTTCAATCATTGAAAAATCCCCTTGATTTTAGAGCCTGTGTCTTTTCGTAGGAAGAAGAAACACTTTTTCTTAGAAAGTATCCAGAAACAGATTTTATAAAGTTATACCTGTTTTCCTTTTTTTCTTTAGATATTAGCCTGCTCCTGTAAGCAAGTTTAAAGTCATTAAAAACCTTTATATAGTTGTTTATCTGGCTGTAAGAAAGTGTAAGTAAAAACATAGCAGTTTTTGAAAAAGAAAAAGCCTTAAAAAGATTTACATTTTTTAAGAAGAAAAATGTAAGGTATGTTAAAGAAAAAACCCTCAAGTTAAACAAAGTAATAAAGTCAATCCAATCTTCATTTCTAAGAACAGATATGAAGACATATGTAATTGACACAACTGCATTAAAAAAAAGCAGAGACACAACAGTTTTTTTCAGTATGAAAAGAAAATCTTTCACAGAAAAAAGGATTAAGATTGAAAGAAATATTAAAAAAAAGTGGATATTATGAACATTTGTCAAAATAAGAACAGAAAAAATGTAGAAAACAAGAAAAATCTTATCTTTCATTACTTATCCATAGCTTTAGTAAGTAAAAAAATCCAAATATTAAAACTACACCTATTAAACCAGATATATAGTAAGAAACAATTGGATTAAAACCTTTTAGGGTGTAATCAGGAAAAGGAGCTTCAATATGAATAGCATTTTTTATACCTTCAGGAACAAAACCTAATACCTTCTGGAAAAACTCTGTTTCCCATTCTCCCCATGCAGAATAATCTGTCATAATCCCAAGGGGAAGTAGAATAAATAAAACCAGAATAATAACAAAAACTTTAAGTTTCATTTTGGGCTAACCTCAACAACTCTTTATTCTTTGTCAAAAACTTTATTACAAGAACAGTGAAAATTCCCTCAGCTACTCCAAAGTAAAGCATGTGTGAAAAAACAAGTGCCGGTACTGTTATTTTCAAGTCAAATGGGAAAAACAAAGGTTTTCCTGAAGGGTCATGAGCTATATAAGGTTGTATACCAAGTACTATAGCAATGAAAAAAGATGAAGCAACGATAGAACTCCATCCTGCAAAGAAAAGAGCTAAGTTTTTATTTATTTTTGAAAGGAGCTTATATGAATAATAAGCTATAAAAGAAGCAATAAACCCCATAGCTATAGAGTTGATAGGCCACGATGTTATTCCACCATCTCCAAACAAAAGAGCTTGAATGAGCAGGACTAAACTAACAGATATAAAGGCAACCCACGGATTAAAAATCAAAGATAAAACAGCTGTTCCAATTGCATGACCACTTGTTCCACCGGGAATAGGAATATTCAGCATCATTATCAGGAAAGAAAAAGCTGTAAGTCCTGAAAGTAATGGAAGGGTTTCTTCATTTAGAGTTTTCTTTAGTTTTTTTAGCCCATAAGCAAAAAGAGGAATAGAAATAGCGTAAGCTGGTATATACGTTTCAGGGGACAGATAACCATCAGGAATATGCATATTCGCACCTACTTTATTTTTTAACTAATATCTATATTAATGAATGTTTATTCATTCTTCAATTACTAATGGGTTGTACAGACAGAACAGACATCAAAACTCCGTAAAACGATTTCTGCAAGTAGTTGACTGTCAAGCCCTTTTATTGCCTTTTCTGCTGGAGAAAGGTATTTTTCACACCTTGGTCCTAAATTCCATGTAGAAGGGGTTATTATGTTGTAATGTTTTATTTTCCCTTCTTTGAGTTCTACCTGGTGTATAAGAGAACCTCTTGCTGCTTCACAAAAACCTGTAGCTTTTCCTTCTATATTTTTTATGTCCTTTTTTGGTTTTATATAAGAAGGTTGAGAAATATCTATATGGTTCAGTTTCTCTTTTATGGAAAGAAGTATTTTTATAATTTCATCAACCCGGGCCCATGTTCTAACAATGTAGCTATCTTTATATTCAGTTAAGAGATTTAAAAAAAGTTCATCCTTGTTATTTACTCTTCTTGCAAGGGGACTCGTTTCATAAGGTAGTCCGTCATATCTAACTGCTTTTGCCCATGAATATCTTTTATTATCATACTTTATCCCTTTTTCTGTAAGATACGAAAAACTATCCACTTCTTGAACCTTTGATACATCAAAATCTTTTTTCTTTCTTTTGGTTATTCCTTTTGATATGGAAGGGTTCATATCACACACAGTTAAAAATCTATGATAAGCTTTTCCTTGCTTATGGAGATTGTTTTTTAATGAGATTTTTAGGAAGGTTGCGAGGTCTGAATTTTTAGATTTTGTTAGGAACTCATTCAAGGTTTTAGTTGAAAGATATTTGTCTGTTGGCATTTTTACTATATTTTCTTCAAAAAATTTTATAAGGCTATCTGTTATAGCTATTGCCTCAGTTATATCAAAGGTCGTTGGGTCTGAAACCACACCTCCAGGAATTGCGTATGATGTGTGAGGCCATTGTCCACCAAAGATTGCGATTAGCTTCACTATTTTTGAGCTTGCATCTAAGGCTTTTCTCCACTGGATACCTTTGATAGGTTCAAATTTTTTCAGTTTCTTTGATGATTTTTCTAACTTTAGAAAATCAGGTAAAACAAACATATAAAACCATCTTATATGGTTCTGCACTATTTCAGCACCTAAGGTGATATCTCTTATAAGTTCTGCTTTTTGAGATATCTCTATTCTCTCTCCTGTTTCCTCATATAAAGCTTCAAGGGTTCTAACTGTAGCTATCAGATGAGCGTGTCCACAAATACCACATATCCTTGGATTTATCACTAAGGCATCTAAAGGATTTTTTCCTTCAAGAATAAACTCAAATCCTCTGAAATTTGGGGCTATTATAAAGACATCTTTAATACGTCCTTTTTCCCATATAAGTTTTAACTCTATTTCTCCTTCTACTCTGTTTAAAACTGTTTTAAGAATTTTTCCCATAAATCTGTTTGTTTCTTATGAAATGTATGTAAATATCCTAACATTATATTTGTGTATTTTATTCTTTATATCCTACTACGTTCAGACAAAACAAGGAGGTGTTGTCCGTGCGTGGCCTTCACATCCAACGACTTAGTTTGAATACAAAATGTTACCTTGCGTTTTTCAGTGCCCGTGGTCGCATGTTTCTCGTCAGACTGCCAAGGCTGTTTTGCAAAGGCTTAAAGCATCACTGGTTCACAAACCACTAACCTTTCTTTTTCTTCCATTTTGTTCCTTTATATCCCACTACGTTCAGACAAAACA